>NZ_CP180350.1:1829166-2137500 GCF_048006315.1 Seohaeicola sp. | reverse complement strand
AGCGAACCAGTACCGTGAGGGAAAGGTGAAAAGCACCCCGACGAGGGGAGTGAAACAGTACCTGAAACCGAACGCCTACAATCAGTCGGAGCTTGACTGGACTCTAATGACAATCTACCCCGGACGGTCAGTTTTACCGTCCTCGGGAGTAGCCGACATGTCAGATCTTGCCGTTGTTACCGATGGCACCTTTGCAGTTGTCGGGCTCGTTCTGGGCCTGATCAACATGGGCGTGAACCACTGCCCGAACGAAGGTTGCCTGGCCAGGAACGCAACGCAAAGCTATGTCGCCGCTTCTGCCGGCGACGTGGTGTTCCAGAAGGATGTGGTGGGTGAAGAAATTTACCTGCGCAAACAGACCGGAACCGCACGCGGCCCCTTCCAGCTCACCTATGGTGCATCAGTCACCAACGAGGGTGGGTTCTGGATTGGTCTTGGCAATACAACGACATACACAACCGCGAACCGCAGATGGTATGCGCAGTTCCACACGATGCCCGGCATTTACCTGCAGGGCGGCGAGGTGGACCTGGGTGGATCCATCCAGTTCCGGTCTGGCATCGAACTGGGATATGAGAACCGCCAGGGTGTGCGGATGGGCCTCTCGGTCGACCATCGGTCGAACGCAGGGCTCGACAGTCGCAACCCCGGTCTTGAAACCGTACAGTTTCGAGTCTCCATCCCCGTGAAATGACGGCGCGAAGCCCTCACGCAGCGAAGCGGTAGGGCAGGCAGAAGATTATCATTAGTGTCCAGTCTTGTGACGGCGTACCTTTTGTATAATGGGTCATCGACTTGGTCTCACGAGCAAGCTTAAGCCGTTAGGTGTAGGCGTAGCGAAAGCGAGTCTTAATAGGGCGTTGAGTTCGTGGGATCAGACCCGAAACCGAGTGATCTAGGCATGACCAGGATGAAGGTTAGGTAACACTAACTGGAGGTCCGAACCCACACCTGTTGAAAAAGGTCGGGATGAGTTGTGCCTAGGGGTGAAAGGCCAATCAAACTCGGAGATAGCTGGTTCTCTGCGAAATCTATTTAGGTAGAGCGTCATCCGAATACCCCGGGGGGTAGAGCACTGGATGGGTAATGGGGCCCCACAGGCTTACTGATCCTAACCAAACTCCGAATACCCGGGAGTACTAGATGGCAGACACACGGCGGATGCTAACGTCCGTCGTGAAGAGGGAAACAACCCTGACCTACAGCTAAGGCCCCCAATTCATGGCTAAGTGGGAAAGCAGGTGGGACGACCAAAACAACCAGGAGGTTGGCTTAGAAGCAGCCATCCTTTAAAGATAGCGTAACAGCTCACTGGTCTAAATAAGTTGTCCTGCGGCGAAGATGTAACGGGGCTCAAGCCATGAGCCGAAGCTTAGGATGCCGTAAGGCATGGTAGCAGAGCGTAGTGTGACATAGTATCTATCCTCTTTAGCCCCTCTCGGGGGGCCTTGGAGGACAAGATACTTTCTGTGAAGCCGGCCTGTGAGGGATCCGGTGGAGAGATCACTAGTGAGAATGATGACATGAGTAGCGACAAACAGGGTGAGAGACCCTGTCGCCGAAAGTCCAAGGGTTCCTGCTTAAAGCTAATCTGAGCAGGGTAAGCCGACCCCTAAGGCGAGGCCGAAAGGCGTAGTCGATGGGAACCAGGTTAATATTCCTGGGCCAGGAGGATGTGACGGATCGAGACTGTTGTTCACCCTTATCGGATTGGGTGGGCCGCTGATCGGTTCCTGGAAATAGCCCTCCATGAGATCGTACCCTAAACCGACACAGGTGGACTGGTAGAGAATACCAAGGCGCTTGAGAGAACTATGTTGAAGGAACTCGGCAAAATACCTCCGTAAGTTCGCGAGAAGGAGGCCCGGTTTCTAGGCAACTAGAGGCTGGGGGCACAAACCAGGGGGTGGCGACTGTTTACTAAAAACACAGGGCTCTGCGAAGTCGCAAGACGACGTATAGGGTCTGACGCCTGCCCGGTGCCGGAAGGTTAAAAGGAGAGGTGAGAGCTTTGAATTGAAGCCCCGGTAAACGGCGGCCGTAACTATAACGGTCCTAAGGTAGCGAAATTCCTTGTCGGGTAAGTTCCGACCTGCACGAATGGCGTAACGACTTCCCCGCTGTCTCCAACATAGACTCAGCGAAATTGAATTGCCTGTCAAGATGCAGGCTTCCCGCGGTTAGACGGAAAGACCCCGTGCACCTTTACTACAACTTCACACTGGCATCAGGCCAAGCATGTGCAGGATAGGTGGTAGGCTTTGAAGCAGAGACGCCAGTTTCTGTGGAGCCTCCCTTGAGATACCACCCTTGCTTCGCTTGATGTCTAACCGCGGTCCGTTATCCGGATCCGGGACCCTGTGTGGTGGGTAGTTTGACTGGGGCGGTCGCCTCCTAAAGAGTAACGGAGGCGCGCGAAGGTTGGCTCAGAGCGGTCGGAAATCGCTCGTTGAGTGCAATGGCAGAAGCCAGCCTGACTGCGAGACTGACAAGTCGAGCAGAGTCGAAAGACGGCCATAGTGATCCGGTGGTCCCAAGTGGGAGGGCCATCGCTCAACGGATAAAAGGTACGCCGGGGATAACAGGCTGATACTGCCCAAGAGTCCATATCGACGGCAGTGTTTGGCACCTCGATGTCGGCTCATCTCATCCTGGGGCTGGAGCAGGTCCCAAGGGTATGGCTGTTCGCCATTTAAAGAGGTACGTGAGCTGGGTTTAGAACGTCGTGAGACAGTTCGGTCCCTATCTGCCGTGGGTGTAGGATACTTGAGAGGAGTTGCCCCTAGTACGAGAGGACCGGGGTGAACGTTCCACTGGTGGACCAGTTGTCGTGCCAACGGCAGTGCTGGGTAGCTATGAACGGACAGGATAACCGCTGAAGGCATCTAAGCGGGAAGCCCCCCTCAAAACAAGGTATCCCTGAGGGCCGTGGTAGACCACCACGTCGATAGGCCAGAGATGTAAGCGCAGCAATGCGTTCAGTTGACTGGTACTAATTGCCCGATAGGCTTGATTTGATCCAGTAAAAGACAGACTGACAAATCAAAAGCATACACATAATCAGAGTACTGACTTGGACAATCGTTGAGTTCCTTCCTCGGTTTGGTGGTCATAGCACGAGCGAAACACCCGGATCCATTCCGAACCCGGCCGTTAAGCGCCGTCGCGCCAATGGTACTGCGTCTCAAGACGTGGGAGAGTAGGTCACCGCCAAACCTAGAAAGGAACTCAATTCGTATCTCTCTAAACGATACCCAATATAACGCGGGATGGAGCAGCCCGGTAGCTCGTCAGGCTCATAACCTGAAGGTCGTAGGTTCAAATCCTACTCCCGCAACCAAAAACTTAAAACATATCAGCATGTTAGAACCCGACGTAAACCGTCGGGCTTTCCGCGTTTATTCCATGTCAACGCCATGTCAACGTTTGACGAGTCGACCCCCGCACGACCGTCGTAATCATCGAGAGTCACCCGCGCCAAGCGATAGCCGGTGACATTCGCCGGTGTTGAGCCGAATTGCCCGTGATCAAGAGAGGTGGTTCGGGAAATCTGAACAGCCGGGATAAGTGGATTTTCTGCGCAACAGTAGCATGATGCTGCGAGCGAGGAGATGCCCATGACGAGACGACCACGCCGGAACCACAGCCCGGCATTCAAAGCGAAAGTGGCTGTTGCCGCGATCAAAGGTGAAAAGACCCTGATCGAATTGGCGCAGGACTTTGATGTTCACCCCAACCAGATCAAGCAATGGCGTGACCAGTTGCTCGAAGGTGCGACCGGGGTATTTGGCGATGGGCCAAAAGCCGAAGCTGAACCGGCCATCGATGTGAAAACGTTGCATGCGAAGATCGGAGAGTTGGCGCTGGAGAACGATTTTTTGTCCGGCGTGCTCGGCAAGGCGGGTCTGTTTCCGAGCGCAAAACGATGATCGACAACAGCGCAAAGCTGAGCATCAGCCGACAGGCCATTCTGCTGGGGATCAGCCGGGGCAGCGTCTACTACCAGCCCCGCCGGGTGTCGGATGCTGATCTGAAACTGATGCACCGGATCGACAAGCTGCACACGGCATTCCCCTTTGCGGGCAGCCGGATGCTGCAGGGTTTGCTGGTGCAGGAGCGGTTCAAGGTGGGGCGATTGCATGTCGCCACACTGATGAAGCGCATGGGGATCGAGGCACTCTATCGCAAACCGAACACCTCGAAACCGGCGCCTGGACACAAGATATACCCCTATCTGCTTCGAAAGCTGCCCGTGACGCGGCCCAATCAGGTCTGGGCAATGGACATTACCTATATTCCCATGGCCCGTGGCTTTATCTATCTGGCTGCCGTGATGGATTGGTTTACCCGCCGGGTGCTGTCCTGGCGAGTGTCGATCACGCTGGAGGCAGACTTTTGATAGAAGCTTTAGAAGAAGCACTGGCCCGTCACGGCAAGCCCGACATCTTCAACACCGATCAGGGCAGCCAGTTCACCTCGACCGAGTTCATCAAGGTGCTGGCGAGCCGGGAGATCAAGATCAGGATGGACGGAAAAGGGGCCTGGCGCGACAATGTCTTCGTCGAGCGGCTATGGAGAACTATCAAATATGAGGAGGTCTACCTGCACGCCTATGCCAACGTCCCGGAGGCACGCGCATCGATCGGGCGCTACATCGGCTTCTACAACGGGCGACGCCCACATTCATCGCTTGACGGCAAAACCCCGGATCAGGCTTACTTCAACCCGCTGACACCGGTATTGGTGGCAGCGTAACCAAGGCGGGAATCCACTTACGAAACCCCCGGAACCTGTTCAGACAAACCGAACCACCTCTAAGTTCGCCGCCCGCAGAGCAGCCCTCTCGGTGCGCTTGGCAGCGACGTTCAGCTCGTGCCATGAAGGGCCATGATCGAATTCCGACAACTCCATGATGACCATCACGACCTCGCGCATTCGCCCATGTTGTGCGCAGCACTCTTGACCCTGCAATACGCGCACGAACACGGCTCCATTGGCCTGACCAAGACCAAGGCGTTCAAACGGGTCTTCGTCCATTGGGCCGTCGAGCACTTCGACTGGCCGGGCAAAAGCGCAGAAGAGATGTTCCGCTACAACAAGGTCATCAACGAATACGAATTCCCGCCCCTCGAGGTGCTGCATTATCTGCTGATCTCTCTCCGGCTGGGGCGGCACTATAAGGGTGAATTCCGGTTGACCAAGCGGGGCGCTGAGCTGTCGCAGTCCCCAGGCCGCCTGTTCGCCGAACTGATCCCACACTTCGTCCTGCGCATCGATCACGCCTCCTATGCGCGGTTCGATGATCGCCCCTTCGGCAAGTGGGATGTCTGGATGAACGTCATCAATGTCGAAGCCGACCACGGCACGACCGAGGCCGCCTTGTTCGAAGCCTTTTACGGTGAGCCGAAAGATTGGCACACGGCCGGCTGGCGCGAGATGGCCGCGTTCTCATGTTGCGTTCTTCTGCCTCTGGAATGGGCAGGGCTTCTGGTTGAGACCCGCGAGCTCAGCCCGGGCAAGCTTGTGTGCCATGTCTTCAAGACCCCGCTCTGGCGCAGTGTGCTGAAACTGGACACCGATGCCATGCTCAAGCCGATATTGGTCCAGTAGCATTTCCGGCTCAACCGCAGTGCAGACGTTCGGGCCGACCGCAGCATGTGTTGCGCCATCGACGTGGAGGGCGGAATGCAGACCTTCGCTGCGGTTTGCACAGAGGTCCACTTTGCGGGACTTTGTTGCCGTTCGCTGCAAGAGCGAAAAACAGAGCGCGATCAGGTTGGCATCGGCACGGGCTGCGGATTGCGGACATGCGCCGAACCAAGTCCTGCAAACTCTCCGCAGGGGCTGCAGGGCTGAACGACCCGACCTGCTATACCGGTGCCACGCCACCCATGGTCAATACTGTGCCAATGACGACTTTCGGACAAATCCGCCATGCAAGAGAAATCAGTAGCTCGGCGGGTTCACGCAACGCAGACCGAGACGCCCAACGTTTCTTGGGCACGCGCCTGCGTCAGTAACTGATGGCACTTGCGCCAACTCAAGGCTATTGTTCGTTCATGCGGGACATTAACCTTAAAGCCACCGAATATTTCGAAGCCGTCGCCAGATTGGGGACAGTGACAAAGGCTGCCCATGAACTTGGCGTGTCACCATCTGCGGTAAGTCAGCAGTTGACGTCGCTTGAGACCCAATTGGGGGTCAAATTGTTTCGCCGCGAAAAGCAACGTTTGATCCTCACATTGGACGGTGATCGGCTGTTTCAGACAACGACGCAGGCTTTCAGGGCTCTCAGGAACGCAAGCGGCGCCATCGGTCGTCAACGGGATATGCGGAGTCTGACTATAAGGGTCAGTCCGAGTTTTGGCGTTCGATGGCTCGGGCCGCGTATCGCTGCATTCGCAGAGCAGAACCCGGACTGGAACATCCGCGTTGATGCGACGCCTGACTACAGCGCCTTTGACACTGAAGCGGTTGATCTTGATCTAAGATATGGTGTGGGGAACTGGTCTGGCTTGACCGTTGAGCCGGTCATAAACGATATGTCGCTGCCGATGTGCAACCCCGAATATCTGGCACGGCTGCAAAGCCTGAGCGATGATCCGGTCGAGCAACTGAAACACGCCCGCCTGATCGACAGCGTCAAGACGCTTTGCCGCTGGGATATCTGGCTTGCCGCCAATCATATCGAGCTGCCCGAGATCGCCTATCCTTTTCGCTTTGACCGGTCATCCATGTCAATCGAGATGGCCAAGCAGGGAGGAGGAATTGCATTGGATAGCGCGGTCCTGTGCAGGGGCGAGCTTGAGCGCGGCGAATTGGTGCCGTTTACACCACTCCTCCCGGTGATCCATTTTGCGGCATATTGGATTGTCTGCCCGCCGCGCCATTTGAACCGTCGGATCGTAAAACGGTTTGCGCAATGGGTGGTCGATGAAGCAACCGAACACGAAGAGCGCACACGCGACTTGCTGACCACCGCAGGCTGTCATTTCCGGCCCGCAGTGGAGCTGGAAATGAACGACGTCGCGCCTTGGGCGTTGTGATCTGCCTTTAGTAGATCGTCAGCGCCGGTATGTACGAAATTGCGAACAGGACGATCAATGCGACCAGGTAAAATGGCACCAACGCCTTGACTATCTCGCCGATCCCGACGCGTGCAATGGCGGCGGATATAAAGAGCGTGGTGCCGACCGGCGGTGTATAAAGCCCGATTGACAGGTTCACGACCATCATGAGGCCAAGCTGAACGGGATCCATGCCGATTGAATTGCCGATGGTCACAAAAAGTGGCCCAAGCAAAAGCACAGCCGCTGGCAAATCAAGGAAAGCACCCACGATCAGCATCACGACATTCAATGCCAAGATGATCATCCAAGGTTCCTTGATGGTCTCTGCAACCCACTGCGCCAATTCTTGTGGCACCCGCTCGGCGGTCAGGACCCACTGGATTGTGGAGGATGCCATGATGATGAACATGACGGCGCCGGTCATCATGGCCGTATCTACGCTTGCGTCCCAGATGCCTTTGAACGACAGATCACGATAGACTGCACCGGATATCAATAACGCATAAGCTACGGCCAAAACCGAAACCTCGGTCGGCGTTGCAATTCCGAAACGAAGGGTGCCGATGATAAAAACTGGCATCAGCATGGCCGGCAATGCAATCAGAAGCTGGCCGCGGAATTCCTTGAATCCACCCGGCAGCGGTGAACGTGGCAGTTTCTTGTGGAGCGCGACCAACCAGACGGTCGCGAACATCCCCAGCCCCAGCATCAGGCCGGGCAGGATGCCAGCGACGAACAGGTCTACAATCGATACGTTTGACACCAGACCGTAAAGGATCAGCGGAATTGAAGGCGGGATTAGAACCGAAACGGTCGAAGAGGCAGAGTTGATCGCGGCGGCAAAGCCACCCGGGTAGCCTTCTTTTTGTTGCACAGGGATCAACGCGTTACCGAGTGCGGATGCATCTGCTACGGCGGACCCTGACACGCCGCCGAACATCACCGACCCGAGGATAGATACTTGACCCATGCCCCCACGCATGTTCCCGACAAGAAGTCGTGCCACGTTTACGAGGTACACCCCGAACTTACCCGACATCATCAGGTTGCCCGCCAGAATAAAGAACGGGATGGCCAGCATCGGGAAACTTTGCGTCGGTGTGTAAAGACGCTGCGCGATGACGGCCAAGGGCTTCCCATCTAGCCAAAGTGCGGCAGCAACACCACCAAGCATGGCATGGGCCACAGGCACGGACAGTGTCAACAAAACGAAAAAAATCCAGATCATTGGGGCAGCCATGGTGTCTCCTTAGCTCAAACTTGAATGTTCAGGGTCGCTTTTCTCAGGAGCTACAAATATGACATGCACCGCGCTAATGGCGGCAATCACCGCCATGCTGGCAAAGGCGTAGACAAGGCTTGAGTAGCCCCAGACCTGTTTAATGCCGAGCGTCGACAATGTTTGGAACTTGGATGCCTTCAGGATCGGCTCGCTGGATAGCAGGACGTTGACCGCGATCACTGCGATAATGATATGCACCCCAACCATCAGAACCCGCTGAAGCTGGGAAGTAATCAAGTCCGGCAACAACGAGATCGCAATATTTCTGGCGCGTGCGGCGGCGATGACAATGCCACCGGCAACAAGCCACGGCAGTGTCAAAGCGTGAACTTCATAGGCCCATGCAACCCCGGACCCAGTGGTATAGCGCAGGATGACATTCACAAGAAGCGTCAGGAAAGTGAATGAAAGCATTACAAAAGCAATGATCTTTCCGCTCCATTCCAGTGCTGAAATCACCCCCGTTGCGGCGGTCAGGAAGGGGCGCGAACGCCCCTTCCCGTTGTCCACATCGGGCTGCAGTTGAGCCCCCTCAGACATCAGAGGCCTGCCGCGTTCTTAAGGGCTGCAACCAACTCAGGATACTGCTCGGCGTATTTGTCATAGACCGATGCAGTTGCTGCTTGGTAGGCGGCTTTGTCCGCCTCGGCGAAGATTGCGCCTTCTGCTTCCATAACTGGGCGCAGTTCGTCGTCGCTTGCCTGAACCAAGCCGCGCTGGATTTCGCCTGCCTGTGCCGTGGCTTCAAGCGCACAGTTTTGCGTGGCTTCATCCAGACCTGACCACCATGCCAGCCCCGCAACCACAGGGGTGGATTCGTATTTGTGACCAGTCAAGGTGACGTATGGTGTAATCTCGTGCAGCTTGGCTGAGTAGATGTTCACCAGCGGGTTTTCCTGGCCATCAAACACCCCCGATTGCAGTGCGGTCGGCAGTTCGGACCATGCCAGTGGTGCAGGTGACGCGCCGAGTGCTTCGAAGATATCGACGGTCATCTGATCCGGTGGTGTGCGGATTTTCATACCGGCAAGATCAGCGGGCTCCGACATGCTTTTCGACGTGTGAGTAACATTGCGGATGCCGTTGTCCCAAAAACCAAGAACCTTAAGGCCCGCGTTTTGTGCGCGTGCGTCAATCATATCGCCAACTTCGCCGTCAAGGATTTCCCAAGCGGTTGGCAGGTCTTTGAATAGGAACGGCAAACCCAAAAGGCCGATTTCAGGCACGATCTGGCTCATGGCGCCTTGGCTGTTGGCCGAGACCTGAATAACGCCTGCAGTGGCAGAGGTCAGCATTTCCACGTCGTTACCCATAGTTGCGGATGGCGCGTGGTTTACTGTGTGTGCGCCGCCTGTGCATGCGCCAAACAGCTCTGCCCACTTTTCGGCTGCGACATAGCGCGGGTTGCCCGGGTTGGCACCGTGCGCGAAAATGACGTCTTCCGCTTGCGCCTGACCTGCAAGTACGGTCGTTGCGGCCAAAATGGCCAATACATTGATCTTCATGATGGTTTCCTCCCTTTTGAAGATAGTCGGTAGGCCCCCTTGGTGATAGGGGCCTTCTTTGGTTTAGTGAATGAGCGAGCCGCCGTTTACATCCACCTCGGTGCCTGTGCAGTAGGCCGATAGATCCGAGGCAAGAAACAGCGCGCAGCCCGCCACGTCCGATGCTTCGCCTGCGCGGCCCATCGGGATACCGTCGAGTACAGATTTCTGCATCTCAGGCGTCAGTTTGCCTGCGGTGATGTCCGTAGCAATGAAGCCGGGACAGATCGCGTTCGAGCGCACATTGTCGGGCGCCAGTTCGCGGGCCATCGCCTTGGTCAGACCCAGAATACCGGCTTTGGCGGCCGAATAATGCGGGCCGCCGAAAATGCCGCCGCCGCGCTGCGCGGAAACCGACGAAAGGTTTACGATAGACCCGGATTTCTGCACACGCATGGCGGGAATGACTGCTTGGCTCATGTAAAGCGTGCCGCGCAAGTTCACGTCGGTGACAGCATCATAATTTTCTGGCCGGATTTCCATCAGTTTCAGCGGCTGAGTAATGCCTGCATTATTCACTAGAATGTCCACGCGCCCGAACTGGTCCAGCGTCGCCTTGGCAACAGCGTCACAGGACGCTTTGTCGATGACATTTCCAGCCAGCCCAATATGCCCTTCGCCGGGCAAGTCGGCGGCTGCCGCTACGGCCTGATCTGCATCAAGGTCCATGATGACAATTGTGGCACCGTGTTCAGCAAACAGCTTTGCCGTAGCTTTGCCAAGACCGCGCGGACTTGCCCCACCGGTGATGATCGCGATTTTTCCGTCAAGTAGGCCCATCGCCTATTCTCCTCTCGTTTAAAATAATGACCTAAAGCCAGCTTTTGATCTGCTCGGCGACTTTCCCCACCGAGAGGCCATACATTTCGTGCAGTGTCGGCAGCGCGCCCGCCTCCAAGAATTCATCAGGCAGCCCGATCATGCGGAACTGCGGCGCGATCCCTGCGGTGAGCAATGTGCTCGCCACTGCTTCGCCAAGACCGCCGTTGACCGTGTGGTTTTCTGCCGTCACGACAAGGCGGCCTTGTTTTGCGGCCTCGCGGCGGATCGTTTCAACGTCCAAAGGCTTGATCGTGGGGACGTGCAACACAGCGACGTCAATATTGTCGTCTGCCAGTTTCACGGCGGCATCCAGTGCGCGCATCGTCATGATCCCTGTCGAAATCACCAACACATCGCGGCCTTCACGGATCATATGGGCCTTGCCCAATTCAAATTTGTAGTCTGGCTTGTGCTTGCGCAGCACTGACGGCACCTTGCCACGCAAGAGGCGTGCATAAACCGGACCATCATGTGCAACCATCGCTGGCACCATGCCCGCAACATCGGCCGCATCGCAGGGATCAATCAGAACCATATTCGGCAGGCCCCGGAAAATCGCAAGATCCTCGGTCGCTTGATGGCTTGGTCCATAGCCGGTCGTCAACCCTGGCAAAGCGCAGGCAATCTTGACTGGCAGGTTTTCTTCGGCAATTGCCATCGCGATGAAATCGTAGGCGCGGCGCGATGCAAAGACAGCATAGGTGGTCGCGAACGGGATGAACCCTTCGCGCGCCAATCCGGATGCGGCAGAGAACAGCAGCTGTTCCGCCATGCCCATCTGGTTAAAGCGATCAGGCAGCTCTTTGGCAAAGATATGCAGGTCGGTGTATTTTGAGAGGTCCGCAGAAAGACCGACAATCCGCTTGTCCTTTTTGGCAAGATCCACCAGCGCGTGACCAAAGGGCGCGTTTTCGGTTTCATAGCCTTCTGCCGCCAGTGAGGCGATCATTGCGGATGTAGCGACTTTGGTTTCCGCGACGCGGCGCGGCTCATATTTGCGGGCCATCGAAGCGAGGGTCATTGTGGCTTTCCTTCTTCCAGCTTTGCGATTGCCTTGGACCATTCATCTGCCTCGACGCGGACGAAGTGAGTTATCTCGCGGGCCTCGAGAAAATCGACGCCTTTGCACATGGTCGTGTTGCAGATGATGACGCGCGGCTTTGCCTCATCAAGGTTGCGTGCTGCATCAAAAGCCGCGACCAAGGCGTTCAGATCATTGCCGTCAACTTCTTGTGCAAACCACCCGAACGCTTCCCATTTCGGGGCTTCCGCACCAACGGCAAGCGCCTCGCGCGTTGGGCCATCGGCTTGCTGGTTGTTGAAATCAACAATGCAGATCAGGTTATCGAGTTTCCATTGGACGGCGGACATCACCGCTTCCCAAGTAGAACCTTCGCCCAATTCACCATCAGACATCAAGTTGTAGACAAAAGCCGGATTATTCTTGCGCTTTAGCCCCATGGCCATGCCGACTGCGATTCCGAGCCCGTGCCCAAGCGATCCGCCGGTAATCTCCATTCCAGGTGTGTAAGACGCCATGCCGGACATCGGCATGCGAGAATCGTCCATGCCGTAAGTCTCAAGCTCGTCTTCAGGTAGAATACCGGCTTCCATCAGGGCAGCGTAGAGCGCGATCGCATAGTGACCGATTGAAAGTAAGAAACGGTCACGCCCTTCCCATTCCGGGTCTTCGGGACGGTGATCCATCGCGTGAAAATAGGAGGTCGCAAGCACATCCGCGACGCCAAGCGCCTGACCGATGTAACCCTGCCCCTGCACTTCGCCCATCAACAGCGCTTTGCGGCGAATGTTCCACGCCCGCATCTCCAAGGACACGTTTGAGAATGCGCCGGATGGCGTTTCAGCTGTCATATTCTCCTCCCGAGTTGACGACATGCCCAAACGGTAACGGCTCAAATTCGCGCCGTATCGTATCAAAACTGAAAAACATTGTTAGCAAATCTTAACAACTAACGCAGCCATCATCGGTTAGGACTCGGTTGATATGGCGCGCAGAACAGCCGCGCGCGACAGATGCCTGAGGGAGGAATTATTCATGTCGCAGATGATCTTTGCGGATAGCTTGTCGCGTCTTGGAACCGAATCGGCCTTTACGGTCTTGGCGCGCGCGCAGGTGCTTGCCGCGCAGGGGCGCGACATTATTAACCTTGGCATCGGTCAACCCGATTTCCAGACGCCCGACCATATCGTCGAGGCGGGGATCAAAGCGCTGCGCGACGGCCATCACGGATATACACCCGCGAACGGCATCCCCGCATTACGCGAGGCCGTCGCCGCCGATCTGAACAGACGGCACGGTGTGGAAGTAAACCCCGACAACGTGGTCGTCGTCCCCGGTGGCAAGCCGACGATGTTTTTCGCCGTTCTGATGTTCGGCCAGCCTGGCGTCGAGATCATGTATCCCAACCCTGGTTTCCCGATTTATGAAAGCGTGATCCGCTATTCCGGTGCCACGCCTGTCCCGATCGCACTGGAAGAAAGCAAAGGTTTCGCTTTTTCCGCCGAGGCCGTTCTCGCCCAGATCACACCACGCACGCGGCTTATCATCATCAACAGCCCGGCAAACCCGACAGGTAGCGTGACGCCCCGTGCCGAGATCGACAAGTTCGTTGCCGGATTGGCCGACCATCCGCATGTGGCCGTGCTGTCGGACGAGATTTACAGTCAGATGCTTTATGAAGGGCGCGAGCATGTCTCGCTGCTCCAATATCCCGAAATCCGCGACCGACTGATTGTGCTGGACGGCTGGTCGAAAACCTACGCCATGACTGGCTGGCGGCTTGGCTTTGCGGTTTGGCCGGATGACGCTGTGGGGCCAGCCACGAAGCTCGCGATCAATGACCATTCCTGCGTAAACGCCGCCACGCAATATGCGGGCATTGCCGCGCTGACCGGCCCCCAAGATGCCGTGGCCGATATGATGGTGGCCTTCGATGCGCGGCGAAAATTGATCGTCGCGGAATTGAACAGCCTGCCCGGCGTGCGTTGTACGGACCCCGGCGGCGCATTTTACGCGTTTGCCAATATTGAAGGCACGGGCCTGACCGCGCGTCAGGCGCAGGATCGTATCTTGGATCAGGCAGGCGTGGCAACAGTGGCAGGCACCTCTTTCGGCAGCTTTGGCGAAGGATACCTGCGGTTTTCCTACGCTAATTCGGCTGACAACATCCGCAAAGCGATCCGTCGGATCCGTGAAATCCTATAAATAAGAGTGCATGAGATGACCGATATACACTCCATGGCCAACGCCATCCGTTTCCTTGCCCTTGATTCAATCCTGAACGCACGCGAAGGCCATCAGGGTGTGCCTTTGGGCATGGCGGAAATCGCGGCGACCCTTTACGCCCGCCACCTCAAGGTTGACCCGAAGAACCCGCTGTGGCCGGATCGGGACCGTGTCGTTCTCTCGAACGGGCACGGGTCAATGTTGCTATATTCGCTGCTGCATCTGGCCGGTTACGCGCACATAACCACTGACGCGTTAAAGTCGTTCCGCAAGCTGGAATCGGTTTGCGCGGGGCACCCCGAAATCGAGCAAGAGGCGGGTATCGAACTTACGACCGGTCTGCTTGGCCAAGGGATCGCGTGCAGTGTTGGAATGGCGGTGGCCGAGGCGCGGCTGGCCGTGCAATTCGGCGCCGACCTTGTCGATCACCGCACATGGGTGTTCGTTGGAGATGGTTGTCTGCAAGAGGGCGTTGGACAAGAGGCAATCTCGCTTGCCGGTCACCTACGGCTGGGCAAGCTGACGTTCCTTTGGGACGACAACCACATCACCGACGACGGCGATACGGGCCTTTCGATCAGCGAGGATGTGCCCGCGCGCTTCCGCGCCGCGCATTGGCATGTCGAAGAAGTCGATGGCCACGACATCGAAGCAATCTCAGCCGCCATGGACGCCGCAAAGGCCGATCCAAGGCCCACGCTTATCGCCTGCCGCACTGTGATTGCACGCGGCATTCCGCGTCTGCAAGGCCAGCGCGGCGGCCATAGCGAACCCTTGACCGAAGCCGATGCGCGCGAAGCCCGTGCCTTGCTGGATTGGCACCATGCGCCTTTTGAGCTGCCAGACAATGTGCGCCATGACTGGGCCGCATCCATGTCACGCGGATCGCAAGAACATGCGGCGTGGCAGTCGCGGCTTAATGGTCATCCGTTGGCTATGGCGTTCAACCAATGGGCCCAAAGCGTATTGCCAAACGACTGGAACGCCACAGTTCAGGCTATCACCGCCCATCAGGCAGCGATCACGGACCCGCGCCCGACGATCCAGTCCTCTGGTGAAATCTGCGACGCGCTGTCCCAGACACTGCCAGATACAATCGTTCTTTGCGCCGATCTTGAGGCACCAACCAATCACAAGCGCAGCCGCACCGCGTTCACAGCATCCGACCGGTCAGGAAGTTATGTCCATTGCGGCGTGCGCGAACACCTGATGGGGGCAATGTGCGACGGGATCGCCGCGCACGGCGGATTGCGGCCTGTGAATGTCACTTACCTTGCCTTCGCCGACTACGAGAGGCCAGCCATGCGCATGGCCGCAGTAATGGGTCTTCCCGCGCTATTTGTCTTCAGTCATGACAGTATCGGCGTTGGCAGCAATGGACCGACACATCAACCGGTCGAGATTCTCGCCAGTTTCCGCGCCATGCCGAACATAAAAGTGTTCCGCCCAGCCGACGCCGTCGAAACCGCCGAAGCGTGGGCACTCGCGATGGAGGCCACAGACGGCCCAAGTTTGTTTGCATTGTCCCGACAGGCGGCCATGCAGGTGCGTAGAACCAGCGAGGACAATCTCACTGCACGCGGTGCTTATGTCTTGCATGAAACGGACGGAGCGCGCGATGTCACATTGTTGGCAACCGGCACGGAAGTTGGCCTTGCTGTCGCCGCGCGACAGGCGCTTGCCGCGAAAGGCCTCAGCGCTGCCGTGGTGTCGATGCCATGTTGGGAGCTTTTCTCGGCGCAGGAGGCAGACTATCGGAGAAAGGTCATAGGGACAGCGCCCCGTATTGGCATTGAAGCTGCCATGCAGTTTGGCTGGGAACGCTGGCTACGAGAGGACGACCATTTCATCGGCATGCACGGCTTCGGCGCTTCCGATCAATCTGAGAAATTATTTGAACACTTTGGCATTTCCATCGATGCAATCGTTCAAGCGGCCTTAAGGATGACGAGTAGAAAACCTTTAGGCTAAAAACAGGGGCCGCATACATGTTGGCACACTTGGCTAGACGGCTTTCGAGAAGCCGCGCCTCCTCATCTCGCTACAAACGAACGGCAGCTTTGGGCCGAGATCGACCGGGTAGGTTGAATTCAGTCCTCAGCGTAAGTTGCCAGAAGCGGTCTGTGCGAAGCATCGCATTGCTGCAACTGCATCATGCAGGAGCTGTTGGGCGGTTTACTCTCTTTTCCGCCGAGGTGGCTTCGTCGTGGTCTGCACCTCGCCTTTTGAAATCTTCGCTTTTCCGGTACATGTCGGATAGCGGACGCAACCAAGAAACTTGCCAAAACTGCCGCTGCGTTCGACAAGCCAGCCATCTTCGCAGTCTGGGCACGTCGGGTAGTTGACACCGCAGGAACATCTAACCTCGCTCGTCCCCTCGGCAAGGCGTGGCAAGGCCGTGCCGCAGGATGGGCAAGCGGGCAGCAGGTTTCCGCAATGTTGCACATGCTCGCAGCGATACCAGATGCGGCCATCCTGCCCGGTCACGCCCAGCAATCGCCCGCCGCATTCGCCGCAGACGTGAGCCTCGGGTTCAGCTCCGGGGGCTGTCGATATTCCGTAGGCGGGGTCTTTCCGAAGCTCGGTCACAAAGGACGACGGTCGGGCGTTCGAGGCAAGGATCGTCAGGGTATGGCGGGCCCGCGTCATCGCCACATACATGACGCGCCGCTCCTCTGCGTTCTGGAACGCCTCCTCCTCCCGCGAAACCAGCGACAGGAGCGGGTCGTCGACAATCTCTGACGGGAACCCCATGCGCCCGCTGTCGGCGTTCAGCAGGACGACGTGGTCGGACTCAAGCCCCTTCGAGGCATGGATCGTCTTGAAGTCGATCTTCAGCCGCGGGAAGCGGCGCCGCAGACCCGGCATGTCCGGTTCGTTGAAACGATAGCGGCCGAGGAGCAGTACCGTCGCGGGCTTGGCCTCGAGCGCCGCGGCGGCAGACAGGGCGGCAAGCAGGTCGTTCAGCTTCGCTTCATCCTCACCTTTGGACACAGAGACGACCCTGATCGCCGGTTCTGTGGCGGTTCCGGCCGGGACGATCTTTTTGTCGATCTGGGCGGGGTTCCGCAGAACGAAGGTTCGGGCGGCAAAGGCGATCTGGTCGACCGACCGGAAGGTGCGGCCGAGATCGACGGTTCTTTGCACGCCAGTCTCGCCATCGAAGCCCCCCCGAACTCCCGCCCGAAATGGCGCATCAGGTGGATGTCGGATCCGGCGAAGCGGAAGATTGATTGCCAGTCGTCACCCACGGCAAAGATGCGCACATCCGGATGCTGGGCCTTCAGCGCCTTCACCAGCCTTGCGCGGCTTTGCGAGATGTCCTGGAACTCGTCGACGAGAATATGGCGGAACGGGCTGACATAGCGGCCTTCCTCCGCATAGCGCGCGGCACGCAAGATCATGTCCTCGAAGTCGATCCGGCCCTCCAGACGCTTCTGATATTCCTCGAAGACCGGCGCGAATACATCGAGGAACGCCCGGGCGCGTTTGCCAAGCTTCATTCGGTCGGACTTGGTCTCGCAGTCCTGCAAGCTGTAACCGCCGCTCTTGAACTTGCGCAGGAAGGTTCCGAGCAGCTTGGAAAAGTCATCGACCTGCTTTAACTCGACGATCCGGTCATAGATGGTGTCGACTGGCCGGGGGTTCAGGGTGACATGCGGCGCCAGCTTTTCGGCGAGGCCGGTCAGCAGGCGGCCCTCCTGTCGTTCATAGCTGTAGGTCTCGATCAGGGTGGTCTGATGCTCGGCGTGGACCTTCCGCTTCCAGTCCATGCCCGCTAGGTATTCGTCACGATCCACGAAGGGCGCCGTGACCAGCCTTTCGCTCCCATCCCGCGCCTTCTCGCGTCGCACTCCGAAATGCTCGATGTAGATGCCGCTTTCGGTCAGGCGGAAATCGGGCTGGTAATCGCGCCTGCCGATCTCGGAAACCTTGTGTTCGTAGAGGGGCTCGTATTCGTAGTCGACGCCGTTTTCATAAAGCCAGTTGGCGATCTGGAGTTCCTCGTAACTCTTGACCTTCTCGCCCTGCAGCGTCCGCAGGTCTTGGCTCTCCATGTGGGTGTAGAAGTCATGCTTGGTCTTGAAGTCCCATTCCGTCTTGGGCTCGACCAGGAAATGCGCAAAGAACTGGATGATCGCCTTCGACACCTCTGACAGGCGGTAGACTAGGTCCTTCAGTATCTGCTTGATCAGGTTGCTAAAGGCCATGTCGTCGGTGGCATGATCTGCCAAGGCGGGCTTGGACCCTTCGACGATCCCGATGATGTCGTAGGCAATCGCGTGGAAGGTCCGCGCGACGATGGGCACGCCGGATCGGGCCTCGACCCGTTCCGACATTTCCTCCGCCGCATTCTTCGCGAAGGCCAGAAGCAGGATTTCCTCCGGCTGGCGGATGCCCGCCTTGACAAGGTATGCGGCCTTGGCGGTGATGACACTGGTCTTGCCGGATCCTGCCCCGGCAAGAACCAGCGTTGCATCCTCGTCGACAACAACCGAAAGGCGCTGTTCCGGCGTCAGCGGCATGCTTTCGATGGTGTCAAAGAAATCCTTCCATCGGTCCAGTTCCGCGGTGACAAAGGTGGCAATGCCATTGGCGCGTGCTGTTCGCGGGTCGGCTGCGAACTTCCGAACGGGCGCAATACGCGCAACGGCCTCGACACCGATGGCCTCAATATTCAGCTTCGAAAGGAGCGACGCCTCCAGATCACGGGCATCATCCAGCAGGGGTGCAATCCGACACGCGGCAGGGTATCGGGAAGGTGCCGCCAGCGACAGCACCTCGGTGAGCATCCGATCTAGTCGCGCGGCCTCCTTATCGAGGGCCGCGAGATTGAAGCGGGTCCACGCTACTGTGACCTGCGCCGAAAATTCTTGGGCTTCTTGGTGACCCGCACCCTTCAGCACTACAGCGCCAAGTTCTCCCGAGCGAATGATCAATGCGGTTCCGAGCATCCCCTTTCGAAGAGAAGCTGCGCCCGCCATCGACTGTAACGGCATGGTGGTAACCTGGCCGCGTCGTGTGACCCGAATGTGATCTCCATCCAGCTCTAGGACGCGAGCGGACCTGCTGAGGGGATCAGCGAGGAAACCAAAAAATGGGCGTTGTTGCAGTCGAATCAAAGAACTGGGCCTAGTAATTGTGCCTCTTTACCTTGTGCCGCAACCAGACTCGACTGCAACCATGATCGCTTGCCCGGCAGTTCCCTGTGTTTGACGGATGACGGTTAACACGCGGTGCGCTAAGCTGCGTTCATGACATTTGCGTTTTATGATCTTGAAACCACCGGCATCTCGCCCGCCTTCGACCAGCCCCTGCAATTCGCGGCCATTCTGACGGATGACGCATTCAGGGAAATCGAGCGGGTCAATCTGCGCTGCCGGATCGCACCGCACATCATTCCGTCGCCTTGGGCGCTTGCAGTCACCGGCCTGCGCCCAGCGCAACTCCTTGATCCCAGCCTGCCGAGCCTCTTTGAGTTCACCCAAGAGATCGCGGCCTTGATCGAACGCTGGTCGCCCAGCACCTGGACCGGGTTCAACAGCATCCATTTCGACGAGGAAATGCTGCGCCAGGCCTTTTACCAGACCTTGCAGCCAGATATTTTTGCGACCCAGTTCAATGGCAACACGCGCCTTGATGTGCTGACATCGCTCTATGCGGTCTGGTACCGCCAGCCTGATTTGCTCAAATGGCCAGTCGACGAAACAGGCCGCGTGCGCTTCAAGCTAGACCTTTTGGCCCCACAGAACGGCTTCATCGCCCACAACGCCCATGATGCGCTTGGCGATGTTGAAGCGACCATCCATCTTGCGCGCCTGATCGCACAGCGCGCGCCCGAGCTTTGGGCAGAGATCCTCTCCAACCGCGACAAAGCTGCCGTGCAGACCCGGCTTGCCAGCTTTCAGCCCATGGCGCTGGTCGAGCGTTTTGGCGGTGGCCCGCCCCGCGCCACGATCGGCTGCTTCTGCGGCACGTCAGCCAGCAACACTAGTCAGGCCGCATTTTTTGATCTGGATGCTGCCGATCCGGCTGACGTGCTGGCCGCCGACGATGCCACGATCTTTGCCGCGGTGGACGCAACGCCGAAGATCATCCGCTCTCTCGCCATCAACAAGTCGCCCGCGCTTCTCGCTGTGCCCGCCCCAAGCCCCGTGCATATCCAACGCGCAGAGGTCATCGCGCAGTCGCCCGATTTCAGAAGCCGCGTGGGCAAGGCGCTGGCCGCGCGCTTCCCGCAGGATCCGGAAGCCCCACCGCCCTCAGTTGAAAAGCAGATCTTCGGCGGGTTCTACAGCCACGCAGACAAAGCCCTGCTGACCGAGTTCCAGCGCACGGACTGGCAGCGGCGTCAGGAGATTACCGCGACCCTCACAGACGCGCGTCTGCGCCAGCTGGGCCGACGCCTTGTCGCATCCCATGCGCCAGAGCTGCTCTCCCCGGAAGAGCGCGGCCAATTCGATGCCTGGCTTCGTGACCGTTGGTCTGCGCCCAATGCGCCGGACATGGAATGGACGGGCTTGGCGAAAGCGCAGGACGCTCTGGGTGAATTGCGCGTAAAGGCAGGGGTTGATCAGGGCTTGGTTGGAGAAATTGAAGCCTATCTGAAACGTTTCGAGCCCTGAGTGTTTTCGTTCGACTGTCGCTTCCCGGGCAGCGCGTGACCGTTAGCTAGAGGAGAGGCCCGAATTTCAGTATGTTCGAACAAGGCTGAAGTTGCGCATTCAGGTTCCAACTGAATAAGTACGGGATATGCCGCGCTCGGGCATAAGCAGACGCCGACGGCAGAGCGGAACAATCTGCTGTTTGAGAAATACAATTTCTGGAAGGACGAGATTGCATGGCGAGGTTTAACCCACATCATGACAACAGCAAACTCTATCCCGCAATGCGCGAGTTTGCGGCGGAATGTTTGTTGCGCGATGGATCCCTATTGCAGCCCGGCCTAACGCTCTGGACGTCCGAGAACCTGGAAGAGCTTGATCGTTCATTCGTACAGAACCCCGATGAAGGTGACGGCACATACTATGTCAAACTTGGGCAGCAGGTTGGGGCTGGCTCGCCCGACAGTCGCAAACTCATGGCCGAGCTGCACTGGTTGCTGTTCGTTTTCCCCAGCGACATGAAAGCCTCGACGAAAGTCGAAAGGATCAAGGAGATGTGGGCTTGGTCCGGTGACGACCTGCCCGATGACGTCACTTTCCTGAATCATAATATTCTCGAAGGTCTCGGCCATACGGGGCAGGCCTACAAGAACCACAGATGGCGCGAATTGAGCTTTCTGATCGGAGCGCTTCAGCTCTGGAAGAAGCTGCCGCCGGATCAACGCGAGGAAAACCTCGCGCAGTCAAACCGGTTCACCGCGTTCCTTGACGCCGCGCCGGGGGTAGAAGGGCGGCAATTGCGCCATATCCTGCCGCATCTTCTGTTTCCTGATGAATTTGAGCGCATTTCCAGCCCGCGTCACAAGCGAGAAATCCTCGAAGGCTTCGGCGTGGTCACCCGTCGGGATGCCAACAAGATGGACACCGCTTCACTCGATGCAGCCATTGGGGAGCTGCGAAAGAAGCTCGACACTGAGCATGGCCGGGCGATCGACTCCTATGAGCCAGATATTGAAAGCAAGTGGCGGGACCGCGGGGCGACCTATTTGGTCAGCTGGAACCCCGCAAAATGGGACTGGCAGTCATTCGCGGAAGACCGCGCCACCACGGTTGCGGGCGAGACTGTCACGCATTCTTGGCGGACCAGCTCGAAGAAACCGAAGGTTGACGACCGGGTATACCTGCTCCGAACGGGTCAGGATCCACGCGGGGTGATTGCCCGCGGCAGGGTGGCCAAGGCACCTTACCCCGATACCCATTGGGAGAATGCGCGCGCGGCAGCCGGCGAAACTGCTGATTTCATCGACGTCGAATTCGAGGATATCCGGGATCCAGCGCTGGATGCCTTCGTGCCGCTGGACATATTGACCAGCAAGATCGCGGGTCAGGACTGGAGCCCGCAATCCTCGGGTATCCTGATCAAACCAGCTGCGGCCCGAGCTTTGGCACGCCTATGGGAAGCGGAGGAACCGGCCGAGACGGATATCGAGACAACAGCTAGGGTTGGCGCAGCTATGGCACAAAATCTCATTCTCTATGGCCCGCCCGGCACTGGAAAAACCTACACCACGACAGCCGAAGCTGTCCGCCTGTGTGGTGAGCCGGTGCCGACTGGCGACGGAGCGTTGATGGCGGTGTATCAGCGCCTGTTGGCGGCGGGGAGGATCGAGTTTGTGACCTTTCACCAGTCGATGGCCTATGAGGATTTCGTCGAGGGGCGGCAGCCTATGACTGGGTCCGACGATGGCGAGAGCGCGGCTTCAGCCGGGTTCAGGCTCGAAACCGTGCCGGGAACTTTTCGGCGCATTGCAAAGCGTGCTGAGACCAGCAGAGGGCGCGTATCGACTGCAGACAGTGTCCAGATTGCTGGACGGCAAGTGTTCAAGATGTCGATCGGCGAAGCGAACAACCCCGAGGATGCCCACCTGTTCGAGGATGCGATCAAGGGCGGGTACGCGGTGCTCGGATTTGAGGATATCGATTGGAGTGATGAAAAATATGCCAGCCGGGAGGCCATTCTTGCGGCTTGCAAGGCGAACAGCACGCAGAGCGGTGAGATCGATAGTCGTTCCGGCGCAGTTAATATGCCGTTTCGGTTTCGTAACTGGATCCGCACAGGCGACGTCGTCATTGTGTCGAAGGGCAATTCTAGGTTTCGTGCGATTGGCCTGTTCACCGGCGAATACGAGTTCGCGCCGCGACCGGAAGGTGACTATGCACATCGTCGCGCGGTCCAATGGCTCTGGGTGGATCGCGAGGGTGTTCCCATCGATGAAATCTACTCCCGCCGTTTCATGCAGCAATCGATCTATCTGCTCTATGATAGCGAACTGAACGTGCCAGCTCTCGAACGCTATATGAACAGCCAGCGCGTCGAAGGAGCAGCTGACCCGGAACCCTTCGTTCTGATCATCGACGAGATAAACCGTGCCAATATCTCGAAGGTCTTCGGGGAGTTGATCACGTTGCTGGAATCCGACAAACGGCTCGGTCAGCCGAACCAGATCAAGGTGCGTCTGCCGTATTCGGGGGATGAATTCGGGGTTCCATCGAACCTGCACATCCTCGGCACGATGAACACAGCCGACCGCTCGATTGCGCTGCTGGACACGGCATTGCGGCGGCGTTTCACCTTCCGTGAGCTGATGCCTGATCCGGCCGTTCTTAAAGACGCAGCGGAGCGAACTAAGATCAATTTGCCCACGTTACTGACCACTATCAATGATCGCATCGAGTACCTCTATGACCGCGAGCATCAGATCGGGCATGCCTATTTCACCGGCTGCGAAACACGTGGTGATGTCGACAAGGTGATGCGACACAAGGTGATCCCGCTTCTGGCCGAGTATTTCTTCGAAGACTGGGCCAGGATCGCCGCAGTGCTGGGGGACCTGGAAACGCATGACCGCGACATCAGCGGTGGGTTTCTGAACCGCTCGGCACTCCAGGCGCCGCCGGGACTCGATAACGGCGAGGCACTCCCTCGGTTTCGGTGGTCGGTTCGCAGTGCCGAAGAGGGCTTCAGCTATACGCGGCTGCTGGGCCCATGATCCGCCGCACCCTGCGTGAATGGCAGCGCATCGGCTACGGGGAGGATGATGAGGATTCGATCCCCGAGGTGCTGGCCGACAGGATCGCGACCATCGCGCAGCGTTCCGCCTTCGCGGGCCGTGGAGGTGAAGGCGTGTTGGAGCATGGCCGCAAGAGCCTGCGCGCCCGTGGCGTGGTGGGTGTCATCGCAGCTCAGGGGTGCCAGCTCGAGATTTTGCCGAAGATCGAAGGGCCGGGAGAACGCAAACCCCATGACACCGACCTGCGCACACGGCTGATCCACATGCTGGGGGTCGTGCACGACCTGCCCATCGATGCGGGGTCCTTGGCGCAGCTTGGCTGGCAACGGGACACCGTGTTGGAATTGCTGATCCGGCTGTTCTGTAGACGCCTTGCGGATGCTGTGCGCCAAGGCATGCCCCGGCGCTATCTGGAGCACGAAGACGACCTGCCTTCCATGCGCGGTCGGCTGGACGTCACGCGGCAATTCTCGCGACACGCCGTTGCGCCCCAAAAGCTGGCTTGCCGTTTCGATGACCTGTCCCCTGATATCGCACTGAACCGAGTGATGCGCGCCGCCATCACACGCCTGCAGCGCCTGGCTCAGGCACCAGACAATCAGCGGATGCTGCGCGAGCTGAGCTTCGCCTATGCCGATGTTACCGATGTGCCGGTCAAGGCTTTGCGCTGGGACCTGATCACGCTTGATCGAACCAACCAACGCTGGCGCGATCTTGTGTCCTTCGCACGGCTGTTCCTGTCGGACCGGCATCAGCAGACCAGCGCGGGATCGGTCGATGGTCACGCGCTGCTCTTCGAGATGAACACCCTGTTCGAAAATTATGTCGCCCGTCTGTTGCCCCGCGCATTGGCCGGCAGCGGTCTGCGGGTTGTAGCACAAGGTGGCCATCGCGACTGTCTGTTCGAAGGAGAGGCAGGCCGATTTCGCACGAAGCCCGATGTGATCATCCGGCAGGGTGAGCGGGTCGTGATGGTCATCGACACCAAATGGAAGCGGATGACCCCGCAGATCGACGATCCGAAACAGGGCGTCAGCCAGGGGGATGTCTATCAGCTGATGACCTATAGCCAGCTCTACAACTGTCCGAATGTCATGCTGCTCTACCCGCATCATGGTGAATTGCCGAATAGTCCGGTCTTCACACGGTATGGGATCGGCGCGAAAAATTCAGACGCGACACTTTCTGTGGCCACATTGGACGTTGCCGGGCCATTGAGGCAGCATATGGTTGACTTGACGAGCTTGATGGATCTCGCTCTGTCCAACCGATCAATGTCTACTCAGTCCTGATGCCGCGACTGAGACAGAAAAGCCCTGTAATCTACTTGGAGACGATCTTTGCCCCTGCGTCGGCTACCACAATCCACAATTGATCAGGTGCGCATCTCGCGGGACGGGGAGTACGCCAACCACCACCATCCCCGTCAGCCACCACACGGCCGCCATCATGATCCCCATATTAAACGCAAACTCATTGGCACAGGATTGCGCAAAGAACTCCCCCTCAAGGAACATGCAGGACCCCTTGCAGAGCTGAACGACAGGGCATGACATGCATTCCTCTCGGAAGGCAAAATGCGTCGCGGTATCGAGCGCGATGGCATCGAACTCCGCCACATGCCCAATCTTATGCGATCCCTTTGCCCCCGTGTTCTGACAGGTCATGACATTGCCCCGCAGATCGACGGCGATCGTGTCCTCCCGGTCCATCCCACATTTCTGGCCGAGGGCCTCAACGGGGCGCTGCCGCTGGATCGAGGTAAAGAATTCGTCGATGCGCTCGCCGAGACCAAAGGCGTTGGGGTCTTCAACCAGTGCCTCAAAGATCGATCGCGTAAGGCTGTTCAACTCTGCCCTCTCAAACCGTCCCGGCCCGATGGCGGTCGCCGCGTCATAGACATTCACCACCCCCTCAAGCCCCACGAAGACATCCGGCCCGACCTTTTCAGCGAACCATGCCTTCAACGCCGCCAGATCATGATGCTCCCGCGTCAGAAGGGCGTTGAACCCGGTCTTGTCCGGCCGCTCGGCCAGCAGCACTTCGATCCACGCCCGCTTTTCCGGATCCTCCAGCGGATCAGGCCCGCGCAGATGTTGCCCCGGCCCGTCATGGCTGATCGTGATGGCGATATCATGCTCGGCAATGAAGTCGAGCTTCTCGCGATCGAGAAGCGAACCATTGGTGATGATCGAGAAGGACGCCCCCGGAAACCGCGCTGCCAGCGCCGGTACCAACCGTTTGATTTTCGCCCAATAGAGAAACGGCTCCCCACCCCAAAGCTCGATCTTCTCCGGCGCACCCTCGATCCAACCGTCCAGCCCTGCCAGAAACGCCTCAACATCCGCCAGCTTTGAGACAGTCGCATCGGCAATCTGAACCGCCTGGTTGCAATAGCTGCAGGCGTAATTGCACGACAGCCCCAGCTGGATTTTTAACACACGAGGCGCGTGCGATTTGCCGAGCGGGCGATCCTTCGCCACGCGTGGCACCGGCGTGAAGATCCCCGGCTCGACGGCTAACGGCAGCCCCTCGCACTCGGACGTGTGCGCGTTGTAGCGGGCGTGATGGCGGCTGCCATCCCGCGCTTCCAGGGTCAGATCAAACCACATCAGTCAAAAAGCCTTTCTTCGATCGCGCTGGGCAGGTTCACGCGGAAGTTTGCGACGACCTGCACATGCGGCGTGCGCCCCTCGTAGGGGTGCTGGTTATGGGGAATATGGGAGGGGAAGAAGACCGAGAGCCCAGGGCGCGGATGGACCGAGAAGCCATGCCTGTCCTCGTAAGGCAGCCGCCCCTCGTCAAAATACCGCGATGGATCCTCGATCACAAAGCGCGGGGTGCCCACGGAATTCACCGGCTGCCCCGCGCCACCGCCGGTCAGGAAGTGCACGCAAGTGAGATCGCCCTCGCGGCTGTCCTTATGGGTGGAGATGAAGCCGCCCGGCATCATCACCAGCACGCGGTTTTCGCAATGGTCAGGATCAAGATAGGGAGCCCAAGGCCCAAGAACGGCTCGCGCGCAGGCAAAGAGATGGGCTTTCAGCGCCTGACCCGCTACGCTGCGTTCCAAAATGCCGCGCACCCGACGCTTGGATGCGCTGGGTGGGCTTTGCCGGTGGAGGGTCGAGGGCGTCGGTTGCCCACCTGATGTGTTGAGCCTGCCTATGGCAATGGAACCACTCGGCGCAGGCCCACAGGCTCGATGCATGGCCCCATCGGGCATATCAACCGCCGCCAGAGCCTCCTCGGCCAGCTGCCTATTCACCTCCCAGTCCGGCTGCGTTTCAAAAAACCAGACCCGCGTCGGCCAGAGGTCAATCGATGTGGCTTGAGCCTCCATCCTCAGCCCCTCCATGCTCAGCACCGGCAATTGCAGTTGCAGTTAAAACTCCGGCGGTTTGCCGTGATGTTCACCGCCCCCGATGTGCCGCCGCCCGACAGGCTTTCGACATAGCAATTGGCGCTCCAGGCATTTGGCTTGCTGACAATATCCGCGCCCGAGCTGGGCGATGTATTGGTCAGTGTGACCGCTGTCAGCGTGCCAGAGCCAATCGCGGGCTTGTTGGCAATGCGCGCCCAATCCACCAAACCTGCGTCATCAATCACGATGGTGGTGCCAACCTTATAGGCCATGGGTCTCTCCTTGGGCTTGATGGGCCAGAATCTCGGTGAGACCGGCCTTGCAATGGGAATTGGGAAGGGCGAGCGAACAGAGAACTGGAATGCACATCCGCTCTTCGCCCTCAAAGTAGGTGCTGTCATGGGGCACATGGCCCTCGAAGATCAGCATCGAGCCGGTCTTCGGCTCCACCGCATACCAGCCACCAATATAGGCGTCTGGGGTGCGGCAGGGCCAAAGCCGCTTGCCGATATTGGCCGGGTCGTAAAACCGCACCGCGCCGCGATGCAGCGAGGTCTCGGGACAATCGGCGTCCAGCACCACCCGCGGGTAATAGGTGCAGACAATGTCGGTCTGGATATGGGTGTGGGTGTTGATGCCGACATTCTCGCGCGCGGACCTGCGCTGCCAGAACGTGTCTGACATCATCCGGATCTCGCCCGCATGATCATAGCCGTAAGCCAGCTGCAGATATTCGCGCACCCCGGCCGCCACAATCTGCGCCAGAACGGCAATCGCCGGGTCCCGCCGGTCCATCAGGAAGTTATGGCGCAGATGGCCCAGATGATTGGTCTGATCGCCCACATTGCGGGCGTCGCCCTCATCCTGAATGCGGTTTGCGGCGGCATCCTCTGCCGCCAGCGCATAAAGCCGATCGTCGAACCCTTCCGGCATTGCCCAATGCTTGTGCATCACAAAGGCCGGATAGATCATCTGCAATTCGGTGCTGGTCGCGATCCGAAGGCTCATGGCGTTACCTCCACGCGCAGCTTGCCAATGGCGGTATAATGCTCGGTGTTGATCTTCACGCCGATCACATCGCCGGGCTGCAACCCGCGCGCCTCCACGGTGACAAGGCCTTGCCCGTTTGCATCGGTCGTGACCCGGCGGCGCGGCAGATAGCCCGCATCGGCGTCCAGCTTGAAGGTGGCAGCCCGCAGCACTGGGGACGCATCCGCGTTCCAGAGTAGCTGGAAGGGCACATCCACCTGCCCACCTGGGGCGACCGTGACGCTGTCAGAGCGGGCCGAATAGTAGAACTGCTTGAACCACTGCCCATCCTGCGGGATCGTTCCATCATTGATCCGCCCGGCAATCACCGTGCCGTTCAGGCAGATCGGGTCGGTCTCGCAGAGCACTTCGATGCGGGCCTGATCAAAGGGGACCTCGAAGGGCAAGAACACCACCAGCGCATTGGCAATGGCGTGGCGAGCGCGGTGGCGGAAAGAGACATCGATCTTCTCGCGCGCGGATTGGGCAAAGCGGTTGCGCCAGGAGAGGGGCTTGCCGCCCGGACCGATGGCGATGTCCAAAAGGGCGTAATCGACGATCTCATCCACGCCGTTCATGCCATCGGCAAAAATGTAGGAGCGCCCCTTGTAGATCGCCCCATGGGCAGTGCCCGGCAGATCCGGGATCAAGACCTCATCATGTTCGAGATCGACGAAGCCTGCCTTGTTGCCATGGATGGGCGGGATCTCGAGATGCGCGCGCAGATCGGCCCAGAGCATGACACCGGCCATGCCGGCGCTGGTGCCGGGTGGGACTCGCTCAAAGACGGCGATCCCGACATAGTTGGCTTTGACGTCCACGGCGTACTGCAGCGGGCCCCCGCAATGGGTGATGGCAATGAGCCCGGTTTGCATCATGAGAGGATCCTTTTGAGCTGATCGACCTGATGCGCGAGGTCCTTGATGGCCTCGACCAGAAGGCCGATGAGATTGCCGTAAGCGAGACGCAACACGCCTTCGGCCTCGATCACGGCCTCTGGGGCCACGACTTTGACCTCTTGCGCGATCAGCCCCATATGGCGCCGGTCGGACCCGGCCATGCAGAAGGTGACGCCTCTCAGGGCCTGCAGTTTGGACAGCGCATCGGGGATCGCTGCGATGTCGGACTTGAGCCGCAGATCGGAGGTGGTGACAAAATCCGGGGCTGTGACGGTGCCGGTAAAGGTCGCCCCTGACAGCAATGCAAAGGCGCTGGCCTGGATCCCGTCCAGAAGATCAGCATCAAGACCCGAGCCTGCGCCATCGACGGTCACAAGCTTTGCAAGGATCTGTGCTGCGCTATCGGGCGAGCCGTCTGCCCCGGCGGGGCCTTGAACTCCGGTGGGGCCTGCGGGCCCTTGAACCCCCTGCGGCCCTGTCTGCCCCAGTTCGACAATGCTCTCGGTGCCTGAGATGCGCTTCAAGAACAGCTTGCCGTCCGCGACATTGACCGCGAGTTCCCCGGCCGCGATCTGCGCTGTGGTCGGGATCCGGCCGGCTTGCGTGCTGCGTTTGACCAAAACCGTGTTTGCCATGATCAGAACGTGCCTCCATCAAGTACAATGCCGTTGATGCTGCCACCGGTGATGGCCACGGCTCCGGCAGATTGCGTGGCCATGCTGCCCAGCCCCAGATTGCCGCGCGCGGCTGCGCCATTGGTCAGATCCGCAAGATTTGAAGCCGCGGTCAGTTTGCCTGCCAGGGCATTGGTCACGGTTGTGGCGAAGTTCGGATCATCGCCAAGGGCTGCGGCCAGTTCATTGAGTGTATCCATTGCGCCGGGGGCTGCATCGATCAGCGCGCCAATGGCTGCCGCAACAAACCCTGTCGTGGCGAGTTGCGCTGTGTTCGTGCCCGCAGTGGCGGTAGGGGCTGTGGGGATGCCGGTCAGACTTGGCGAGGCAAGACCTGCCTTGGCATCAAGGGCCGCCTGCAAGCCGGTGATATCGGCCGTGACATGGGCATGCGGGGCGGGAGCAAAACTGCTGGGCTTGCCGGTGATACCCGCCCAAGGCACAGCATCGGCCAGGTCTGCCGCATCGACCTTGCCATCGGCATTGCTGTCATAAGTTGCAGCCAGCATGTCACCGGCGCCAAAGGCCCCGATGGCTTGTTGCACAAAGGCGGTGGTGGCCAGTTGCACCGTGTTGGTCCCGGTCGTGGCTGTCGGCGCGGTGGGAACACCGCTCAGCGCCGGAGAGACCAGCGGAGCCTTGGCATCCAGTGCCGCTTGCAGCCCGTCGACATTGGCAATGACATGGGCGTGACTGTCATCGACCACAGAGGCGGTGATTGTCACATTGGCCGAGCCGTCAAAACTGACCGAGCCCGAGAGATCCCCCGCGAGCGCTATGGTCCGTGCCGTTGCCAGCTTGGAGGCTGTGACGGCATTGGCCGTCGTACCGAGCTTGCCATCGAGCGCGCCCTGCAGCCCCGTGACATCGCTGATCGCATGGGCATGGCTGAGTGCGGCCTTGGTGGCGAGCCCGGCATCAAGCTGCGACTTTCGCACAAGATCACTGGCGGCACTGGCGTCTTGGCTGGATTTCGGGACGGTGGTGAAGGTTTTGGCCCCGGCGATGGTCTGGCTGCCGGACAGGGCCATGAACCCGCCCAAGCCTGCCAGCGGCACGACGGTCGTGGCATTGCCCCCGCCATCGTCGCCCTTGCCAATATAAAGCGTGTCATCGACCTCGTTATGGGCAAGCTCGCCGGATTTGAGGGCGGGCGGTGCGCCAGCAAGCCCTGAGACGCGGCGTTTGAGTTGGATCGTATTGGCCATCAGAAGAAGCCTCCGTTGATAGGGGTGTCAGTGGGCAGGAGCGTCACGCCCGGCACGCCTTGCGCACCGGGGTCGCCTTGGGGGCCGATGGGACCTGGCGGCCCGGGCAGGCCCAACACGCGGATCCCGATCGGTCCGCTGGACAAGCGCAGCGCAATGGGTGCTGAGGAGGTCACGGCAATGCGGATGGGCCCCGTGAGACGACGCAGGTCCAGCGATGTCACCATGGCTCAGAGCCCCCCGGAAGCGGGGAGCCTCGTGACTGGCAAGACCACGGGGATCTCCAGCAAGACGCCGAGATGCCGGTCAGGAGCAAGATCGGTGCGGACAAGATCCAGCACCACACGGCCGGGCGACAGCGCTGCCGTCACCTCTGGCGGCAGAATAATCTCGAGGGTCCGATCATCCAAGCGCAGGACCCCGCCATTTGCTGTGGAAAGGGTGCCAAGCACGGCGCCGTCGGCGACCATGCGGCGCAGTTGGCCGGTGAAGAGCGCCTCTTGCGGAAAGAAATCCACTTCGGCCTGCAACTGCAGACGGTATTCATAGCCGATCAGGATCACTGGGCCTGTCTGGGGCGAGGTAACGCTCATGGTTGCCACCCGCAAAGCGCTGCACCGGTCTCATTATGGGTCAGGATCTGGCGCGCGGTGCCCTCGGTCAGGTGATCCCCGCGCGAAGGCCGGATCGGGGCTGCCCAGTCGCAGGCGCCACCAGCTGCGCCCGGATCAATCCCGCATCCAGCGATCCAGACGGCGATCGCGCTCAGCCTCAGGCAAGACCTCAATCTCATGACGGACCTCCTTTGCGGTGGTGAGGGAACGAATGCGGGCCTCGGCAGTGCGAATAGCAAATTCGGCCCTCGCGGCGTTGCGGCCTTTGCGAACAGCGACCCAAAGCGCCAACAGAACCACTCCGAGAAGGGCGGCCGCGAGGCTCAGCCGCCGCCCGAGGCTGGTGATGAGCGCCTGCACGACGATCATGGTGTTTTCCCCCGGCGATAATCCTCAATCCGGGCGGCGCGGGATTTCAGGGCAAAAGCGATGATGGCGAGAAAGAGGAGGGCGCCAAGGATCGGCAGAACCGCACCCGCCTGGGCCCCAAGCCCAATCAGATCGAGAACCCTTGTCGCCAGATCCCGCCCGTCCTCGGCCTGCGCTACAAGAGGCGCCAATTCGCCAATCGCAATCCCCGCCGATCCAACAGCCCCCAGCGCGATCTGCGTATTGGCAGCGGTGACAATGCGCGATCCGGAAGGGCGACCGATGGTCCGCTCGGGCGACACGGGGCGGGGCTGTGCTGCGCTTAGGGCCTCTGTCAGGGCGACATCAATCACCGGATCGCGCGCCAGATCATTGTCATTGCGGAAGGCAAGGATCGCCGCCCGGGTTCGAGGTCCGATCTGACCATCTATGCTGCCCACCTCGTGATAGCCGAGGGATTTTAGGCGGCGCTGGACCTCTTGGATGCTCATCGCGACGCGCGGCTCGACGTTTCCCGCACGGCGAATGCCCAGCAACTTTGCCGCCGGATAGCGCTGCACGTTGACCGCGTCACCCTGATTGCCGCCCAAAGCATAGACCCACGCCCCCTCGATGCGATCGATGAAGAACACATGCCCCTGCCAGCTGGAGCGGCCACGCGGAATGACGCCGATATCGCCGGGCAAAGCGTCCGCGATTTCTACCGGCACGCCCCAGTCAAGATAGGACCGCGCCGTCAGCTTGCGGGTGGATCGGATCCCGGCACGCTCAAGGCAATGCCCGACAAAAGCCGCGCACCAGGCCACCTCGTCATGCTCCACCCAGTCCTGCCCAATGCTGGCATACATCTTGAGGATGGCCGGATTGTTCTCCGGCCCCGGGCCTTCGGTCGTGCCGATATAGCTTTTGGCAATGTCAAAAGGGGTCATCTGTCGTTCCCATGCAAAAGAAAACGCCGCCCGGGATTGGGCGGCGTCTGGGGTGGTGGTGTGTTCTGGGGCGCGCGGTCACTTCTTCCGGCAAAACCACGCCGTCAGCAGCGTTTCCGCCCCACGCGGCCCGAGATAGGCGAGGGTTGCCACGAACCCTGTCGAGACCGGCTGCGTCAGGCCGATATAATTTGCCGCCGCCTCGCCAATCAGCGCCATGCCCACGGCCACGGGGATTTCCCAAAGAAGCTCCTTGCCGAAGAAGCGGCGGCGCCCGAGTTTCACCTCGCCGGAATGCCACATCAGCCGACCCGTCAGCGCGCCGATCAGCGTGGTGACAGCCCCGCCGAACACCGCATTGATCGTATCGATGAAGCCATCGTCACTCATGCGCGATCCTCCTCCAAAGCCGCAACGCGGGCGGATAGTTCCTTGACGGCCTCGATCAAAAGGCCGGTGATATTGCCATAGGCGACCGAGAGCTGACCGGTATCATCCGCACGGACGACCTCGGACAGCACCGGCGCGACCTCTTGTGCGATGACCCCGATCTGACGGGTGCCATTCATGGTGAAGCGCACGCCTCTGAGCGCGCCAACCAACGCCAGCGCATCTGCGATGGTCTCGATATCGGATTTCAGGCGGGCGTCTGAGGAGGAGACAAAGTTCGGCGCGGTAACGATCCCAGAGAAACTGGCCCCTGTGAGATCGGCCTTTCCGGCAATCACAGCGTCATAATCCAGTGCGGCCTTGGTCGCCATCGAGCCAAGCCCGAGATTGCTGCGCGCTACGGCCGTGTTCGCCAGCCCTGCCAGATTGCCCGCCGCATCCAAGAGCGTGTCCCAGCCGGTGTTCGTGGCATTGCGGCGCTTCAGGGCGGCCGGTGATACGGATGTATCGACCCAAAGCATGCCCGCGACCGTCGCCGCAGGGGCCGATGCCCCCGCGCTGGTCGATTGCAGGGCCGCGATTACTTCGTTGATGCGGGCCCGCACGGCGGCCCCGGCATCGTTCGCGATCGTAAAGCTGGATGTTTGCGCCATTTCAGCATTTTCCGTTCTGAATCAAAAAGACGTGTGGGCGCTCACGCGACCTCATCGGCATAAAGCCGCAGTTGGCTGACGATGGGCGTGTAAGACGCGTCCTGCGTCGAAAGATGCGCCCGCGCTTCCAGTGCACGGGCCTCGATTTCGTGGTTGTCCAAGCGGCCCCAGGGACCCCAGACAGGGCTCGCGCTCGGATCGTCATCGGTTTCGCGGATCTCGAAGAGCACGTCGATTTCAGCACCAGCGGAGCCGTCGAAGTCCGCCCATGTGTCCATCAAGGCCGTGCGTGCATCGATGCGATCGTTCAAGGCCAGCGCCGCTACGCCGATCTCAGAGCGCAGCCGCACGCGTTTCACCGCGCCAAGGTCCAGCCCGGCTGCGAAAGAGTATTGGCCCTCGAGCGTGGTGACTTGTGTGACGTTATCCACCGTTGTCGTGGCCAGCGTCAGGTTTGAGCCGCTAACCTGCAGACCCGTTTTTGCTCCGTTGAAGCCGGGCTCGGCCTGCAGGAAGTCCAAGGTCGAGAAGGCCAAGACCTGGGCGCCCTTGGTCGAGACCCGGGTTTCTGGCCCCGCGCGCCCACCACTATCCTCGGCGCGAATGAGATAAGTGCCGGGCTTCAAGGGCACGACGGCGATGGCCTCGCCCCCTCCAACCCGGTCCATCGAATAGCTGTCGGCCCAAGTGGCGGTCGCTTCCTTCGAATGCCGGATCACGATGTTGCCGCCCACCCGCACATCCGGATCGACCGAGCGGGACCATTTCAGGATGGCAAGACCACCCGCCGTCTGAAGCGTGATATTGTCCAAGCCCGCTGGCGGTGCCGTCAGCCCGAGGATTTCCACAGGAGCCTCCTGCCAAGCGGACGACACCCCCAGCACGGAGAGTGCTTTCACCCGGAATTCCCATGGCCCCGGTGCAATGTCGCGGATCTCGAGGCTGGTCCCGTCAGTGCGGCCATAATCCAGCCAATCCCCTGCGCCTTGGCGTGCCTGCAATTGATAGGCAGCAACAAACCCCGAAGGAGCCGCTTCCCAGACAACACGGGCCAGCACCTTCAGCCCGCCACCATCGCGGGTGATGTAGAGATCCTCGGTGACGGTTGGTGGTCCCGGCGCCGGAATATCATAGGCATTGGGCAGCGCTGTGCGTGGGGCCGCCGCGTAGATCTGCTGCTCAGACGCTGACCAATCATAGACCAAGGGCGAGGTTTCGCGCAGAACTAACTCGGGCAGGAGGAGCGCCCCATCGCCCGAAGCCGTCAGATCGAGGCTCACCCCATGCACCTCAAAGGGTTTGGCGGCAAAGCCCCAGCGGGCGTAGGAGAGCGTTACAACGTCCCCAACGGTTGCGGCCCAGGCCGAGAGTTTGCCCGAGAGCCGCACCGTCATTTGCCGCCGCGCACGCTCCAACTCGATCTTGGCGAGACGCTGGGCCATCGCCGCCGAGATTGTGAAGGGTAGCGAGATATCACGCCATTTTTGCTCGCCACCGTCCTCGGCAAGGTAAACATCCGAGCCGTAGGCCGGGAAGTCATCCGGCTGCCAGTCGTTCTCAGGGCTGACAAACTGACCCCGGACCCCGTTGAAGTTCGATGACATTGTCACCCGCGTCGCCAGCGTCAGCCCGCCCTCGCGAACATGGTCTGCGGTCAGCGCGACATCAGGCGCGCGCCAAGCACCTGCATGGATGCGCCAAGCCCCGCCCGAGAAGGCGCAGCGCCCAGCGAAGGACGACAGCATCCCCTCGATGATCGTTTTCGGGACCTCGGAAAGCGTAATCACCCCATTGCAGGCATAGCGTGGCTCGACCCCACCGCCCGCCAGCAGGACGGCCTCGTCGCAGATGTTGGCCGCCTCGACCAAGGACAGTTCATCAATTCCATCGGGCTGGCCAATGCGGGCGCCGATGCCCCAAGTGCTGTTGGCCATGTAATCTGCAAGGCAAAGGGCGGGGTTTTCTGAGTAACCCACCGTTTGGGTCCGAGGATCCCAGATGTCGTCCTTGCCCTCAAGATCGACCGTGATGTTCGGAATGCCGCCAGGATAGGCGTCTTGATCATAAGTGAGCCGCAACCGGATCGCGGCACAGCCCCGAAGGCGGTGGTTCTCGGTCCATTTGTCCGGCAGCGCGGATTTCAGACCCACGAAGGCCGTCTGATCGGCATTGCCAAGGGTCTTCTCGACAAGGACCTTTCCGGTCCAACGCCCCTGTGCTGCGCCGTCAGCGTTGAGAGCCATTTCGCCCTCAAAGTAAATGGCCCCGATGGATTTAACCCGGTGGGTCGCAAGCACGATCACCAGATCGAGGAATTTATTGTCCGACCCCGAAGAATGCAGAAAGACAATTACGCCGCCCTTGCGGGTGCGGCCATAAACCAGATCGCGGGGAACCACGGGCTCTCGGATCGTGACCGTGCGAGCCTGCATCGTCGTCTGCGGCTTTGGCATCAAGGCCTGTGCCGCCGCCGACAACAAAAGCGTGCCGCCAATCCGCAACAGCGCCGCCCCAATGCCTCCTGCAGCCAGAACCCCGCTGATCGCCCCCGCGATCGCGGTGACGGCTGAGACGATAAAGGGCATGGATCGGATCCGGGGTCAGAGGGAGCAGGTGGTCGCAGGCGGGTGGCGCGAAGACAAGACGGCAGCGGGCCGCAAGATGGTGTCAGACGGCCCAGGCAAGTTGGCAGGAGGTCAAAGCCGCAAAGGACAGCCCGTCAGACGAGATCCCCACCGCGGTCGCCCCAATCACCACCCCAAAGCCAAGACCGGTTTCAGCAAGAACGATATCGCCCCGCTGCGCCAACAGGGGTGTCTCGCGAGGCTCGCCCAGCAAGGACCGGCCCATCGCCTCAATGGAGGCCCAGCCCAAGCGCCGCATCACGCGCTGCGCACCGAGCGCCGTTGTATAGCGCCCGCGCCAGAGTGCTGCCACATCCTCACCGCCCGTCAGGATCTCCCGCGTCTCAAACGCAAAACTCGCGCAATCATGATCGCCCCAGGCGAAAGGTTTTGCGCGGGCGATATCAATGGCCTCCACAAGGCGGCGTTCCCAGTTTTCGACGCGGGGCATGCCTGTCATCCTTGTTCAGCAGTATGACATGCGCCATCACTGCGATATGCGCGCTTTTGATTTTCCATATGAGACCGTCGAGATCAACTGTTCCGTCTGTGGACGGTTTGGACGCTATTCAAAACAGCGGTTCATTGAACTGGTCGGGGCCAACACGCCGCTCCCAACAGCCCTCGATGTTATTTCCAAGGATTGCCTCGAAGACAGGCCAAGCGTCACGAATATGCAAGGCCGCTGCCGCGCCAGCTACCTGCAGCTTGCCCAGATGAATGCGACCAGGCCAAAAGCGCCGTCTTGAGGAGGGATAAGGGTTACCCGCGCCCCCAAGTGATTTCGCGGTCCTGGATCGCGGTCACATATTCGAACCCGAGATCGCCGGCATACAGCACCTGCTGGCTTTCATGGGTGTAGCGCCAGGTTCGGGCCACCGTCAGATCGATCAGACGGCTCTCATAGCTGATGGTGATGGTGCAAGTGTTGGCATCATCCTTGATTTCGGGAACATCGAGGCGGCCGGAGAAGGCTTGGACAGGATCGGCAATGATGCTGCCATCTTCCGCCAAAAGCCCTAACCAGATGCGCCCCGGCAGACCTTGACGTGCTTCCGCGATGGCCATTTGCACGAGATCCAGCGGTACGCCCGAAAGCGATACCGCCGTCCCCCCGGCAACAACCTCGCCAGTTTCATCAAGGGAACCGAGGCCCAGTAGCGATCCGGCTCCGGTCCAAGTCTCATCATTCCAGCTGACCTCGCCCAGCCCAGACCAGATCCGCACCCAATCCGTGGCAAACTGACCCTCGAAGAAGATCACGGGGCGCAAGTTCTGGTCGGCCAGCGCGGTGGCGAAGGCGATAGTAAGATCGCGGCTCATGCTAAAGGGCCTCTCGTCCGGAAAGGGTGAAGCGATGCTGGTCGGCCCGCCCGATGACGGTTGGCACAGGCGCTGTCAGGCGCAGCAGAACCGAGGGGGCATTCAGCCCGATCGGCGTGCCAACCTGAGCCGCAGCGCGAAGGGGTGGCACAAAAGCCAGCGTTGCCTCGCTGCCCAGCGGGGTCACATCCTCGGTCAGTTGGTAAAGCCGGGTTGTTGCATCTGCACCCAGTTGGAAGAAGTCTCCTGCGCGCAGTACAAGGCCCCAACCTGCCGTCAGTAAAGTCGATGCACCCGCCCCCTGTGCCTCGGTGACATAAGGATTGCCGGCAGCCATAGGTACTTCGATCGACGGATCTGGAAACAGGAACCGCCCCCGCAAGCCACCAAGCGCGGTGAAGAAGGCCGACAACTGTCGTGCCTTTGCGCCTTGCGTCACCGCCATGTCGATCTGATACTCCCACCACGACGCTCCCCAGTCCTGGATTTGGGATGTGCCGGTAAAGGGCGAGCGAGCCTCTGCCACGGAGGCGACCAGCCGCCGCTCGAGCGCGGACACGAGCGTCAATGGCAAAACCGGGATGGGCATCTCAGATCACCTGGCCTCTCCGCCGCCCATCAGCGACACTTTCTTTTGCGATACGGGCGATTTCCGGGATGGCGGCGCGCAGCTTGGCATCGATCTGTTCCGCCACGCCGATCTGAGCCCCGCGGGCATCGATGCTGACGCTCACAGCAGCTCCTGATGTCCCGGCACGTCCGTAGTTGGCCGCCTCACGCCGGTTCAACACCCGCTCGCCCCTTTGCAGGATAGTCGGCACCTCATCAGGGCGCAGGCCTGCCCAGCCGCCGGAATGCAGGCGGGGGGCATTGGCGAAGACGGCGGCGGGCACGTTTCGCGCATGCCCCGAAAGGCCCACGATGCCGCCCGCGTGCGAGACGGCGGCGGCAACGGAGCCTCCACCGAAGATCCCGGAGAGCGCAGAGGCCAGAGGGCCCAAGACGGCGCGCTTGAACGCAAGCACCGCCAAATCGGCCAGGATCGACCGCACGAGGCTTTTGAAGTCCAGCTTGCCGGTTTCGACAAAGCTGCGAAAGGCGGATTCAGCGCCCGAGAACGCGCCGGTCAAGGTTTCGCCAAGGCCTTTGCCCCAGTTCAGGGCATCGGTGGCATAGGAGTTCAGCGCCTCTGACACGGCGCGCCAGCCGGTGACGATCTTGGTGCCGGAATTCCCAGCGGCTCCGCCGGCACGGCCCATTGCATTAGACAGCCGATCCGCCGAGGTGGTGGCCTCGTCCAAGGCAGCAGCCCCTTCGTCGCCAGTCCCAGCGACGGCATCGCGCAGCGCGCCCCAGCTGGTCAGCGGCGCCGTGGCTCCGGCTGCAAGGTCGGTGGCGGCCTGCCGGTAGGTATTGGCCGTCGCTAGGGCCTCCGCGGCGATGCTATCCAGCCCAAGATCGGGGGCCGTCAGCGGGTTATCCTCGAACGCTCGTCGGAAGGCCTCAGCCGCAGCCGTTCCAGCATCTGCTGAGGCCCCGGCAAAAGGGTTTGGAATATCGCCGAGGCTGATATCGCCAATCTGACCAAAGGTGGTCTCGATGCCGACGGCAGCCAAGGCATCGCGGATCTTGCCCGTGAAGGCGTCGATCCGGGCAATTGCGCCGTTCAGCATGGTCTCAATACCGTCCAGCATGCGGTTGGCAGCCGAGTAGACCAGATCGCCGATCACGGCGGGCAGGCGCGACCAGATCTCTTTCACGGCCAGCAGCGCGCCTTCAAAGGTGTTGGCTGTTGCGTTGCCAAAGCTCACGACATTCTCGATCGCGCCGGCCATACCAGTGGCGGCATCGGATTTCAGGTCATAGAACATCGCTGTGGCCCGCGCGCTAGCGGATGAAGCCCCCATCTTGATCCGGTCCCAGACTTCGACGGCCACGTCGTTCAGCAGGCGCATCGCTTCGCCGAAGCCGCCCGCACCAGAGGCTAGTCGTGTGAACCAGTAAACCAATTCACCGGCCCCAACGATCAAGGCCCCGATGCCGGTGCGGATCAACGCACCTTTCAGGACCACCAAAGTGGTGGCCAATCCCCGCACGGACAGGGCCGCCACGGTCATCGCAGCCACCCAGCGTCCGGCAAGGAACGTGGCGAAGGTCCCGGCGTAGATGGCAAGCCTGTCGAGATTAGCTAACACCGCATCAAAGGCCCGGCTGATCGGGCTGGTCGAGGAGGCTAGCGCGACAAAGGCATTTGCTGCCGCCTCAAATGACGGCGCCAGCGCCACGGCGATCTTGTTCCGCAGGCCCGTAAAAACCTGACCAATGCTCATCAGCGCCAGTTCGGATCGGCGCATGGCCGCGATGGCGTCGGCATCCAAAACCGCGCCGAGGCGCTGTGCCTGTGTGCCAAGCCGGGTCATTTCGGCGCCACCGTTTTGCAAGAGCGGGATCAGTCGCGTCGCATCTGAGGCCATGGCCTCGAGATAGAAGGTCATCTCCTGTTGACTGACGCCGGCCTTTTCGAGAGAGCTGACGTAAAGTTGCAGGGCTTCCGGCCCTGACAGCCGGGCAAACTGATCGGCTGTCACGCCCACGCGCGGCGCGATGGTCTCGAAGAAATCCGCCATCGGGCCACCGCCCGTCTGCAGGAAATCCCCAACCCGGTCGTTCACATCCTTCAGGATATCCGCGAGCTTTTCTTGCGCGATGCCGACTGTGGCGGAGGCCGCAGACCAGCGCTGGAACACCTCGGGGTTGGCATTTGCGACCTGGGAGAGCTGGCCGATTTCATTGGCCGCCGCAATCGTGGACCGGGTCATGGAGATCACGGCGGCTGACAGCGCTCCCGCCGCAGCCGTGGCCGCGATCTTGGCGCGCCGGGCAAAGGCTGCCATGCGGGCATTGGCCTGCTCCATTTCGCGGCTCAGACGTCCGAAGCCGCGCGATCCAGCCTCGCCGACGCCTTCCAATTCGGCCCGCACCTGGCGGCCACCGGTGGCGGAGAGCCGGACGGAGACATGTTTTTCTGCCATGTGAACATTTCCTCGCAGGACGACACCTCGTTCCCAAGCGAAACGAGGTCAGGTGAGGCCTGATCCGGCCTGCATGTCTTCATTGATCTTGCGAACCATCACCGCCTCGATGGGCGGCAGCAGCTCTGCGATGACGAGGGGCGAGAGCCCGAGGGCGGCGCCAAGTTGCAGGGCCGCGCCCATGTCCCAGCCGAGCACAGCACCGCCACTCATGCCGCCAGCAACGCGCATTTGCCCGCCGAGCCGCTGGACGAGGTCCCAGACCTGCCAGCCCTCAAGAGTTAGGGGTTTATGGAGGGTGCGGGGGCATTCCGGGCAGACGTGGGCGCTCTCCTCGCAGGAGCAGGCCGCGCAATAGTCACCGCCCCCGCCGAATTCCCAGTCGGCGAGAGCGGTCAGACGTTTTTTTCCGCGTCCAGAATGAGCGCGCCTGCGATGTAGCGCGTCTGGAAGGTCTCGAAGATCGGCCAGATTTCCAAAAGGGCGTCTATGCCGTCGGGGGTGACAGGCAGCAGGTTGCCCTCCGCGTCGCCGACGCCCTCCCAGTCTTTCACCACGATCTTCGCCACCGCTTTCGCCACGATGCGCGCGAGGTCGTCGTTCGAGGCAGCCCCGTCGCCTTCCGCAACCTGCGTAGCCGCCAGGATCGCCGGATCGCTGCGGGCGGCCAGCATGACGGCGGTCGTGAGCGGTTCGAGAAGGAGGCGGACGCCGTGGCCAAGATCAAGCCATTGCGGCTCATTGGATAGGTTCAGACGCAGCATCAATAAGTTCCTCTGTCGTTTGTGAGGGTGACGGTGCACATCCGGCCCAAGACCGGATCGCTGGCCGCTTGCCAGTCGAAGGTCGCCTGCACACCCTGCGGGCCCGAGATCTCAATCCGGGGCCGGGGTAGGTAAACGGCATGCGCCGTCAGCGTGAGCGTTTCGCCGGTGGCGAGCGCGTAGGAGAAGTCCAACGCGCAGGCCTCGCCATTGATCGCCTGTTGCACCAGGGTCTGATCGGCAAAGCGCACGACAACATTGCCGGTCAGCGCGGCAATGGACGGATCCGCCCCGTCGATCTTGCCATCGGCCCGGATCGTCTCAATGCGATCAAGCGTGTTGGCATAGGTAAGGTCGGCCGAGACCACATTCCCGATGTTTGACCCATTCCGTGTGATCGATCCGTTGAAATGGCCAAAGCGCTTCAGCGCGATATTGGCCAGCGTACCGGCTGCCGTTGTCGTGCCGATGGCCTCGCCCTGCGCCACAATACTGGCCGTGGCCGTCAAAAGCCCCGAGCGCGCCATTTGCCAGCTGAGACTGTCGACCATGCAGCCCGAATACATCGCGAACCGCGGGACCTCCGGCATGCCGGTCTCGACCGAGAAGCTTGGCAGCGACCAGTTTCCAGAGCGGAACTCATGGGTGTAGGGGGCCTCGGCACCCGTGGTGACTGGCGCCCCAAAGGCCGCCTGGAGCCAAAACCCAAAGGCCTCGGCGTCCATCGGGATCACCACATCGCCATCCGCCGTCACCGCATCCTTGATCGGCGCCTGCGGATCCCGGCCGTAGCCCAAAAGCTCCGACGTTTGCAGCGGCTGCTCCGCCCCCAGCGTCGTGCTGGCAAAGGGCATCTTGGTAAAGCCACTCACAGGCGGCGTGCCATAGGTTGTTTCGAACGCAAGCGCCATCTGCGCCCGCGCCCCTTGGGCTCGTGCCATGGTGTTCTCCTCAAAAAGCTGTAAAGAGTTACAAAGCTTGACCAGAACCGTTCTTCCGGCCCAACTGATCAAAACCCACGATAAAAGCAGCCCAGCACATGTTCTCAAGGTCGAAGTCCGAGACCCCAAAACCGTATAGCGCGCCGCTTCCAGAAAGCGCGCCAGCCGATCGGCGGCGCTCTGTTTTGCATGAAGGCATCCGCATCAAAGGCGATTGGAGCAGCGATGGGGTCGTCGAATTCGGAGGGACCATTGAAGGTGACTTGACCGCCGAAGTCTTGGTCCTGACAGCACAGGGCAAGATAAAGGGCAATGTGCGTGCTCATACCGTGACCATCGAAGGTCATCTCGAAGGCACCATCGCGGCCATCAAAGTGATCCTCAAGCACGGGGCTCGTGTCAAAGCCGATATTGCGGCCGAGGTTATTGCGGTCGAATCCGGCGCCGAGATCGAAGGCCGTCTGTCCGTCCAGCCAAAATCGGCTTAGGCAAGCGGATCTGTCGCGCTGTAATGTAAAACCACCGGAATGACGGCCGCCTTCAGGCTGGCAGCGCCTTCAACCGCCAGATCGATGGGCCGGGGCGCTTCCGCCTCAACCCAATCGCAGAGGCCCCCGAGCGTGTGATCTGCAGCGATGACCGCACCGATTTGCCCGCAGAGCGTGGCAAAAGCCGTATCGCGGTTTGCCCCCTGCACGATGACCTCCAGTTCTGCACGGTGGTCGTAATGGTAAAGCAGAGGCGACAGCGTCACCGCCGGGTCCCCAGGATCGCCATCGCGCAGGATGATCAGCCCAGCAGCGGGAACGCGCTCGGGCAGCACCTCGCCCCGCAGAACGGGGACATAGGGGATCAACCGCAAGAGATCCGCCAGAGCGGTGAGAACGGTCTCGCGACCCGGCATAAGCATCTTGGTTGACCTCGCTGGAAGAATAGCGTTTCTGCCCGGTATCGGGCCTGTAGCTCAATTGGTTAGAGCAGGGCGCTCATAACGCCTTGGTTGGGGGTTCGAGTCCCTTCGGGCCTACCACGGTGCCAATAACGAGGCACGCAGATAAAAAAGGCCTCGAGAGGCAAGCCCCCCGAAGCCGTTCAGATCGACGCCTATTGGCGTGACGCTCCCGTAAGCTCAGTCGTTAATGGCATCCTTCAGCGCCTTGAGGATCGTCACCTTGACCTGCCGGTCTGCAGCTTTGGTCATGGTTTCGCCGGTCGCTGGATTGCGCACTTGCCGCTCGGGGCGGGCGCGGCAGGCAACTTTGCCAATGCCGGGAAGGGTCACGGAACCGCCCTGCGCCACTTCTTCGGTGACGATCGTTGCCAGCGCATCCAGAAAGGCTGCGGCTGCTTTGCGGTCTGTGCTGGCCAAATCCGCGATCTTCGCTGTCAGCTGTGTCTTCGTCATCGGTTTGTTCATGGTGAAGGGCCCTGTCGCTTTTTTACTCATGGTTTCTTGCACGCAATTTTCCAGCAAGGAAAGCGCGAATGCACCCATCAGAGCTTGGCCTCCACCCACTTCGCCACGATCAGCCCCGGTATGCGATCCACGGCCCGTTCCGCATCCCGCACCAGATCCAGCCGTTTGGTGAGCTTGACCTGCCGCACCAGCAGAAAGATCGGCACGGTGGCCAGGCCGCGCCCGGTCTTGGAGCGCGAGGCCACACCCAGCCCCCGGCTGTTCAGCCGCCCCTCGGCCACCAACAAGCTGGGTCCCCGCTTGCGATAGACAAACTGTAATCTTAGCCCCCGGCGGCGCTCCCATTCGCCGGGGGTAATCCGCCCGCCACGCGTGGACTTGCCCGCTGCTGCAGTCGGGATCGCCAACCAAAGCCCGGACTTCGAGCGGATCAGCGGCCCGGTGTCATGCGCACTGACAATCACCGGCGCCTGCGACCAGACCAGTGCTGCGGCGTTCAGGCTGTCGCCGGATTTCGGGAAGGTCTGGCTTCGGATGGTGTTTGCCAACCGCCGCCCAAGCCCGGCCCCGGTGATTTGACTGCGCCAGGCGGTCTTCAATCCCGTGCCCGCCTCGCGCATCGCGGCGCTGACGGCCTTTTCGCCGGCCTTGATTTCGGCCGCCATGACCGCCACCAGATCGGGCGCAAGATCGAGTTTGATCTTCATGCCGGTGCAGCCTCGATCGTCCAGATCAGACGCTCTCGGTCCCGCAGCGGCTCGCCTTGGATCAGGAAGGTCTCATCGCGCAAGAGGATCTGTTCTTGGGGGCGTGGATTGGGCAGATCGGAGACCCGAACGTCAAAGCGGAAGGTCTCCGACCAAATGCGTGCGGCCCCGAACTCGGTCACGTCATCCGCACGACGCGGAATGATGCGGATCCGGGTGAACTGCCCCTCGCTATCCCGATGCCAGGCCTCATGGGCGAGGTTCGGATCAGCGAACAGCAGATCAAGCGCCATGGCAAAAGCCGTCATATGCCGATGGACCTCAGTTGGAACTGGTCAGACGGATCGCCATCCGCGGCCGTTTATTGACCGGCAGGATCGAAGTTTCGGTCATCAGATCAATCCAGCGGCCTTTGGCGTCGATCATCTGGCGGGCATAGAGCGGCAAGCCTATGGTGTTGGCGGTTTCCAGAAGATTGGCGGGCCCACCATAGGTTGTAAAAGTGTCAAAGGTGCCCATTGGGAAGGCGATACCCTCTCCGCTAGGGATCAGCCGTTCGGAGGTGCCGTTCGAGAGCGTGACGGAGCCATTGTATTCCTCAAACAGCATACCTGCGAAGGGGAAGGCCCGGCGCATATCCTCGCGCAGGGGCTGCCCGCCCGTCGCCGAGAAGAACTTATAGGCCTCTTCAGTTTTCGGATGACTGATCAGCTTGTCGAAGAATTCGGAACTGACCAGCGCATGCGCCGTGGTCATGGTCTCGCCCAGCAGATTGTCTTCCATGGCGCGCAGAGTGTTGCGCACCTTGCCTTGGATATTGCTGCCTGCCGTGCCGAACACAAAGTCGACGGAGATCTGTTCGAGGCCAAATTCGGTGAAGTAGTTGTAGAGCGTGGTACCTGCGCCGTCCTTCACGATGCCACGAAGCGCATTCATCTCCATATATTCGCGGGTCTGCGCATGTTTGCGGCGCATCAGCGTCAGTTTGCGGTTCATCACCTCAACCAGCGGATCCGCTGCGTCCGACAGGCCAAGTGCGGGCATGCCTTGGATGTCGGCGGGCAGGATCACATCATCATGGGGGATCCAGGGCAGGGCGAAGCTGCGCATGGAGCGCGTCTCGCGATTGCCGACGGTGGCGGGCGCCCCCAGCGGCACCGAGGGCAGGAGGCTCAACACGCCTTCGCGCTGTTCAATCACGATGGAACGCTGGGTCACACCTTGAAAGCGGAAGAGGCCGATCTGGCCCAAGCGGGTGTAGAGATTGGGCAGGATGTTGATGGCCTGCGTCATCTCGGCAAGCGAATAGCCGCCCGCGTCAAACGGGTTACGGGTGATGGTCATGGGGAACTCCGGGGGAAAGAGAGGGCAGGGTGGGTGGAGGCGTAGGCCAATCTGATCGGGCCAACACCCGATCAGGCCAACCCGATCAGGCTGTATCGCGCGGGATGATACCGAGAGCGGTCAGTTGGGCTTGCTTGGCGGCGGTCTTTGCCGCGTCATCGACTGACGCGTCAAAGACGAGGCCGGCCTTGGAGACGATGGCGGGGCCACGGGCGATGACAATGCCGACAGCATCTGCATCTGTCGCATCGACTGCATAAAGCAGGATGGCAACGGCAACCTCGCTTCCATCTGCACCTGTGTCCGGCGACAGGGTGTGTTTTGCGCTAGCCGTGATCTGGCCCAGAACGGCGCCGACCGGATAGGCGGTTCCGGCCAGCAGCGTGACGGTTTCGCGGGTGAAGTTGGGGTTCAGCTCATATTTGAGGACATCGCCCATGGTGGCGGGCTGTCTGAGAACGGTCATTTCGGGGATCCTTCAGATCAGGGGGGCAAAAGAAATCCCCCGCCGGGGAGGAGCGACGGGGGATCAGGTGGCAGGGCATCCGGGTTGAAGGTAGGTTTCAGCCTTTTGCGCCTGCTGAGGCAGCCCGTTTTGCGGCAGCCACGATCGGGCTTTCCACAGATTTGGGGAGAACGGGCGAAGGTGGCGCGGCAACGATATCGCGCGCGTCAGCGGCGGCACTGGCACGTTCCAGAACCAGCCGCCGCAAGGCTTCGGGGGCTGTGCCCTCGCGCAGGGCTTTTGCTGCATCGATCGCGATGCCGAGGCGGCCCGCTTGCGCTGCGATTTCGGCGATCTCCGCCGCCGCCTCGCGCAGTTCTGCCGACAGGTCCGCCAAAGTGCTGGGGTGGGCTGCCACTGGGGCGGGTGCCGGTACAACGGCCGCGGGCGATTGAGGTGATGCGGGGGGCGCCAATGGAGCCATTTGTGTTGGGGCCGCTGGTGGAGTTTCTGCCGCATCTGACAGTCCCTCCTGCGGATCAGGGGCCTGATCAGGAGTGTTCTTCGGGGTGTCCTGGGGATTGTTTTCGGTGACCATGAGTGCCTCCTGTCTGGGTTTAGGAAAGGACGCGCGTCGACTGCGCGCAGGTGAGAGCATTGGCGTTGCCGTGAGCATCTGCCGGAAGCCCGCAAAACCCCGCCCAAGATCGATGACCTCATCGGCAAGTCCTGCCGCGACAGCATCCGCCCCGCGATAGGTCGCGGCTTCGGTCGCCAGGGCGGCCTCTTGGCTCAGCCGACCAGAACGGCCGGCGGCCACGGTTTCGGCGAAGAGAAACCGCAGCACATCGATCTCGCGCTGGATGTCGTTGCGCACAGCCTCGGGCAGCGGCGCGTAAGGATTGCCATCAACCTTGTGCTGGCCGGAATGAACCAGCGTCACGCGAAGGCCGTCCTGATCGAGTTGGCCACTCATATCGGCATGCATCACAACAACACCGACACTACCAACAACCCCCGTGCGGGGCAGCAAGATACGGTCGGCCTGACTTGCCAGCGCGTAGCCGGCAGAGAACGCATGCTCGGCGACGAAGGCCCAGACGGGCTTGTTGGCGCGCACGGCCCTGATCTTGTCTGCAAGATCAAAGACGCCCGCGACCTCACCGCCAAAACTGTCGATTTCTAAGGCAAGGCCGCGCACAGCCGGATCGCGGGCCGCTGCCTCGATCTGCGCGGCGATGCCCTCATAGCTGGTCTGGCCGGAGGATTGACCAATCCAGCCGCCGCGATGGATCAACACGCCGGAGATCTCGATCACGGCGATGCCATCCACGACTGGGTAGGGCGTACCGTCCTGCCCTTGCAGACGTTTCGTCAAACCACCGGCGAGAATGCTGGCGCGAGCGGGCAGGGCTGCGGTGCCAGGCAAAGGTAAATGATCATCATCCCTCGCGATATCCACCCGTCGCCCGAGAATGTGGGGCCCGAGGCCTGACAAAAACGCCATGGCTTTCGAGGGGTCAACCAGCAAGGGCGTATTAAACGCGCGCGCGGCAATCCGGGCGTGGAGCATCAGGACTGGTCCTCGGGTTCGCGCGGAGGGTTGTCCGCGTCATCGGTTGCATCTGTCTGAACGCTGTCGTTGTTTTTGCCCTCCTCCCCCGTGGTCGGCAAAGTCTGCACCCCCTGCGCGGGCGATCCCGGTCGGCGGAAGTCGAGACCCAGCGCGCGTTCCCGCATCCGTTCGGCAGCGATCTCGCGGTCGACCTGTTCGGCGTCATAGCCGCGCTCGGCGATGGCTTGGGTGCGGGATTTGAGGCCCGCCTCAATCTGGGCGATTTCGGCGTTTGCATCTTTCAGGGGATCGACCCAGTCCCATTTGGTGGGCAGCCAGTCGGCCGCAAGCATCCGGGGCCGGTCGACCTCATAGCCGGGCAGGGTGAGCGCGCCCGAAAGGACCGCCGCATCCATCCAACGGGCATAGATGGGGCGGCAGAGCTGATAGACCATCACCGAATGCTGCCAGGCCGAGACCCGGCGGCGGAACTCGATCAGCGCCAGACGCGAGTTCGAGAAGTTTCCCTTCACCATATCATTGGCAAGATAGGGATAGGGGATGCCAAGGGCTGCCGAGATCTGCAGCAAGGTCCGATACTGGAACGGCTCATAGGTTGCCCCGCTGTCGGCGGGCTGGCCTACGGTGACATCCTCGCCCGGATCCAGCCGCACGATCTGGCCGGGGCTGATCTCCACTCCGGCTGGCGTTTCGTCATCATCGGCGGGCGCCAGTGGGTTTTCCGGGGCGGGGGAGGTAACAAACATCGCATACATCGCCGCGACCTTTTTGCGATCCAGTTCTGCATCGTCATATTGATCGAGCAGGAACAGCTTCACGATGGCGGGGGCCAGCTTTGAGACCCCGCGCAACTGCCCGCCCTCGACCGGGTCGATCACATGGATCACTTCCGAGGCCGGAACGCGCACGATCTCCCCCGCAAGCCCTGGATCAGTGCTGTCGCTGGGGTGGCGGCGGAAGAAGTGATACGCCACACGACGCCCGATCCGGTCGAACTCAATGCCCTGACGGATGGCATTCCCGCTAGCGGCCATGCCGGTCTGTTCAAGCGGCAACATTTCCGATGGCAGCATCTGCAGCTGCAAGGGCACAGTCAGGCCATCGGCTGCGCGGCGCATGCGGATCCGGAAGAACACCTCGCCCGCCAGAAACACCTCGCGGGCAGCCCGGCGCTGCAGCCCATAGAAATCCGTCAGCCCCTCGGCATCTGCCTCATCGGTCCAGGCGAGCCAGAGCCGCTGCAATTCTTCTTTTCGGACGGCATCAGCCAGTTTCGAGATTGGCTTGATCCCGTCGCCCACAGTATTGGCGGCCCAGCTTTCCACCGCATTCACGGCATAGCCGTTGTTGCGCACGAGCCAGCGCGCGCGGGCGGTGATGTCAGGTCCCGAGGCAGCGATCAGCGCGTTGACATGTGCGCGGGTCGCGCGGAACCCGCGCAGGCGTCGATGATGCTGACCGGCGTCAAACCCGCCAATGAAGGCGCCCAAGCGCTGCCGCCAGTTCATCACAGATCCTTGACGGCATGGGGCCGGAGGATCCGCCCAGCGCCGCGCTCCAGCTTAGCCATGCGCCGTTCGACATCGCCAATCGCAGCAGCCAGCTCGGCATCGGTGCCATAGTTCACCGTCTTGCCGTCATAGCTGACCGAGCGCGTGCCGCTGTAGCGCGCGGACAGCAGAGCGCTGTGGCGAAGTTTCAACTCGTCGAGGGTCATTCATCATTCCATGTATTTGGGCGTGCTGATTTTCCAGCCACGCCGCCGGGGGGCGGTGATGCGCCCGGCTTCGGGCGCCGTCGGTTTCTCTGGCTCGGCGGTCTGCCCGATGGCCGCCGTCTCGACCCCTGCCTGTTTCTCAAGCTGCCGCCACATCCGTTCATCAAAACGGTCCGCCCCGAGGATCCAGGCCGCAGCACGGGCATAGACCCGGGTATCGAGCGCCTCATTGCGCTCGCGCATCTTCTGCCATTCCTGACGGGCATAGCCGCGCTTGTTGCGGATCGTCACCAACTGCTCGGCCACCAGCTGTTTCAGCCATTCACTGTCCGCCCAGTCGGGCAGGTGGATGGTCCCGGCAGGCGCAGCCACGCCTAGCGCGATGTCTTCGTCCGCCAGCCGCTCGATGCGCAGATACCGATAGGTCTCGGCTTTGAAGGTGGCCGTGGCCACGGTCCAGAGCCGCGCCCCTCGCTTCAGTTTCCGTCCATTCACGGTGGCATCGACAAAGGTCGGGCCCGACACGGGCGTGGCCCTGTTGAAGCCCTCAAGCCCTTTGACGGGTGCCACCTGCGCGATGCCCTGCTTGCGCGACCAGGCGTAGACAGCGGCGGATTCGTAGCCAGTGTCGATGGCGAGCTTCGCCAGCGTCATGATCGCGCCGTTTTCATGCTGCCATGTTTGACCAAGCAGGGCGGTGAGCCTCTCCCAGCAAGCTGGATCGTCCGGCCCACCCGGAACGACGATGTGATCGACCAGCCAACTCTGCAGCCCGCGGCCCCAAGCCCAGACATCAACCTCGATCCGGTCCTTCTGCACATCGGCCCCGGCGGTCAGGAACAGCCCGCCCATTGGAACCTGCGCTGCAAAGGCCTCGCGCCGATCTGCAAGGCGTTGCCAGTCCGGCGCCTCGCCGCTCTCGACCCATGTTTCCCCAAGGAGCGTATTGCGCGCGGCGCGCAGCATCTCGTCCGAGCCTTGGGCTGCTAGCCACTCGCGGGCGATCTGCTCCCAAGACTTCCAGCCGATCGGCGAATAGAGGGCAGACAGATGGAACCCGATGGCATTGGGGTTGGCGGAAACGGCCATTGCCCGCCATTCGCCTTTCGCCAGCATTTCCGTCTTGTGGTGCTCCGCGATGGGTTTTTCGCAGCCCTCACAATGATAGGCCGCTGTTGCGGGCAGACCCTTGTCCCAGCGTAGCCGCTCGAACTGCAACCATTGCATATGGCCGCAATGCGTGCAGGGGACAAAATACCGCCGCTGATCACTGGCTTCGAACTCTCGCTCGATCCGGCTCAGCCCCCGGATTGTGGGGGTGGAAACCATGAACACCTTACGCCGATGCGCGAAGGTGGTGGTGCGGGCCTCGGCCAGGGAGACCGGGTCCCCTTCTTCGTCGGCCGAGGCCGGATAGGCATCGACCTCATCCAAAAACACATATCGCGCGGGCATCGACCGCAAGCCCGTCGCCGAATTGGCCCCGGTCAGCACCAGAATGCCGCCGGGGAATTCCTTCGACAGCATCGAATTGCCCGCATCACGCGAACGGGCAGGGCTCACGCGCTCTTTCAGCGCAGGGCTGTCCTCAATCAAAGGATCGATCCGACCACGCGATGTCCGCTTGGCCATCTCGACCGTCGGCAGCACCGCCAGCATTGGCCCCGGCGCGTGGTGGATCACAAAACCGATCCAGTTGTTCCCGGCTTCCGTTGCCCCGACCTGCGCGGCCTTCATGAAGCAGATGCGCTGCGCGGGATGGCCCGGCGACAGCGCATCCATGATTGCGCGCAGATAAGGTGTCCGAGCCGTTCGGTATTGACCCGGCTCGGCAGCCGCCCGCGACGACAGCTTGCGGTGCTTGTCCGCCCATTCCGACACCGTCAAATCCGGGTCGGGCCGCATTCCGCGCCGCCAAGCGCGCAGGAGGTCCTCGGCGCCTTCAAAGGCGAGATCGAGGCCGCCGGTTAGATCGCCTTCGTTCAGGCTTTTGTCATGTTCTAGCCCTGCGCTTGCGCTCCGGGCATTCGTCCCTCGCAAAGGTCCACCGGACCTTTGCGTTTCGTTATCTCGAAACCGGTCCTCATCATCCAAGCGAGACCCTGAGGTCGGCAAGGGCGTCGAGCTGCTCTCGGACATGGGTTTCCAGCACCCTTTGCAGGACCGCAGTCTCGATTGTCACGGGTGTGCACTGTGCCTTCTCTATCTCTGCGGATAATTGCGCGGCCATCAGGGCCGCCACGCGGGTGGGCCAGGTGACCCATGTGTCGCGTTCCTGGCGCGCGAGGCGAAACACAAGTGTTTCAGCGCGCGCACGGTCGACCAGTACGCCCTTTTTGCGCTGGATCGACAACTGGCGTTCCTGCGCCTGGTAGACCGTCAGCGCCGTCCGGGCCTTTAGGTAAGAGGTGCTGTCACCGGGACCGGATACAGCAGTGCCGCCAATCCCATGACCGTCTCCCCCTGCGCCGACGCTGCCCCGCGACCGCATCTGCTGGTCCGGATCCGTCATCGCGCTCCGCCGCGCATCCGAGGCAGCAGCGTTGATCGACCCATCCGCAAAGAGCACCAGTCGACCGTTCTTGCGCGCCTTCTGTACGGCCCCGCGCGAGAGGCCGGACGCTTCGGCATAGGCGCGTTCAGATAGACCTTCCATGGCGCTGTGGTTTCCATCAATATACTGAAAATAAACGAAAATAATATCCGTATTCAGTTGATTACACTCCCGGATAGAGCGATTCATGGTGGCATGAAACGGGTGCATCGCAGCCCGCACACAAGGATCGGTTACCGACATGCCCTGCCGCAAAGCGATCAACCCAACTGACCAGCGCGACGCCCAGCTCCTTGAGATCGCCCAGCGCCAGTTTCGTATCGAGACGCTGGAGACCCAGAACTGGGACCGGCTGGACTTCCACGATGTCGCCGTCTGGGCCATCCGCACAGCACTCGAGGAAGCCTTTGAAGCCGGACGCCGCGCAGGCCCCGCCAACAACCGAGCCCAATCCTGAAAGGACCAGATTATGGCCATCGCCATCCCCTCCGACACGACCCGCATCTTCATCGACCGCCCGCGCTTTGTGCAGGCCATGAGCCCCGCCACGCTGCAGGGCCACCTCAATGACCGGAGCCTGAATGCCGAGGTCTTCGAGATGGCCGGGCGGATCGGGATCGACTGCCTGACCATTGAACTGGCCGATGTCGTGCCGGTCCTGCAGCAGTACGGGCTCATCTGAGCCGCACTGGACAAGGAAACGCAGATGAGCACCCGCGCACAGATCGCCATCCAGATCGGTCCCAGCGAATGGGCACAGATCTATTGCCATTACGATGGCTATCCCTCGCACATGCTTCCCTCGCTGGCCCCATGGACGCCGGAGGACATCTTTTCTGCCCGCGAAATCCGGCAGGTCCGCGCCGACAAGATCAAGGCGTTCGAGCGCCCCCGCGATCCGGTGATCTTGCCGCGTCCGATCTGCCAGTTCTGCCATCTTTACGTCTGGCAGGACGGCAGATGGATCGAACTCGACCCCGAAACCCACACCCCTGAAGGATCAGCCCAATGACACTGCCTTCCCTGAACTGCCTCTCCGAAGGCGAAACCCTCACTGAGGTCGTCCGCCGCGAATGCGCCATCGGGTTCGATCTGCGGTTCTGCCGCAGCGTGGCGATCAGCCCCGACGACTTTGCGACCGAGACCTGCAACCCGACCGATGCCGAGTTTGCGACGCTCTATGCGCTGACCGATCTGGGCGAGGCCATCGCCATCCATGACGTCGACCTGACCAGCATTGGTGCCGACGAGGTTGCAACTGTCGCCCGCGCTCTCTTTGTGGCGATCGTCAACGCCCGCCGCGACCCGCCTGACGCGGCTCAGCGCCATGAAGCCGAACAGGCCGCGCTGACAAATCCGGATCGCATCGATTGATGGTCGCCGATACGATTACAAAGCACTGATATTGCGTAGAATTACCTACGATAATCGGCGCACCGGAGCGAATGTCATCGCACGGAAACGATGCAACTCACCCCACGGAGCCACCGCCATGACCAACGCCACCGCCGCCCTGATCGCCAACTTTCGCGCCGCCGCCGACGAGATCGAAGCCCGCCTCGCGCCCAGCGCTTGCGCCACGATCGCCTCGCACAACTGGATTGTCCTCGACGACTTCGGGCCCCTGACCTTCAAGCTCGCGCCTGAGGGCAAGAAACACCGCGCCACCTGCACGGGTCATGGCAGCGCCCACAAGGTCAACCGCTTCACCCGTGAGGACGCCGAGCACCTCGCAACCGCCTGCAATGCCCGCGCCGCCTTCTGGGCAGACGCAGCGCGCGGAGAGGCCGCAACCCTGCGCAGCCACATCGCCATGCTCGAAGCCCTCAGCGCCGCCTGATCGCACACAGGCGGGGCCCAGCGCCCCGCCACCCTCCATGACAAGGATCCCCACCATGACCAAGCAGCCTATCCTGCCCAGCCGCAACGAGGATTACGGTTTCTTCCGCACCCTGACGGTCTGCCCCTTGCGCGACCGCCGCAGCGCGGAAGTCTGGACGCTCGCCTCCCGCATGATCGCCGAAGCCATCCACGCTGACAGCGAGGACGAGATGATCGGCATCCGCGACTTTCTCGACAGCCGGATGGGCCGCCATTTCGCCGACGATGTGGTCGGCAACATGACGGGCTGCAACATTGGGCTCGAACCCGCCATCGCCTCCGCAATCCGCCGCTGGCAGGGCTGGCGCATCAGCCGCAAGACCGAACGCGACGACGGGATCCCCGCAGGGCTGCCCTACCTGACTGGCTGGGTCCAGCATTTCGCGATCGCCGCTGCGATGGCTAGCACCGATTAACCAAAACCCGAACCATCCTCGCACCACAGGAGGCCAAGATGCCAAAACTCACAGAAACCCAAGCCCTCATTCTTAGTGCCGGGGCTCAGCGCCCCGAGAACATCGCCCTGCCACTTCCCAAGGGGCTGGCCGGTGCAGCGGCCAAGATGGCTGTTTCGAAGATGATCGAACGCGGCTGGCTCGAAGAGGTCGACGCCAATCTGCGCCGCGGCGAGCCGCTCTGGCGCGAGACAGGCGATGGTCATGGCACCACGCTAATCGCGACCGAAGTAGGCCTTGCCGCGATCGGCATTGAGCCCGTCGTTGCGAACACCGTGACCAATCTACGCAAGGTGCCGCTGAAACTGGCCCCGAAGCCGGAGGGCGCGCCTGGAACATCGCCCGAGCCCGACGCGGCTAGGCCCGTTGCCATCCGCGCTGGGACTAAGCAGGCCGAGATCATCGCGCTCATCCAGCGACCCGAGGGTGCCTCCATCGCTGAAATCGTCGAGGCGACAGGCTGGTTGGCGCATTCAGCCCGTGGCCTGATCTCGGGCGGGCTCAAGAAGAAGCTGAACCTGCCGATCACCGCGGAAAAGGTCACTGGCAGAGGAACCGTGTACAAACTTGAGGCTGCCTGATGCCCCGTTTCACGGCCTTGATCACCCGCGATGTGACCGAGAGCACCAGCGTCACTGTCGATGCGGCAGATGCGGAGGCGGCGGAAGCCGCTGCCTTTGCGGCCTTGTCTGCCAGCAGCGATGCGATCTGGACCCTCGACGAAGGATCCTGGAATAGCGGTGATCCCTATATCACGGCCCTCGATCCTCAGGACGACTGAAGATGCTCCGATGGTATCAGCGCTCGAACAGCCTGCGCAGTGCGTAGCTGCGCAGGAGCGATATGCCGACGAAGACCCCGCCCAGCGCCAGGTTCTCGCCAAGGCTCGGGTGCAGGCCAAACCAAGGAAACACCATGATTTGCGTGGCCACCGCAAGCATATAGCCCACGGCGACATTGCTGGCAGCCTCCATCAGCGACATTCGACGCGACTGAGTAGTCATGCGCGTTTCTTTCCACGGCGAAGTGGTTGAACGGGTTCTGTCGGTTCTGCGAGACGGCTGGCTGTCCGTCCCGTTGCCATCTCCCACCGCCGCACGGCGACGTCGCAATAGACAGGGTCCAGTTCCACCGCATAGCAGCGCCGCCCAGTGCGTTCGGCGGCGACGATCTGCGTGCCAGAGCCGCAGAAGGGTTCATAGATCAGGTTGCCCGGATCGCTGAACGCCGTCAGCACCGCCTCGACCAGCGCCACCGGGAACACGGCCGGGTGCGATCCGGCGGCGCCCAAGCCTCCCTTGTGGCGCATGATCCGGAATACAAAGTCTGGGATGCGATGGCTCTGGATCGCGTTGCCGTAGCCTGTCTTGCGATGGACCGTGCCGTCGGCCCCGCGCAGCCCCCCGCCGCCGAGGGTTTCGCCCGCGTGCTTGCTCTCGACCGTCTTGTTCGGCTTCCGCGGCTGGCGGTTGAAGTGGAAGATGAACTCGTGCGAGGGCGCGAGGCGGCCGTTCCAGTCGCCGGGGAGGCCGGGCCCCTGATCCCAGACGTACCAGCCGAAGCGCCGCCAGCCCTGCGCGCGCATCCAGTCCACCCAGTGCTCCCAGTACGGGAGCCACTCGCCATCGCGATGCACAAGGCCGAGGTTCACCAGAAGCTGGGCATCGGCGGTGATAGGTGCCGCGGAAAACACGCCCTGCATCAGCGCATCCCAATCGCCGACCTTTTCCTTCGCCGCGCCATAGTCGCGCTGCTGCGCATAGGGCGGGGAGGTGAACATTAGCGATGCTTGCTCCCCGTCCATCAGCCGCGCCACTACTGCCGTGTCAGTCGCGTCGCCACAGATTAGCCGGTGATGCCCGAGCCGCCAGATATCGCCGGGCTGGGTGATCGGCTTGGCGGGTGGCGCCGGAATGGCGTCGGCCGCATCGTCGGAAATCGCGGGGCGGTCGTCGGCGTCTGCCAGCAGGGCGTCCAGTTCATCCTCGGGGATCCCGATCAACCCGAGGTCAAAGTCCTCTGCCAGAAGCCCGCGCAATTCTTCCAGCAACAGCGCTTCATCCCAGCCGCCCAGTTCGGTTAATTTGTTGTCGGCGATCCGGTACGCCCGGCGCTGCGCCTCTGTCAGATGGTCCAACACGATGACCGGCGCCTCGGCCAGCCCCAGCTGCGCGGCAGCCAGGACGCGGCCGTGGCCAGCGATCAACTCACCGTCAGCTGCGACAAGGCAGGGAACGGTCCAGCCGAACTCGGCCATGCTTGCGGCGATCTTGGCGACCTGATTGGCATCGTGGGTCTTGGCGTTGCGGGCGTAGGGTTTGAGCCGGGCGAGGGGCCAACGCTCGATCCGGCCAGGCAGCAAGGGCGCGTTCAAGCCGCGAGCCTCTTGGCCTTCAGCTCAGCGAAACTTTCGCCAGTTTCCGACAGAACGGCATCCTGGCCGGCAAAAGACTGCCAACGCTCGATGGCCACATCGACATAGGCGGGATTCAATTCGACCCCGAAGCAGACCCGGCCGGTGGTCTCAGCGGCGATCAGCGTCGTGCCGGAACCCATGAAGGGTTCAAACACCGCCTGGCCGGGGCTGGAATTGTTCAGGATAGGCCGGCGCATGCATTCGACCGGCTTCTGCGTGCCATGAACGGTGTCGGCGTCCTGATCGCGGTTGGCGATCTGCCACAGCGTGGTCTGTTTGCGGTCGCCTGCCCAATGGCCTTTGCCCTTGGCACGCACCGCATACCAGCAGGGCTCATGTTGCCAGTGGTAATCGCCGCGGCTGAGAACCAGCCGGTCCTTAGCCCAGATGATCTGCGATCGGATGGCGAAACCCGCAGCCACCAGGCTGTCGGCTACGGTCGCGGCATGCAGCGCACCGTGCCAGACATAGGCCACATCGCCGGGGAACAGCGCCCATGCCTCGCGCCAATCTGCCCGGTCGTCGTTCAGCACCTTGCCGGTGCGTTTTGTCTTCGCCGCCCCCGCCTGGTTGCGCCAGGACGGGTCGTATTCGACGCCGTAAGGTGGGTCGGTCACCATCAGCTGCGGCCGCACGTCCCCAAGCAACCGACCAACCACATCGGCGCTGGTGCTGTCACCGCAGATCAGGCGATGCGCGCCCAACTGCCAGAGGTCGCCTGCCACCGAGACTGGCGTGACCGGTAGGTCAGGCACATCGTCCTCGCCCTCGACCGGACCATCGCTGCCTAGCGCCTCCGGGTCGCGCAGCAGCGCATCCAGATCATCGTCGCTGATGCCCAAGAGCGTCAGGTCAAAATCCTCGGCCAGCAACACAGCGATCTCGTCGCGCAAGATCGCCTCGTCCCATTCGCCAAGCTCGGTCAATTTATTGTCTGCGATGCGGTAGGCCCGGCGTTCTGCCTCATCGAGATGGCTGAGCCGGATCACTGGCACCTCGGTCAGCCCGAGCATCGTGGCCGCCAGCACCCGGCCATGGCCTGCAATCAACTCGCCGTCGTCTGCAACCATGCAGGGCACGGTCCAGCCGAACTTGGCCATGCTAGCGGCGATCTTCGCCACCTGGTTGTCGCCATGCATCTTGGCATTGCGGGCATAGGGGCGCAGCCGAGCAATCGGCCAAGTTTCAATCTGGCTCGGCGCGAAGACGAGGTCCATGTGTAGGCTTTCGCAGATAGTGCGGTGCAGCCAAGGGCAGGCAACCGGCCAGTAGGACTGGTGGCCCTTAGGATCCGCGATGTCAGGAAAACGAAAGCGCCCGCGAGGGTTATCCTCCGGGCGCAATTCTTCGATGATCAAGGGGTACGTCAAGGGGGCTAGAAATGTCAATCGGTTTTTCAGCATGGAATCAATACGTTCCGATGGCTCGCGGCCAGGGTGGCTTCCCGAGGTGGCTTCCAGCCGAGGTGGATTCCCCAAACTGGCTTCTTTGGATTCCAAGCGGAATCCACCCTAGCCAGGCCCCCGGTTTCGTAAGGCATTAATAATGAGTCAGGAATTCAGGCAGGCGCCCCCAGGTGGCTTCCAAGTGGATTCCCCGGTGAAAAAGCCACGCGCTAGCGAAATGCCGCGCTGAGCCCCCCCGTATACGAAAATGGCCGGGGAGGAACCATGGCCGGGGGGGGCTAACGGCCCGTGGCTGTTTATAAGTAGCAATCAGGCCAATGATCGCGTCTCAGAAGTTAAACATAGCTGTTAATAAGTGTGGGTAGACCGTTATTCGCAATTGCTAGTACGACGCAGCCTTCCCTCCAGCGGCAGCGCAGCGGAAAGAGTATTCGAAATCGTCCCGTATTTCAGTATGTTGCGGTGCAGGAGATCAAGGCGCTGGTCAGTCTCGCCACTGTCCACGACGATGTCATATCGGATCAGAGTCAGCTTAGGTGGGGCATCCAAGCGCACAGCCTCCAGTCGAACCTCGGCGCCATCGATCTGGAAGTGTAGGATCGGTGTCATCCGCGCGATCCCCTTGAGCATGCAGGCCGCCAGTGCCGACAGCAGCAGCTCCACCGGATTCATCGCATCGCGTCGCCCAGCCATGTCGGTGTCCAGCACCACCTCGGTCTCCTTGGCCATCGCAAGGCTGCCGTGGCTGTCGATTCGGCGGGCGGAGACACGATATTCTGTCACAGCAGGCGCCCGATTTCTTCCGCAGTCAGTACCTTGCCTGCGGATAGCACCTTTTCATCCACGACCAGTCCGGGTGTCGACATGACGCCATAAGCGGCGATCTCGGCGAAGTCGGTGACCTTGATGATCTGGGCGTCCTTGCCTGCGACATCCGCTGCCGCCTTTGCATTCTCGCCCAGTGTCACGCATTTCTTGCAGCCCGAGCCGAGGATTTTGATGATCATGATGTTTCCTTTCAGATGAACCAGTGGGTGATGGCGTTTAAGGTGAAGCCGATGGTCAGGATGCCTACCGTCACCACGCCGGTGAAGGTGACTAGCAGCGGCAGCTTGACCACGCGTTTGAGCATGATCAGCGAGGGCAGCGACAGCGCCGTCACCGCCATCATGAAGGCCAGAACGGTGCCCAGGCCCACGCCCTTACCCACCAGCGCCTCGGCAATCGGCAGGGTGCCGAAAATGTCGGCATACATCGGGATGCCTATCAGCGTGGCCACCGGCACCGCCCACCACTTATCCTGTCCCAAAAGGGCCGAGATGGTTTCGGCAGGCACCCAATTGTGGATCGCAGCCCCTATCCCGACGCCGATCAGCACATAGGGCCAGACCTTGCGCACGATATCCATCACCTGATCGCGTGCGAAGGCGACACGCTCGGCCCGGCTCAGGGTTTCGTCCGCATCCGTGACAGGCACGTTGCGCACGAAAGCGGCGACCTGATCCTCCATCCCAAGCTTGCCGATGATCGTGCCGCCGATGATCGCCACCATCAGGCCGACGCCGACATAGGCGAGCGCAATGGACCAACTGAAGATCGATGCCAGCAGAATGACCGAGGCCATATCTACCAAAGGTGACGAGATCAGGAAGGAGAACGTCACCCCAAGCGGCAAACCGGCGGCTGTAAAGCCGATGAACAACGGGATGGAAGAGCAGGAGCAGAACGGCGTGATGGTGCCCAGAAGTGCGCCAAGGATGTTTGCGCCGATCCCCGACCGCCCACCGAGGATGCGTCGCGTGCGTTCGGGCGGGAAATAGCTTTGCACGTAGGAGATGACAAAGATCAGGACTGACAGCAGAATGAAGATCTTGATTACATCGTAGACAAAGAACTGCACCGAGCCGCCAATGCGCGAGGCGGGGTCCAGCCCGACCGCGTGCACCCCGGCTGTCACGAGATCGGACAGCCACTGCATCCGCAAAAGCTGGTCGTTCATCCAGGTGAAGAGGTTCATGCCATCACCTCTTCGACCAAGGCCGCAGCCAGCAGCGCGCGCAGATGCGTCGGCAGGTCGTGCCTGATCCGGTAGCGGACCCATTGCGCATCGCGCCTGTCTACCACCAGCCCGGCTTGCTTCAGCACCTGCATGTGCCGCGACATCCGGCTTTGCGTCGCGCCCAGCTTGCGCATCAGCTCGCAGACGCAGTGTTCCGAGCCATCAGACAGGAGACGCATCGCCTCAAGACGGGTTGGCTCGGCAAGGGCGGAAAGGACGGAGACGATCATCAGGGAACTCCACTTCATGCGCATTTGCGCATAAGCGGGCAATGTCCGCCGTGATCTGGATCAATCAACCTGGCATTTCGACCCGGGTTGTCATGAAACCTTCATTGGACGCACCCAAACACTTCCGTTAATCGGGAAGTATGGAACAGAATCGCGCCGCTCATGCCTTTGCTACACTCGGCCATCCTGGTCGGATGGCTGTCTTTCGTCTCTTGATGCGCTTTGCCCCGCAGGGCGTGCGGCCGACCGAGATCGCCGAGGCGCTCGGGATGAAACAGAACACGCTGTCCCACCATCTTGCAGACTTGACCGCGTCTTGCCTCGTGCAGGTCACGCGGGTCGGCCGATCCCTCTACTACGCCGTCGATCTCGACACGACCGAAGGCTTGATCGGCTATATCGCTCTCGATGTGGGTCGTGCCCGGCCCGATCTCCTTGCCCCCTTGCTCTCTGCCCCAAAGGACGCCGCCCAAATGGACCCGAACATCCCCGACACTGACTTCGACGTACTTTTCATCTGCTCAGGCAACTCGGCCCGCTCGATCTTTGCCGAGGCACTGCTCCGGGATCTGGGCAAGGGTAAGTTCCAAGCCTTCTCCGCCGGTACGCGCCCTAACACCGAGTTGAACCCCTTCGCGCTGGAAATCCTGAAGCGCAATGGCCATGACACTTCTGTCTTGCGGTCAAAGCACATTTCCGAATTCCAGCGGCCGGGCGCTATCGTGATGGATTTCGTCTTCACCGTCTGCGACACGGCGGCAGCCGAGGAATGTCCGCCTTGGCCGGGTCAGCCCATTACCGGCCATTGGGGCTTGCCAGACCCGGTGAAAGCAACGGGAACGGACGCAGAGAAGGCGCTTGTCTTTGCCCAGACCTACGCTGGCCTGCGGCGGCGCATCATGACCTTCGTCGAGCTGCCTTTTGAGTCGCTCAGCCGGATGTCTCTCCAATCCCGTGTTGATGCTATCGGCACTGACGCACAAGCAAAGGCCTGACCCTCATGACCCGCATCGCCCTTAACGGCCTTGGCCGCATTGGAAAGCTTGTCCTGCGCGACCTGATCGACACCGGTTCTGGCGGTGAGATCGTGCTCTTGAACGATCCCGTCGGCGATGCCGAACAGCATGCCCTGCTGATGGAATTCGACTCCGTCCACGGGCGCTGGCGCACGCCGGTCGCGGCCGGTGAAGGAGCACTGGTTCTGAACGGCCAGACAATCCGGCTGACGCATGAGAAGACTATCGAAGCACTGCCGCTGGCGGAACTGGGCGTTGATCTGATCATCGACTGTACCGGGGTCTTCAAGACCGCTGCGAAGGTAGCGCCCTACTATTCCGCTGGGGTTAAGAAGGTCGTTGTCTCTGCCCCGGTCAAGGACGGCGGCGCGCTGAACCTGGTCTACGGCGTCAACCACCATCTCTATGACGGAAGCCAGACCCTTATCACGGCCGCGTCCTGCACCACCAACTGCCTTGCCCCCGTGGTCAAGGTAATCCACGAATCCCTTGGCATACGTCACGGATCGATCACCACAATCCATGATGTGACCAACACGCAAACCATCGTGGACCGCCCGGCCAAGGACATGCGCCGCGCGCGGTCGGCGCTTTTGAACCTGATCCCGACCACGACGGGCAGCGCCACGGCGATTACACTGATCTACCCCGAACTCAAAGGCCGTCTGAACGGCCACGCCGTGCGGGTGCCGCTCTTGAATGCCTCGCTGACCGATTGCGTCTTCGAGGTGGAGCGGGCGACCACGGTCGAGGAAGTGAACGCGCTGTTCAAGGCCGCCGCCGAGGGGCCGCTGAAGGGCATTCTGGGTTATGAAACGCGCCCGCTGGTGTCCTGCGACTTCACCAACGATCCGCGGTCGTCGATAATTGACGCGCTATCGACCATGGTCATCAACGGCACGCAGGTGAAGATCTACGCCTGGTATGACAATGAGTGGGGCTATTCCTGCCGCCTCGCCGACATCGCGCGGATGGTCGCGGGGTCGCTGTGACCGAAGCCGTGACTACGGCCGCCCCGCCACCGAACCCGCTTCGCGCCTATGCCGCCGTTACAGCGGCCTATTGGGCCTTCATGCTGTCCGACGGCGCACTGCGGATGCTGGTGCTGTTGCATTTCAACAGCTTGGGCTTCACGCCGATCCAGCTTGCCTGGCTGTTCCTGCTTTATGAAGTGGCGGGGATCGTGACCAATCTCGCTGCCGGCTGGCTAGCTGCCCGCTTCGGTTTGGCCGCAACGCTCTATGGCGGGCTGGCCTTGCAGATCGCAGCACTTGTGGCACTTGCCCAGCTTGATCCCACGTGGGGAGTTGCTGCTTCGGTCGCATTCGTCATGGCGGTGCAGGGCGTCTCGGGCGTGGCCAAGGATCTGGCCAAGATGTCCTCGAAATCCGCAGTGAAACTGCTGGCGCCCAAGGAGGACGGTGGCCTTTTCCGCTGGGTGGCGCTGCTGACCGGGTCGAAGAATGCGGTGAAGGGGCTGGGCTTCTTCCTCGGCGCGGCCCTTCTGGCTCTGGCAGGTTTTCAGACAGCGGTCTGGGGCATGGCGGCGGTGCTTGCGGTCATCCTGCTTGCCGTTGTTCTGTTCCTTCCCGCCGGCCTTCCGGGTCGGATGAAATCGGACGAAGCCTGGGGCGGCTGGCGGTCGAAGGATTTCCGGGTAAACCGCCTGTCGCTGGCCCGCATGTTCCTTTTCGGTGCGCGCGATGTGTGGTTTGTCGTCGGCATCCCGGTTTACTTCCAATCCGTCCTATCTGACGGAACGGCCGAAGGCAGGCGCGAGGCGTTCTTTCTGATCGGCAGCTTCCTTGCGCTCTGGATCATCGCCTATGGCGCGGTGCAGGCTTTTGCCCCACGGCTTCTGGGTGGCAAAGGGCAACCCGAGGCCGAGACTACCCGCAAGGCCATTCTCTGGGCCGGACTTCTGGTGCCGATCCCATTCCTGCTGGCAGGGGCGGCTTGGGCGGCCGACGGACCCGCGCCTTGGCTTACCGCCACGCTGATCGCGGGCCTTTTGCTGTTCGGCTTTGTCTTTGCGGTCAATTCTTCGGTCCATTCCTATTTGATCCTCGCCTTCGGATCGGCGGAACGGATCACAAGAGATGTGGGGTTCTACTACATGGCCAACGCAGCGGGCCGGCTCATCGGAACGCTTCTATCTGGACTGAGCTATCAGGTCGGTGATTTGCCGCTTTGCCTCACCACAGCGGGCTTGATGGCACTCGCCTCCTGGCTGGCTGCAAGGCGCCTCAGCGCGTGAGGAGTATCAGTGCGGCCGAGGCTAACACCTCGCTCGCTGCCCTCAGTCAGATCGCGTTTTGCCAACATAGCAACTCATCATAGCCTGTAAGTTCGAACATGGTGAGCGAAAGGTTGGACACTATCACTGAGGTGGAGAGTCCATCTACGACGGCAGCAAACGTACGCTCCCCACCTCGCTTATTGTGATCACCGCGGCACCCATGGAGCGGCCTTTGGCAACCCGCTGGACAATACAACCTCGATAAGCATGCCGCCACCGACAAGCCCGTCCAATATCCACTCCAGCGCTTGCCACCAATCTTGATATGCGCGCCTCACGGCCTCAATCTGCCTTGCATCTGGCCGAAACGCTACTGGGCAGGCACGAACCTCCACGCTGCGCCATTTCCCTTTGATCAAAACCCGCTCGTTGCCGACAACCACGCTGACAGCGCGATCGCCATGCCGGTTGCGCTTGATGTCGGCCGGTACGCAGCGAGGCACAGCGCCCGGCATCCAGTCCGGTGTCAGCCCAGCGCGTGCGAGCTCGGCCACGCGGATCGCCATGCGTTTGCCGCCAAGGCTGTCAGGCAAGCCTGCCACTGTGGCAGCGATGACCTCTGCGTCCTCGTGCGTGTAGCCACCGATTTTATGCTGACCGCCGTCCACTTTGCATCCGAGGGTCGCCCGCTGTAGCAGCACGTACTCGAGCCCGAAGCCAAATCCGTGCCCGCGCTCTGGATCGGGTGGCATGGGTAGTTCAAGCTGGGCATGTTCAACGCGGAAGGCCCATTCCAAAGCCTGCTGGACAGACATGGTACGACGCGGGCGCCCGGTCCTACCGGTGTTCGCGTGCAGTTTACGGTCGTGGTTCATCGGATCCCCCGCTCACGGAGGCGCTCAGCCGTTGCCAGTCCGCGGGCCAGCATGGTGTCGCGCATCGTGTTCGAAATTGCGCTGACGGGCAGGTAGCGATCGGAGTTGACGATCTCGGCGTAAAAGGCTGGCAAATCGATGATTGGCTTGGCCACAGGCGCAGCGCCTTGCTTTGGCTTTCGCCGCTTTCTTGCCGTGTCATCCACCTTGTGCTGGGCAGCGCGCTTCATGGCGCGGTCTAGCGCCTTGGGCCCATCGGGCGGTTCAGGGTGTTCCTGTCTTGACGCTTTCGCGGCTTCGAGCACTTCCGCCTTGGTGAGCCTGAGTTCGTCGCACCAGCGCTGAACATGTTTGCGTGGTGGCCAGCCTTGCCACCAGCCGGGCAGGGCGCCGTCGGGGTCAAAACCGAGCACGGCCAGCAACTCTTCGAAAAATTCATCGCTGATGCCGTCGCGCGCCTGCGCGTCCTCCTCCTCCTTTACTGGTTTACTTAAAGGTTCTCTTACAAGGTTAGTGTCCGGATTCCGGACACGGCTCGGGCCATTTTCCGGACACGGGTCGCGGTCAAAATCGGACACGGCTCGCCCTTCGCACCCGTGTCCGGATTTCGGACACGGCTCTGGCAAGCCTAGGCTTTCAACCTCAGAAGTTGCTGTATCCACACAGCTTTCTTGGGTGTCTGCCGCACCGTGTCCGGTTTCCGGACACGGCTCAGCATCATCCTGTGTGAAGCCAGGCTCGAACCCCAGAATATAGCGGGTGGGCATCTGGCGCTTGGTGACGGGATGCAGGCGCGGGACACGGCGCAAGAGCCCTGCCGCTTCAAGCTGGCCGAGATGTTCATTCAGGGTCGATCGGCTGATCTCGCAATCCTCGGCCAGCCTGTCTTGCGAGGGGAAACAGCCATAGTCCGGGTTGTAGCGGTCACACAGATGCCAGAGCACGATCTTCGTTGCGGGTTTCAATCCCCGCTGTTTGATTGCCCAGTTGGTGGCGGCATGGCTCATGGAGCGGACCTCCGCGCTGGGCTGGAGCCGTTGCCCTGTGACGCGTCAGGCAGCGAAACACGGCTGGCGAAGCCATGATCGGCGAGCGCGCCCATCGCATCGTCCAGGGACCGCACCAGCGCCCAGCCAAAACCCTGCGCCAAGACGGCATCGCGAAATGTCTCCTGCGCAGGACTGAGCCTGCCCTTGAGGGATTTCAGCTCCAAAAAGAGCACGCGCCCTTCGCAGAGCACCATCAAATCGGCAAAGCCGGGATGGAGGCCCATGCCAATCAGGATAGCTTGGCGCTTGGCCCCGCGAGGCCCAGGCTCAGTCACTTCATTGGCGCAATGATGAATGATGGCCGTACGTGGCAGTGCAAAGCGCAGGGCTGTGACCACAGTGCGTTGCAGATCCGCTTCGGGTGTGCCGCGGCGATTCATGACCGACCCTCCGGCTCTGATCGCGTGCGATCGAAGCGCCCAGGGGATTTGGCATCAAGAACCACCAACAGGATCCGCGCGTCTTCGCGCTCGGCCTGGGTCTCGCCATGCTGGACCAGAACATTGCAGGCCAGCCGGATCAAATAATACGAATGGTTCAGGACATCGGCGACGACAATGCGCGCCTCGCGCCGTCTTTCGTCAATCCAGTCCTGACGGACTTGATCGCGCCTTGGGTGCTTGCGGAAGGGCAGGGGGATGCTCATCGCCGCGCCCCCATGCGACGGGGGGCAGGTGCTTCCTGCTGCATGAGCCAGTCCTGCACAGCATCGCGGCGATAGTAGATCTTTCGCCCAGCGCGCACACAGGGCGGCCCGAAGCGCAGCTTTTCCCAACGATGCAGGGTTTCGACGGTGACCTCGAGTTCAAGGGCGAGGTCGAGGCGGCTAATCCAGCCGCACATCAGGCGGGTCGTCCCAGATCGGGGGGAGGTGCCAAGTTCTGTCATCCGGTCTCTCCTGGTTATCGCCCGACACGGGCGGAGTTCAGGTCTTCAGAAGCGCAGAGACGGAGGGGTGGCGGGAAGGCAGTGACCGGCGGTGATGCTCCAAAAGCTTGCCGGTCACTGATATTGCTGGATTTTTCCGGAGAGGTGGGGTGGTGACATCAATCGTAAGCAATTGCCCGGAAGGCACGTGCGCACCGTGAGATGGCGTTCGAGGGCGTGTCACGCAGCCGATTTACAAGATTTCGCAGTGTTTCCCTGACATTGACGCGCAATCGCGTGGATTGAACCAACCGGCAAGGGGTTCGGACCCTTGCCGGTCATTGATTTAAAACGAAATTTACAGATTTGGCGGTCGATGAGAGCAGATCGGGGCGTCCGGATCGTCTCTGGCACTGTCCCCACGAGGCTCTTGCCGCGGATTCTGCCACAGATTCGCAGGGCACGGGCTGCGGTTGCCCGGGATTTTTGCTGTAATTTCAATGACCGGCAGCCTTTTGGCGCATCAATGCCGGTCATCGCCTATGCGCCGGTCTGGTGCTTATGCTTCGCTTGATAAGCCTGCGTATCTACGCCTGTGTCATGCGCAAAAGGAGGCGATAACATGGTCAACCGATTGCGATTGAATGATAAAATAGTGCGTGAGCAGATTCCGGAAGAGGATCGTGATTTCCAGGTGTTCGACACGGAAATCCGCGGGCTGTCCATCCGCGTCATGCGGTCGGGCGAGAGGTCCTTCGTTCTGGACTATCGCTTCGCAGGGCGGCAGCGCCGCATGGTGATCGGACGCTGGCCGGAGTGGAGCGTGACGGCGGCGCGTGAACGGGCACGCGAGCTGCGCCGCGTCATTGACGAGGGCAGCGATCCTCTAGGTGAACGTGGCGCGCTGCGCGAGGCGCCTCGGTTCAAGGACATGATCGAACGCTATCTGGCCGAGCATGCGTCCACATTGGCCCCCTTGAGCGCGTCCGATCAGAAATCATTCCTGACCAAGCTGGTGGCACCGCATTGGGCCAACAAGCTGGTTACGGAAATCACCCCGCAAGACGTCGTGAAACTTCTGAACATCATCGCCCAAGGTCGAGCGCGCCCATCGAAGGCGAAGCCCAACAACCGCGCGCGCAAGCTGCAAGGCAAGAAGCCCACCCCGATCCGCGCCAATCGCGTCGGAGAGACGCTACGCAAGATGTTCAACCTTGCCGTCCAGTGGGGCTGGCGCGCCGACAATCCGGCGTCAGGGTTCAAAAAACGTATCGAGACGGCGCGGGAGCGCTTCCTGTCACATGAGGAAATCGCGCGGCTGGCCGAGGTTCTGGATGCGGCCGAAGATCAGCGCGCCGCCAGCATTATTCGGATTTGCATGCTGACTGGCGCTCGCGTTGGCGAAGTGCGTCAGGCACGGTTCGAGCAATTCAATCTCGAACTCGGGATCTGGTCAAAGCCAGCAGCTACCACCAAGCAGCGCAAGGTTCACAGGGTGCCGATCTCTGCCGATGTGGCCGCGATCGTGCGTCAGCGGGCACTGGTCGTGCGCAAGAAGAACCCATGGCTGTTCCCGGGCGATGTGCCAGGCCAGCCCGTCAAGGAAATCCGCCGCTTCTGGATCAATGTGCAACGAGAGGCAAATCTGCCCGACGTCCGCATCCACGACCTGCGCCACACCTTCGCGTCGCTTCTGGTCAGCGGTGGAGCCTCGCTCGAAATGATCGGCAAACTGCTCGGGCACAGCCAGATCCAGACCACCCTGCGCTACGCGCATCTGATGGAGTCGCCCCTGCGTGCAGGAGTCGATGCTGTAGCTGGTATGTTCCGACCGCGCCCAAAGATCGTTCATGATGCGGATGCCGCGGTGGAAGCCAAGCGCGCCTGAGATATCTGGGCCGCTTACTTCTCGTCGCGCAGGGCACGCCAAAAGGGGCGCAGACGGCGGCGGATGGTGCTCTCATCCGGCACGTCGCCGTTTTCGGCAACATCGGCAAACCAGTCCTGCAGTTCTCCGATCAGTTCCGCCTGAGTGTCGGGGATGCCATGCTCGTGGATGCGCTTTAGCAAAGTGACATACATGCCTTCCCAATCATAGGGAGAGAGCGCGCCGGTGCCGCCGCCAATGCGGCGCAGCAGATCGTACTCGTCCTCGAAGCGCAGCACGTCTTGGCCGCTGATCAGCAGGTCCGCGATTGAGACTTCGACGCCATCGGCAGGCTCGGTGATGTAACACCACTCGTCTGAATGCTCTGGCTTGATCCGCTGCAGCTTGATGACCGTCGGTCCAGTTCCTGTACGGCGAAAGAGGGGCAACATGTCCATCGGCGAGATCGTGATCTTGCCAGAGACCTTTTCGTTTTCGCAGGTCGCGATCGGAATGCCTGTCACGATGTCCAGTTTGCCCTCGGTGGCCCAGCCGCCAATGTCAGCAATGGTGCAGCCCCATCGCGAGGCTGTTTCGTGAAGGGTGAAGAATGCTCTGGGGGGTAACGCCATGTAGACTCCTTTTCTCGTTCTGAGCTGACGCGGCATGCCGCCATGGGATGATGGGGCACCGTCAGGGGGTGATGTGAGGAAGGAGGCGTCCAAGCAGTCGAGTGATGAAGGCGTGCTTTGACCAAGGTGCTCCAGGCACCTGTCAAATTCTTCAATCGTTCAGCATGATTACGACGAATCGCCCTCAAATACTCTATAACGCAGGTGCTACGTCAAAAACTGTCGGGGAGGCGCGCAGCATGTCGTTTCAGAAGGCACAGGACCTGTTGAAGCTGGCTGGCCTGTCAGCCGGAAGGCATCGCGGCATCAGCGTGAAGGAGGTCGCCGAGGAATTCCGCGTCAATGAGCGCACGGCCCAGCGCATGATCTATGCCCTGAAAGAGGTGTTTCCGAGTATTTCGCACCAGACCGACACCGATCGGCGCCGAAGATGGAAGCTGCGTGACACGAGCATGCTGGGCATGCAGGGCATATATGAACGTGAACTGATCGCGCTCGAGATGAGTATCCGGCGGGCTGAGCGTGAAGGGGCCCCGGTAGATGCCAGCGCCCTGCGTACTTTGCGCGACCGATTGGTGGCGACGCTACCTTCCACCCATGCGCGAAAGACCGAAGTGGATGCAGAGGCGATCCTCGAGGCAAAGGGTTATGCCTGTCGCCCAGGCCCCAAGGTGAAAACCTCATATGACGTTATGCTTATCGTCTCGGCCGCGCTGAGAGGTCCCTTCCGGCTTGTCATTCAGTACCAGGGCACACAAGATCCCGAGCCGCTCCGGCGCGTGATCGAACCCTACGGCCTTCTCCTGGGGACGCGGCATTACCTGATCGCGCGTGACACGGCAAAGGACGCGTCGTTGCGCCGGTTCCGTTTAGACCGGGTCGGGCACGTCGAGATCACCAATGAGTGGTTCGAGAAAGACAAGGATTTCAGCCTCGAAGCCTATGCGGCCCAATCCTTCGGGTCGTTTCACGCGGATGCAGAGGTTTCCCGCGTCGTCTGGCGCTTCAGCCCGGCTGCTGCGGCAGCCGCGCGCGAGTTTGAGTTCCACCCGAAGCAGGAGATTGTCGAGCAGGACGATGGCGGCCTGCTTGTAATTTTCGAGGCCAGTGGACTGGTTGAAATGGCCTGGCATCTCTACAAGTGGGGCGATGCGGTCGATGTGATCGAGCCGGCCGTGCTGCGGGAGATGGTGGCGAGTTTTCAAAACAGCAGGATCACCGTGCTTCCTTGAGTGGCTTGGCTGTGCGTCGTCTGGTGGGCCGCCACGTGCATGGTTGCAGAGGGCGGAAAGCGGTCAGTCGCTAAGGTCATCATGAATGGCAGCTTCGCCCTCTCGCGCGCCTGCTGACTGGTCACCGACCCGCTGGCCGGCTGGATCGGCGCCGGTGCCCGGTCTGTGCGTCACGGCGCTCATCGGCGCGGCTGGCCTCGTTGCAGTGCTGCGCCTATGGCCCGCGAACGATCAGACGATCTTGCGGCACGACCTTCCTGACCTGCCCGCCGATTATCTCCACCTGTGAGAACACGGGCCCCACCACACCCATGCCGTCTTCATCGACAACCTGCATCGCCGTTGGCCAAAGGCGGCATGAAACACGGCCGACACAATTGTCAGGCGGCCAGATAGCGGGTGAAGACCTCGTCTGAGCCATCGCGGCGGATCAGCAGGACGTCGTAGGCCTCACGCTGACTTTCAGGTCCCATTCCGGGCGATCCATAGGGCATCCCCGGAACGGCAAGCCCGACCGCGTCCGGACGCTCCTCAAGCAGGCGCCTGATATCGTTCGCAGGGACATGGCCTTCGAGCACATAGCCCTCGATCATCCCTGTGTGGCAGGAGATCATTCTTTGCGGTACGCCCACTTCGGCCTTGTAGGTCATCAGGAGAGTGCCGTAGCGCTCCTCGTCCGTCACGGTGAAACCCTCGTCCCGAAGATAGGCGACCCAGGCGTTGCAGCATTCGCAGCCGGTTCCCTTGACGACATGGATCGACGGTCCCGCGCTGCGCACCGGACTGGCCGCGAAAGCCGCGACGGCGAGGCCGGACAGCAGCATTGTGCGGCGGGTCAGAAGGGGCATGTTGGTCATGTGGCTCTCCGGAAAAACAGGTGTGGCTGTCAGGTCAGAACCCTGCGGATCTTTGGCAGGGCGAAGCGGCGGTCCTCGTGGTAGTCGATGATGCTCGCAAAGCGTCCGTCGGCGCGGAACAGGAACACGCCAGCGGTGTGATCCATGGTGTAATCTCCATCGCGGGGCACCTTTTCGATCCGGGCGCGGAAGCCTGCGACGGCGCGTTCGACCTCAGCCAGCGGACCGGTCAGGCCGGTAATCCGCGGATCGAAGTTCGCCAGGTAGTCGGCCAGAACCTGCTGTGTATCCCGTTCGGGATCGACGGTGATGAAGACGGTGTTCAGCCGGTCGGCGTCGGGCCCGAGCTGTTCCAGCCAGCCCGAGATCTCGCTGAGGGTGGTCGGGCAGACGTCAGGGCACCAGGTGAAGCCGAAGAAGGCCATGGTCGGGCGGCCGATCCAGTCTGCCGGGCGCACCGGTTCACCGCGATGGTTGGTCAGGGCAAAGTCCATCTCGCCGATGGGCAGTGGCAGCAGCGCGGCAGGCGACTGCACCCGGTTGCGGCTTTGCCACCAGCCAAGGCCGAGCGTGAAGGCCAGCGCCGCGCTCGCGCCTCCCAGGCCAAGGATCAGTTGGCGTCGTCGCAATCCGGACCCTCCGCCCGCAGGGACAGAACCTCGACATTGACGACGACTTCGCCTGCATTCTGGAAAGTCAGCGTCACCGGGAAAATGTCGCCTTCGGCCAGTGTCGCGGTCAGGCCCATCAACATCCCGTGATAGCCGCCGGGCGCCATCTCGACGGTTTGGCCAGCCGGAACCAGGATCGACATGGCATGCGGCATTGAGGCGATGCCGTCGGTCACCACGGTTTCGTGCAGCATCGGCATGCCAGCCGCAGGTGTCGCGATGCCGATCAGCGCATCATCGGTGCTGCCGTTGTTGGTGATCTCGACATAGAAGACGCCCGGGCGATCTGCGCCGATGGTGGCGCGGGACCAGGCGTGTTCGATGGTCAAATCGCCTAGGGTGAAGGTTTCACAGGCAAGCACGGGGGTGGCGGACAAGGCGAGGAGGGCCGAGAGGATCAGGGATTTCATGCGGGTCACAATCTGGGTTGAAGGTCGGCAAGGATATCGGTAGCGGGCGTGCCGTAGGTGAACTGACGCAACCAGTCGCCTTCTGGGCTAATCAAGTAGAGCGCCGGGCTGTGCGACATTGTGTAGCCGTCGGGGGCGGCGGCATCACCCTCGCGCGCGTAGAAGATGCGGAAGCTGTCCGCTGCGGCGCGGGTCTGTGCCTCGTCCCCGGCAAGCCCGATGATCGACGGGTGGAACGCCGCGGTGAACTCGGCCAGCCCCAGCCTGCGATCCCGTTCGGGGTCGATCGAGATGAACAGTGGCTGCACAAGGGCAGCATCGTCACCAAGATCGTCCATCACCTGCGCCACTTCGGAAAGCGTCGTCGGACAGACGTCCGGGCAGTTGGTGAAGCCGAAGAAGACCAGAAGATGCTGGCCCGTAAACTCGGCAGGGGTGCGCATCCGCCCTGCCGCATCCGGCAGCGTGAAGGTCGGCCGGAAGGCGGCTTGCGGGACAGCCTCTGGCGTGCGGTTTGGCAACAGCACGAGGAGCCCATAGGCCAGCGTGGCAAGTCCCGCCGCCGCCCAGAGGATTTTCTGTAACCTTGTCAACCGCATCAGTATCCTGCCTCATAATAACCCTCTACCTAAAACCTCCAGCCGCTTGAGGTTCAAGCCCGAATTCGTGCTCTCACCGAAGTGTGAAGGGTCATCCCATGAGCACGGTCGACAAGAGGTTCACGTTCAGCACGATGATAACGGCGGCGATCAACCAGCAGAGGCCGGTCAGCCAGCGGGGGGCGACCAGATTACCCATCTTGGCGCGGCTGGCGGTGAACATGACCAGCGGCACGATGGCGAAAGGTAGCTGGAAGGACAGCACGACCTGACTGAGGATCAAGAGTTCCCCCACACCTTCACTTCCGTAAAGCAGGATCACGAAGACCGCCGGGATGATGGCAAGGCCTCGGGTGATCAGCCGCCGCGCCCAAGGGGCGATGCGCAGGTTGATGAAACCTTCCATCACGATCTGTCCGGCCATGGTGGCGGTGACAGTGGAGTTCAGGCCAGCACATAGCAGCGCGACGCCGAACAGGACCGGCGCGAGCGACGAGCCGAGCAAGGGCTCCAGCAACAGATGCGCCTTGTCGATCTCGGCCACATCGTTTTGACCCACGGTGTAGAACGCTGCGGCGGCCAGGATCAGGATCGAGGCATTGATCGTCAGCGCGAACATCAGGGCGATGGTGCTGTCCCAAGTCGCCAACCGCAGCGCCTCGCGCTTCGAGGGCAGATCAAGCCCGAAGGCGCGGGTCTGAACGATGCCCGAATGCAGGTAGAGGTTATGCGGCATGACTGTCGCCCCGATGATGCCAAGTGCGAGGTAGAGCATCGTCGGGTTGTTGAAGATCTCGCGGCTTGGGGCAAAGCCTGCGATGACCTCGCCCCAGACCGGATCGGCCTGCGCGATCAGCACGACAAAGCAGGCGGCGATCAGCGCCATCAGCGAGATGATCAGCGCCTCGATCCAGCGGAACCCCTTGTTCTGCAGCCACAATATCAGGAACACGTCGGCGGCGGTGATGAAGATGCCGATCTCGAGCGGAATGCCGAACAAGAGGTTCAGGCCGATGGCGGTGCCAATCACCTCGGCCAGATCGGTGGCGATGATCGCCAGTTCGGCAAAAATCCAGAGTGGGATCGACATCCATTTCGGGAACGCATCGCGGCAGGCTTGCGCCAGATCACGGCCCGAGGCGACCGCCAGCCGGGCGCACAGCGACTGCAGCAGGATCGCCATGATGTTCGACAGCAGGGCAACGAAGAGGAGCGTGTAGCCGAAGGCCGCCCCACCCGCCAGCGAGGTCGCCCAGTTGCCGGGGTCCATATAGCCCACCGCCACCAGATAGCCGGGACCGATGAAGGCGAGGAACCGGCGGAAGCGGCTGGTGCCGCCGTTGCCGACGGCGATGGTGCGGAACACTTCGGAAAGCGACGGCGTCTCGCGCTCCTGCCGCCAGGCATTGGTCGTCATGGCTCTTCGCACTCCTGGCTTGACCACGATCCCGACAAGACTGGCGCATAAAGTTAGACAGTGCTAACATTTTGCCCCGCGCCTTTACTTGTCAATCCATCCCGTGCGACACTGAACGGATGACAGAGTTCGATCCTGCACCCCAAGCCACCTCGGATGACCGGCCTGCGGACCTGCGCGCCGGGGCGTTTCAAGGTGTGCGCGAAGCCCGACGCAATGAACTGGCCGAGGACTATGTCGAACTGATCGCCGAACCGATCCACGATCAGGGCGAGGCGCGCCCGGTGGACATCGCCGCCCGGCTTGGCGTGAAGGTGCCGACCGTGAGCAAGACCCTCGACCGTCTCGCGCGGGAGGGGCTGATCACCCGCGCGAAGTATCGGTCGGTCTTTCTGACAGAGTCGGGCCGCGCGCTGGCGAAGGAATGCCGGAGGCGGCACGAGATCGTGTTGCGCTTTCTCATCAGCCTCGGCCTTGATCCCGAGACAGCGGAACGCGATGCCGAAGGTATCGAGCATCACGTCAGCCAGCGGACGCTGGCGCTCTTCTCGGCCTTCGCCAGCAAGTAGCCCGGCGGATTTGCCTCCGCCGAGCCTCTGTCAAACGCCGAGCGTAGCCACTGAGTGCGATCTGCTCGGCTGGCGCAGCACGCAAACGGCGAGGACCAACCATGCCGCCGCAGCGAGCCCAAGGGCGCGACCTGCGAAGGCAGCCGAAAGTTCTGGTGGAACTGGCCCGGTGAAGGCTTCGGGTTCGGGAGCCAAGAACATCAGGATCGTCAAGGCAATCAGGCCAACTCCGCCCCAGAGGGCGCGCGCATTGCTGAATGCAAGGCCTGCAAGTGTCGCCGCTGTGACGGCTGCAGTTGCCGCCCACCAGACTTGCCGCTCTCCTAGCGGGCCAGCTGCCATGCCCGGAAGCTCCGGCGCAAGTCCGAACGACGGGACAAGCGCGAAGACCGCAAATCCCGCCGCGCCCCAAAGGACGGCATGCCCCGCCGCTTCGCGGTAGCCGCGCTGACGCGCCATATCGACCGACCCTGCAAGGAGCAACCCATAGGCGGCGTAGGCCACAAGGAAGAAGCCTGCGGTCAGTGCATCGCGCGAGAGCTCCCATGGCGTATCAAGGCGTTTCGGCATTGCGCCGGGCGCCTTTGTTTCAGTGGCGTCATGGTCCGGGTCGACCGTGGCCGCATCGGAGTGGTGGTCTTCGCTGAGGCCCGACTCAAAATCATGAACACGCGCCCCGGATTCATAGTCTTCGGCGCGCAACAGGAGGGGCTGCAAAAACACAAGGTGTAGAACTACAGCAACGAGGGCCGCTGCGGCCCCCGAAAGAAGGCCGTTCGCAACAGGATTAGAATGCATCTATGGCTCCTGCGCGCTCAGTGACAGGGGAAGCCGGTCGCGTGCCGGGTGTCATGGGCCGAATTGTGCAGCACCTCGGCCCCCGCAAAGCCGCCGACAAACAACAGCGCTAATCCTAGAGCGATCGCGGTCAGTTGTGATGCAAGGTTCGCCGACTTCGAGGTTGCGGGAAGGGTTTTCGTCAGGGTCGTCATTTCTGGTCCTTTCGCTGTCACACCCGACAGCTGTTCGGGGTTTCTTGCCTGGCCGGTCTCCTGACTCGCGGGTCGCTGCGCACCTTTCCCCTTCCCGGAGCCAAAAATACCCCAGTGGCTGAATGAAAGGCCGCTCGCCGCTTACAGTCGCGGGGGCGGTCGGGGCTTCAGGCCTCCTGATGGATAGACCCTTCCCCGTTCCCGTTTGATCCTCGGCACTTTGTGCATTGCGAGGAACCAAGCTACTGCAATCTTGATGTGAATGGTTTTCAAGTCAACTCCTGTATCTCCAGAAGCGTTCGCCCTTTTTGCAGGGCGACTGATCGGTTAGCTATTCTCGACCGCGAACCGCACATCGGCGATCAGGCTGTCGGCGTTGAAGTTCTCCAACCGCTTGCCATTCAGAAAGAAAGTCGGCGTTTGTCGAATGGCCAGGGCTTCGACATCGGCCGCATCCTGGTTCAGGATGCCTGTGATTCCCGGAAAGAACTGGTCGGTTTCCGCCTTTTCCAGATCGAGACCTGCGGACCCAGCGATTTCCCAGGCGACATCCATCTCGGGCGAGCCATGAACGGCCCAGCCGGGCTGTTGTTCCAGAAGCGCGTCCAGCACCGGCTCGAACTTGTCCTGCATCCGGGCGGCCTCGAGTATCCGCACCGCCTCGTCCGAGCCTTCGTGAAAGACGGTGTAGCGCAGCACGACGCGGACCTGTGTGGGAAACAGCCGCCGGATTTCCTGCACCACCGGGTGGTAGGCACGGCAGGCCTCGCAGGAGGGGTCAAAGAATTCAACCAGTGTGACGGGCGCATCTGCGGGGCCGAAGCTGGGGGAATAGTCACGGACCAACAGTGCCTGATCCTCGGTTGGCGTGGCGGCGGCCACCGCCTCTGCCTCGGCCGCGTGGCGACGGTTCAGGACGATGGCGCCGCCTGCGAAGGCGGCAAGCCCGAGTGCAGAGGCCCCGATCAGAAGAGTGCGGCGGTTCATGGGCGTTGTCCTTTCGGCAAGAGGAGGCAGACAAGGATCGCTGCGAAGGCGACCACGGAAAGATAGGGGATCGGCAGGCCAAGAATCATCTGCGCCTCGCCGGTACAGGAGGGGCCGTTCTCGGTGCAGGGCACGATCGGCGCAGGCAAGAACCCTGCGTAAAGGCCAGAATGCCATACCGCAAGCGCGAGCCCGGCGATGGCCAACGGCAAGCCATAGGCGCGCGCCATCCCGTCGCCCCGCCAGAGCGACATGCCGAGGATCGGCACCAAAGGGAACATGGCGATGCGCTGATACCAGCAGAGGGTGCAGGGCATCTGGCCCAGCACCTCACCGATAAAGAGCGCGCCAAGCGTGCCCGCCAGTGCGATCAGGAAAGCGACGGTCAAGGAAAGGTCGTCACGCGACAGGCTCTGCGGGTCAGCTTTGGTCAAGAACCGGCTCCTTGCGGCGACGAAGGGGAAGCGAGGCGGCAAGGATCAGGACCGCGCCGAGAGTGATCGCAATATCGGCGACGTTGAACGTTGGCCAGTGCCAGTCGCGCCAGTAAAGATCAAGGAAATCGGTCACGGCACCCTGCCGCAACCTGTCGATGATGTTGCCAAGCGCCCCGCCCACGACCAACGCAAAACCTGCCCGTTCCAGCGCGTGCTGCGCCCGGAATGCCATGACGGCGAAGGCGATGGTCAGTGCGCCCGTCAGCGCAGCCATCAGAAGGGGCTTACCCGCCATGAACCCGCCCATCATGCCAAAGCTCGCGCCGGTATTGAACCCGAGGGAAAGGTTGAAGCCCGGCAGGACCGGGACCGCAGTCCCCTGCGACAGCAGCGACAGCGCTGCGGTCTTGGTCAACTGGTCTGCCACCACTGCGGCAGCAATCAGCGAAGTCAGCATCACCCTGGTCATTCTACGTCCTTGCTCTTGATGCCGATCCAGCGTGGGACCGACGCGGCGTAACGATCATAGTCCGGCCCGATTGCTGTGCGCAGGGCGGCCTCTTCGGACCGCACTTGCGTGCTGGCCGACCAGAGAAACATGACTGGGGCGAGGACGGTAGGGAGAGAGGGAACCGCCATCGCAACACCTGCCAGCAGTGCCGCTTGCCCCACAAACGTCGGGTTGCGGCTGAACCGGTAGAGCCCGCCGCAGACCAGATCGCCGGTTTCGCCGCCGACCACGCCGACGCGCCAGGATGATCCCATCGACATCTGCGCGGCAAAAGCCACCATCGCGCCAAGCCCTGCGACAAAGACCCCGACCAAGCCAAGAACCACAGCGCGACCCTCGGTCCAGAGCAAGTCGACCTTGTGGAACCCGGGCACGGCGAGCCAGAGGAGCGGCCCGAAAAACGCCAGCGCAAAGGCCATACGGAACCCCATCGCTGCCAAGCGGTCCCTCCCTGTGGCGCGCGCGAACAGCCAGACCGGGCGCCCCGCCGCTTGTGCGGCCAAGGCGCTGCCCCAGAAGAACAGTGCCAGATAGCCGAAAAGAAGGGCCAGCGCGGCCCAGCCAAAACCGGAGATCATCTGCTCAGCCCTCGCGTTCCGGGTTGAACCGCAGCAGACGCAGGGCGTTCAGCGTTACAAGCACGGTTGCACCGGTGTCGGCGAGAATTGCGATCCAGAGGCCGGTCAGTCCGAATACCGAGGTCACAAGGAACACTGCCTTCAGGCCAAGCGCGATGGTCACGTTCTGGCGGATATTGGCCATTGCCGCGCGCGAAAGGCGGATCGTGGCCGGAATGTCGGTCACCCGGTCGCGCAGAATCGCCGCATCGGCGGTTTCCAGCGCCACATCGGTGCCCGATCCCATTGCCACGCCAACGCTTGCCTGCTTCAGCGCGGGCGCGTCGTTGATGCCGTCGCCGATCATCATCACGCCGCCTTTGGTGCCGATCTCGCGGATGTAGGCGAGCTTGTCCTCGGGCATCATGTCGGCTTCGAACTTCAGCCCGAGGCTTCCGGCAATCGCAGCGGCCGTGCGCGGGTTGTCGCCGGTCAGGATGACCGCAGTCACCCCCATGGCCGTCAGCTGGCGCACAGCGTCTTTGGCATCCGCCCGCGGCTCGTCCCGCATGGCGATCAAGCCAAGCGGGGTCTTCTCGCGGAACACGGCGACCGCGGTCTTGCCATCCTCTTCGAAGATCGTAGCCTGCCGCAGGCCAAGGCCATCGAGCCCACCATGCTCCATCGCGTATCGCGGAGAGGCGACCCATGCAGGCACGCCGCCCACGGTTGCGACAACCCCTTTGCCCATCAGCGCCTTGGCATCTTGCGACGGCAGCGCGGTCACGCCGGCCTCCTTTGCCTTGTTCAGGATGGCGATGGCGAGCGGGTGGCTCGACCCCATTTCGACCCCTGCCGCAACGGCCAGAAGTTCAGCTTCTGTGGTGGCCCCGAACAGCACCAGATCTGTCACTTGCGGGCGGCCATGCGTCAGCGTCCCAGTCTTGTCGAAGGTCACGACATCGACCTTCGCCGCAGCCTCGATCACGGCGCCACCCTTCATCAAGAGCCCGCGCCGCGCCCCGGTGGACATTGCCGAGGCGATGGAGGCAGGCACCGAGATGACCAGCGCACAAGGGCAGCCGATCAGGAGCAAGGCAAGGCCGCGGTAAACCCAGGCGTCCCAGGGCTGACCAAAGGCCAGCGGCGGCACCAGCACCACCAGCGCCGCCACGGCAACGATGGCGGGCATATACCAGCGGCTGAAGCGGTCGATGAAGCGTTCGGTCGGCGCGCGGGCCTCCTCGGCCTCTTCGACAAGGCGGATGATGCGGGCAATGGTGTTGTCTTCGGGGCCCTTGGTCACCTTGACCCGCAAGGCGGCCTCGGTGTTGATCGAGCCTGCAAATACGGATTCCCCCGGCCCGCGCGTCTTGGGCACGCTTTCGCCGGTGACCGGGCTTTCATCGACGCCTGAGGTGCCATCGGTGATCTCGCCATCGGCCGGAATGCGGTCGCCGGGACGCACTAGCACAGTCTGGCCCACGGACAGGCTCGCTGCTGGCACCTCGCGCGTTGTGTCGGCGGTGACCAGTTGCGCCGTCTTCGGCACCAGATTTGCCAGCGCCCGGATGCCGTCCCGTGCCTTGCCTGCGGCCACGCCCTCCAGCACCTCTCCCACAGCGAAGAGGAAGACAACCAGCGCGGCCTCTTCAGCCGCATTGATGAACAGCGCGCCGATGGCGGCGATGGTCATTAGGCTTTCGATGGTGAAAGGCTGCCCCATCCGCAGCGCGGCAAAGGCGCGCTGCGCCACCGGGGCCACGCCGATCAGACAGGCGGCGACAAAGGCCCATTTGCCGACCTCGGGCGCCAGATATTCGATGACCCAGGCAGCACCGAGCAACAGGGCGGTGAAGATGACCAGTCTGCCCTTGGCCGTCTGATACCAGCGCTTGCCCCGGTCGGCGGGGTCGTCATGGACATGGCCGGGGCTGCCGTGGCCGCTGTCATCGCGCTTTGCACTGGCGACATTGGGGCCGTGGTCGTGCCCGGCGTGATCGTGGCCCTCATGTGTCGTATGGTCATCGTCATGCCCATCGTGGGCATCAGGCAGCACAAAATCCTTCTTCGCACCGGTAGCGCGCGGCGCAATCTGGTAGCCAAGCGCCCGGACGGTCTTTTCGATCTTGTCCTGCCCGGTCTGCGCCTCATCCAGCGTCAGCCGCAGGCGTTCCGTCATGATCCCGACCTCGACGCCGCTCACCCCCGGCAGGCGTGCCACCGCATCCTTGATCTTGGTCGCGCAGGAACCGCAGTCCATGCCCGTCACGGTCCAGTCACAGGACGTTTCGCGTGCAGCTTCCGACATCGTCATTCCTCCTGCCGCTGTGCGGACAGTTGCTTTCATCGAATCAGGAACCTAATGTCTCTAGCAACTATAGCTTCAAGGGGAATCTGATGCTGACCATCGGAAAACTGGGCGAGGCAGCGGGGGTGAAGGTTCCGACCATCCGCTACTATGAACAGATCGGCCTCTTGCCCGAAGCCGAGCGCAGCGCGGGCAATCAACGGCTGTACGGCCGCAAGGCGCAGGAACGGCTGGCTTTCATCCGCCACGCCCGCGATCTGGGTTTCACGCTGGAGGCGATCCGCGACCTGCTCAGCCTGTCCGACAGACCTGACCAATCCTGCGCCGCCGCCGATGCCATCGCCAAGGCGCAACTTGCCGAGGTCGAAAGCCGCCTCGCTCGCCTGACCGCCCTCAAGGCCGAACTGGAACGCATGGTCGTGCAATGTGCGGGCGGGAGCATCGCCGATTGCCGGGTGATCGAGGTTTTGAGCGACCATTCCCTTTGCGCAACCGATCACCGCAACCCGGAAAGCGAGGTGCCGTCATGACCGCGCCCGGCACACTCGCCATCTATGTCGGAGCGGCATTGGCCGAAATCCTTGGCTGCTTTGCGGTCTGGACCTGGATGCGGCAAGGGGCGAGCCCTCTTTGGTTGGTCCCCGGCCTCCTCAGCCTCGCCGTTTTCGCTTGGCTCCTGACCCTGGCCCTCTCCGATTTCGCAGGGCGCGCTTATGCGGCCTACGGTGGCGTGTACATTGCGGCGTCGCTCGTCTGGCTTTGGGCAGTGGAGAAGCAACGCCCGGACACTTGGGACATGACCGGCGTCGCAATCTGCCTCGCCGGTGCCGCCGTCATCCTGTTCGCGCCGAGGGCGTAGGGGGTTCCGTTGTCCAGATTGGCCGAGGGTTGAACGTCACCCCTCCTCGGACAGACTTGTCCTGCGACCATCCGAGGCTCCGGATGGAGAAACGGAAGCGAGGCTCTCAGCCAGAGGCCCCCATCACACATTGAGCCGCAGGATACTGCGGCATGAACGAATGGCCGGTCTCGGGCGCGCGAGACCGAGCGTGATGAAGGTCGGCTTAGGGCCGATTTCGGCGTCAGAGCGATCATCATTTTCGCTCGGCGGCGGAAGTCCATGTCAACGTCATGTCAACGAGCGTACGTCATTTTGCGCCGATCTGTGACGACGAATGCATGTCAATGTCGGCCAGTGTAAGCATTGAAAATTTGTAAAATCAAAGGCTTGTCAGATAAGCTGTTGGTTTCCTTAAGTTATTGGAATCGTGGAATTTTAGGCTCATAACCTGAAGGTCGTAGGTTCAAATCCTACTCCCGCAACCAGATTTAACCAAGCGATTACAATGCAATAAGCGCCCCTCGGGGCGCTTATTGCGTTTTGCCAGCCCAAGTCCAGGCACCACCTGACGAGGCTATCAGGGATGAAGTAGAGGGCTTCAACAACGAGCTGTTCGACGAAGCAGGCCCTCTCCGTTCTCACTCGACCTGGTCTTCACTGGACGCGATGGTCATCAGCAACTGTCTGATCTTGACCTGAGCACCGCTGCTGACCGAGATACCAGCTACAACTCCGCTCACATCAGCCCGAAGCTGGTGCTCCATCTTCATCGCCTCCAGCACGGCGACAGTCTGGCCTTTGCTCACCCGGTCGCCAAGGGCGACGTTGACGGCGATGATCGAACCGTCCATCGGTGCCGTGACGCGGCCGCTCCCACCTGTTTCGTCACGGGCTGCGGGCAAATGGGTAGCGTCACGAAACGAGATGTTGCCAAAGGGACCGTCCAGAAAGAGTGTGTCCCCGTGAAAGACAAAGCGTGTGCGTCTGCGCACCCCATCGACGACGTAGGTGAAGTGGTCGGTATCAATGCCAAGCAGCTCGATCACCTCCTCTGTCACACCTTGTCGTGCGGTGCAGCGCAGACAGGTGCCGTGCCGATGGACCGTCAGATCAACAGCGTATGTCTTGCCGCCGCATTGCAGGCTAAAGCGCCAAGGTGCCGAACTGGCGTTGCGCCAGCCCGGGAAATCCGGCGTATGTGCGCTTTGGCCACCGGTTCGGGCATACATCAGCACCGCCGCGAGGCTCAATACCCTGAGCGACGGTGCGTCAGCGGTCATCGTCTCATCGCCCTCGAAGTGCTGCTGAAGGAAAGCGGTTGTTGCGCCGCCCTCGGCGAAAACCTTGTGGCGCAGGATCTTGGCCAGAAACGCCTTGTTTGAGTTCACGCCCAACAGGACCGTGTCCTCGACTGCACGAGCGAGCTTGCGCCGCGCCTCTTCGCGGGTGGCGCCATGGGTGATGATCTTTGCCAGCATGGGGTCGTAATGCGAACTGACAGACTGGCCCGCGCGGATGCCGTGATCGATACGAATTCCAGGTCCGGCCGGCATATCCCAGACCAGAACCTGGCCGGTCTGCGGCAGGAACTCGTTTTGCGGGTCCTCGGCATAGAGCCGCACCTCCATGGCCCAGCCGTCGAAGCTGATCTTGTCCTGGGTGAGCGGCAACGGCTCGCCGGCGGCAACGCGGAGTTGCCAGGCCACCAGATCCTGCCCAGTGACAAGCTCGGTGACCGGGTGTTCCACTTGCAGCCGAGTGTTCATTTCAAGGAAAAAGAAATTCCGGTCGTCATCGACAAGGAACTCAACTGTCCCCGCACCGCAGTAGTTGCAGGCGCGCGCCGCATTTACTGCCGCCTCGCCCATCGCCTGGCGCATCTCGGGGGTGACGAAGGGAGACGGCGCCTCTTCGACCACCTTCTGGTGCCGCCGCTGGATCGAGCAGTCGCGCTCGCCGAAATGGACCACGTTGCCATGCGCATCGGCAAAGACCTGTATTTCGACATGTCTTGGTTCGATCAGTGCGCGTTCGAGGATCAATTCGTCCGATCCAAAGGCTGATCTTGCCTCCGACCGTGCCGTGTGGATGCTGGCAATCAGATCGCGTGACGTCCACACCAGCCGCATGCCGCGCCCGCCACCGCCGGCAGACGCCTTGACCATGAGAGGATAGCCAATCCGCTCGGCTTCTTGAACCAGCCGATCATCCGATTGATCGCTGCCTTCATAGCCGGGGATACAAGGCACGCCGGCCTCGATCATTGCGATCTTGGAAAGCCGCTTCGAGCCCATCAGTTCGATCGCCTCTGAAGGGGGGCCGATAAAGGTGATACCCGCCGCGTCACAGGCCCGAGCAAAATCGGAGTTCTCTGACAGGAACCCATAGCCAGGGTGTACCGCATCCGCATTTGACAGGCGGCACGCCTCGATCAGCTTTTCCTTGGCCAGATAGCTTTCACCTGCTGGCGCGTCACCGATGCACACCGCCTCGTCTGCCTCGCACACATGCAGGGCGTCGATATCGGCATGAGAATAAACTGCCACGGTGCGAAAGCCCATCGCGCGGGCGGTGCGGATGACACGGACCGCGATCTCGCCCCGGTTGGCGATCAGAATCTTGTTCAGTTGGGGCATCTTGGCCTCCCTATCCCGTCCTGACGGGCCCACGTAGGGCGGCGTTTTTCCGCGAAGGCCCGCGTCCCTTCGCGCCCTTCCGTGCTGCGAACTGCGGTGGCAAAGCTCTGCGCAGCCTCGTCAAGAAGAGCCTCGCGATCCATGCTTGCGACCCGCAGGATCAGTTCCTTGGTGATGCGGTTTGCCAGTGGCGCGCAGTTGCGGATTTGCGTGATCTGGCGTTCCAGAAGGGCGTTCATTTCATCAAGGCCCTCGGTGACAAAATGGACGACGCCCAATCGTTCAGCTTCGACGCCGTCAAAACGGGCGCCTGTCAGGACCAGACGCCGTGCTTGGGTCAGACCCACACGTGTCACCACGAACGGCGCAATTTGTGCGGGTGGCACGCCAAGACCTGTTTCGGGCATGCCAAACTGCGCTCGGGAATCGGCAATAGCGATGTCGGACACACAAGCGAGGCCAAATCCGCCGCCCAGAACAGCGCCCTCAAGGCAGGTGATGACAACCTGCGGAGCCGAATCGACCTTGGCGATCATTCTGCCGAAGGCGCGGTTCAACTCGAAAACCGGATCGTGGTTATCGGTGGTTTCAGCCGATTTCGCCGCCACCATGTCCTTGATATCACCCCCGGCACAGAAGTTTCCGCCGGCGCCGCGCAACACCACAATGCGTATTGAAAGATCATCCGCCACCGCATCAAGCGCCGCGCCGATCTCTTCGACCATGGCCAGGTTCATTGCATTGCAAACGTCGGGCCGGTTCAGGGTAATCGCAAGAATGCCATCGGACCGTTCGATGGCTATGCAGGTGTATTCCGGTTTTGTCATGGGTCAGCTGCGTCCCGGGGCGATGCCCATCAGCTTGCAGATGATCCCCTGCATCACTTCGTCGGCGCCGCCGCCAATGGGTACCAGCCGCAAATCACGATAAAGCCGGTTGATGAGGCTTTCTTCGACAAAGCCCATGCCGCCCCAGAATTGCAGGCATTGATCGGGAACGGTGCGCGTCAGTCGGCCTGCTTTGAGCTTGGCCATCGAGGCCAGCAGCGTGACGTCTTCGCCCGCGACATAAGCTTCGGTTGCACGGTACAGAAGCGCCCGCAGCGTTTCGATTTCAGTCTGCATCTCGGCCAGCGCGAAATGCACGATCTGGTTGTCGAGGATAGACTGGCCGAAGGCCTTTCGATCGCTTGTGTAGTCGATGGTGGAGCTTACGCAAAACTCCAGACCTTTCACTGCCATCGCCGCACCAAAAAGCCTCTCCTCCTGGAATTGCTGCATCTGAAGGGAAAAGCCGCGCCCCTCATCGCCGATGCGGAAGCGTTTCGGCAGCCGCACATCCTCGAAAAACACCGGCGCGGTGTCCGAGGCGCGCATGCCCATCTTTTTAAGGCGGCTCCCGGTCGAAACGCCGGGCAGGTCCGATGGTACGATGAAAAGCGACTTGTTGCCGTGCTGGTTTTCTCCGCCTGTATTGGCGAGCACGCAGAAGAAATCCGCTTGTGTGGCATTGGTGATCCACATTTTCTGACCATTGAGGATGTAGTCATCTCGATCGAGGCGCGCAGTAGTCCGGATCGCCGCCACATCAGAACCTGCGTGCGGCTCGCTCACGGCGATAGAGGCCACCATGTCGCCTGCGATCGCGGGGGTCAGAAACTCGGCGCGCAACGCGTCGCTGCCATAGCGCGCCAGCGCCGGGGTCGCCATGTTCGACTGCACGCCGATGCCCAGTGGCACCCCGGCGGCATGGGCGGCGCCGATTTCTTCGGCAAAGATCACTTCGTAGCTGTAATCCAGACCCAACCCGCCAAATCCCTCGGGCTTGGATATTCCCAGCAGGCCAAGGTTTCCCAGCTTTTTGAACAGCTCATGGGCAGGAAAGGCGCCTGCATCGTCCCATTCCGCGGCGTGCGGGTTGATTTCATTCTCGACAAACCGGCGGACGGTTTCACGCAGTTCCTTGTGTTCGGGTGTTTCCAGCATGCTCATCCTCCTTCAGAACCGCGCGATGCCGAACGTGTTTTGGCGCAGTTCGCGCCGGTCTGCCGTGCGGCAGATGTCCAGCACATAAGCCAGCACCTTGCGGGTGTCGCGCGGATCGATCAGCCCGTCGTCTTCCATTCGCGCAGTCGAAGCCAGCGCCGTGGTCTGGCTGTCCATCTGCTCCTGCGTCTGCCGTTCCAGCGCGGCAAGCTTGTCTTCGTCGACTGCGCCCGCCCTGGCCATCTTGGCCCCGGCGACTATGCGCAGGACCATTCCTGCCTGCGAGCCACCCATGACTGCGGTGCGGCTGTTGGGCCAGGAGAACAGGAACCGCGGATCGAAACCGCGCCCGCACATGGCATAGTTGCCTGCCCCGTATGATCCACCCACATTGATCGAGATTTTCGGCACTTTCGCATTGGCCACTGCCTGGATCATCTTGGAGCCGTGCTTGATGATTCCGTTCTGTTCCGGATCGGTGCCGACGAGAAAGCCGGTGATATTGTGCAGGAACAGGATCGGGATACCGGCCTATTCACACAATTGAATGAACTGGCCTCCCTTGGCGGCACCCGGGGCGGTGATCGGCCCGTTATTTCCGATTATTCCAACCGGATGACCTTCGATATGAGCGTGGCCGCAAACCGTTTGGGCGTCGTATTCCGGCTTGAAATCAAGAAACTTGGACCCGTCGACGATACGCGCGATGATCTCGCGGCAATCATACGGCATCCTTGGGTCGACAGGCACCACACCTATCAGTTCGTTGGGGGAACAAAGCGGCTCGGCAAAGTCGCGGCGTGCGAGGTGGTCATCCTGCCACGGCAACTGCGCTGCGATCTCGCGTGCGATCCTGATCCCGTCGGCATCGTTCTGTGCAAGATAGTCGCCGACACCCGAAACCTGCGTGTGCATTTCGGCACCGCCCAGTTCCTCGTCCGTCGCAATCTCGCCGGTCGCGGCCTTCAACAGCGGGGGACCCGCCAGATAGGTCGTCGCCTGACGCTTGACCATCACGATGTAATCCGAAAGTCCGGGCTGATAGGCGCCTCCCGCCGTGGCGCTGCCATGCACCACGGTGATTTGAGGTACACCCGCAGCAGACATCCGCGCTTGATTGGCGAATGCGCGTCCGCCCGCGACGAACATTTCGGCGGCATAGGCCAGGTTCGCCCCGCCCGACTGCGCCAGTGTCACCAGCGGCAGCTTGTTTTCGAGCGCGATATTCTGAAGCCGCGGTTTCTTCTGCAGGCCAACCGGCGAAATGGTGCCGCCCTTGACTGCGAAATTATCGACAACGATCAGGCATCGAACTCCCGAGACATAGCCGATCCCGGCAATGCAGCCCGCCCCGGCGCCAGTGCCGTCGCGGTCGTCGAACATCAGATAACCGGCCAGGGAACTGAGTTCCAGAAACGGGGAGCCCCGATCCAAGAGAAGGTTCAACCGATCCTGCGGCATGACATTGCCGCGCTTTTCATACCGCGCGCGCGCCGCCTCGGCCGCCTCGGTCACCTTGGCCTCGATCGCGCGGAAATTGTCGACATGTGCCAACATGGCCGCGGCGTTGGCTTTGAAATCATCCGATTGCGGGTCGATGCTGTCCGTCGTCGAATGATTTGGGACAGGCGGCGTGATTTTGGTCTGGAGGGCTCCGGCTCTGTTGGTTGACTTTATGCTGCTTGGCGCTGATGGATCAAGCGCCGGTTCTGGATGGTCTGTGTTTTGATCTCCTCCCTTTCTGCCAGGATTGCCGGGCCGCGCCCGAAGTAAACGTCGGCAGGTGTCAGATTGCCGAGGCTTTCGTGATATCGGCGATGGTTGTAGTGCTCGACGAAGGCGGTGATCGCCGCCTCGAGTTCGCCCTCCAGGTAGTAGTTTTCCAGCAGGATGCGGTTCTTGAGGGTCTGGTGCCAGCGCTCGATCTTGCCTTGCGTCTGGGGATGGTTGGGAGCCCCGCGCACGTGATCCATGCCGTTCTTCTCGAGGTATTTGGCGAGATCTCCCGCGATGTAACAGGGTCCGTTGTCGCTGAGTAGCCGGGGCTTGTGTAGCACGGTGACGCTGTCACATCCTGATGCGGCCAGGCCAATGTCGAGCGTCGCGCTCGCCATTGTCCTCGGACCAATGGCGGAAAATGGCTCGCCATCATCTGCCCCCATGTTGGTGCAGAGCTTCCAGCCCACGATGTAACGCGAGAAGTCGTCCAGCACGGTGGACAGATAGAACCAGCCCCAGCCGATCATCTTGAGATAGGTGAAGTCGGTCTGCCACATTTGGTTTGGCCGAGTGGTCTTCTCCCTGAACTCGTCAGCAGCTTTGACGACGACATATGCGGGGCTGGTAATCAGGTCATAAGACTTGAGCAGTCGATAGACCGAAGCTTCTGACACAAAATACTTTTCCGTGTCGGTGAAGCGGACGGCCAGTTCTCGCGGGGACAAATCTGGCTCGTTGAGCGCCAAGTCCACAATCTGGTCCCGCACAGGATCCGGGATGCGGTTCCAGACCCTGGACGGCCGTGATGAGCGGTCTTCCAACCCTTCCGGGCCATGCTCGACGTAGCGATCATACCAGCGGTAAAAGGTTGTGGGCGGAATGCCAATCTGGGCCAGGGTTCGGCGGACCGGAAGGTGGGATTGCTCGACGATGCGAATGATCTCGAGCTTCTCGGATGCTGGGTATCTCATTCGCGGTCGCCCCCAGCCCCGCTCGTGTTTTTTTTGAGGACGCGGTTCTCAAGGATAAGGTCTGCCACCACTTCCTTGAGGGCCAAAGACTCGGCACGCAGGTCCTTGACCTCCGCGCTGGTTGCCTGGCGCGCCGTATCACCTGCCAGGCGCTTCTTTCCCGCCTCGAGAAATTCCTTCGACCAGCTGTAATACAGGCTCTGGGCGATCCCCTCCCGACGGCACAGTTCTGAAATGCTGTCCTCGCCGCGAAGGCCAGCCAGGACAATGCGGACCTTCTCTTCCGCGCTATGTATCTTACGGGTCGCGCGGCGGATGTCTTTGACGACCTTCTCGGCCTCGGCTTTCTTCGTCACGGGTTTCTTGCTCATCTTATGGAATGGACGCCCCTTGCACCCAAGACGATAATCTTCGGCAAACATAGCAAGCAGAAGGAGTTCACAGAATGCAGTTACTTGCGATTGATTTGGGCAAACAGTCCTTCCACATCCATGGAATTAGCAGTGAGGGCGAGGTGATCTCGAAGAAGGTGACCAGATCAAAACTCGAAGCCGTTGTTCAGGAACTTGCGCCGGCCATTGTTGCCATGGAGGCTTGCGCCAGCGCGCATCATTGGGGCCGACAGTTCGAGGCGCTCGGGTATTCCGTACGCCTCATTCACCCGCGGTTCGTCATGCCATTTGTCAAAGGTTCCAAGAACGACGCAGTTGATGCCGAGGCGATCCACGAGGCAGCCCTTCGCCCGACGATGCGGTTTGTGCCGGTGAAGACGACGGAGCAACAGGATTTACAGATGCTGCATCGAACACGCGACCGGCTCATTGCGCAACGAACCGGACTGATAAATCACATTCGCGGCCTCCTGGGAGAATATGGCGTAGTCATTCCGGTCGGTGCCTTTCGGTTCCGCAAAGATATCAGGACCGCCATCTCTGAAGCCAGCCTATCAACTCTGGCAAAACAAAACTTCAACGCACTCATCGCCGAGTTCGAAGCGCTGGACAAACGTATTACCGAGATCGACCGAAAGCTCGTTGCGATCTGCCGAACCGATGAACGGTGCAAACGCCTGGCAACTCTTCCCGGCGTCGGGCCGGTAATCGCTACCGCCTTGATTGCCGCTGTCGATGATGGACAACACTTCTCGTCAGGCAGGGCTCTTGCGGCTTGGATAGGGCTGGTTCCCAGGCAATATACGACGGGAGGCAAACCTCGGCTTGGTGGCATCGGCAAAAGAGGGAACCAATACTTACGCCGCCAGCTCATCCACGGTGCCAGGTCGGTGTTGATCAGGATATCCGCGCGCAGTGACCGGCGTGCCAAATGGGCCCAAGAACTACTTGTTCGCGCGGGTCACAACAAAACGCTCGTGGCAATTGCCAACAAAACAGCACGCATGGCCTGGGCGGTGTTGCGCAGCGGAGAAAGCTACAAAGCGACATAGCTGGAGCGCAGGGCGCTTCGGCTTTCAAGAATGCGAGGTGGATGACGATGGTGTAACGGCAGGGGCCGCCTATTCACAGCCTGTAAGGAGCGATGGCCATCAAAGGCCGGTCATCTTAAAAGGCAATGAAATCAGCGGATCCCATCGAGGCCAGGAGCGAACGTGCTTCAAAGAAAGGCCGGATAAATTCACGCATCCAATGCCGTCAATGCTATCGTGAAAAACACCTTGCGCAGGGGGCGTCCATAATTCGCTCCATGTAGGCTACGATGAGCCGGAAACCCTCCGTTCCGCAATATGCCTAAACTGTCCCATGGGCGCTGACGTCAGACAGGCCCCGGCCATTTGGCCGACCTCATCTGCCCAGGCACCCGCCGCGTTGACAACGACCTTCGCAGTCAGACCACCCTGCCCGGTGTCGATCTGCCAGCCCTCAGCGATTCTTGTCAGCGCACTCACGGGTGCGTTGGTGAGGACCGTTCCTCCGGCGGCCTTGAAGCCGCGCAGATACCCCTGATGAAGCGCCGACACGTCAATCTCGGAAGTGCCGCTGTCCCAAATGGCGCCGAGGGCGTAGCCTTCGCGCAGCAGGGGCAAGTGCCGTCGCAGTTCGGCTGCATCGACGCGCCGTACTGTTGATGTATCGGCCAGCTCTGCTTCCATTGCGTCTAGTGAGGCTGTCTGGTCTGCACGGGCAACAAAGGCTGCGTCGATTGGGGACAAGAGCGGATGATCTGCAAAGCCTTCGGGAGGATTGGTGAAAAAGGCCAGCGAAGCGCGCGTCAAGGCGCGTATGGGTTGTGGTCCGTAAATCGGCGAATAGACGGCAGCAGAGCGCCCGGTGGTATGATAACCGGGCTGGCTTTCCTGCTCGATCAGGATGACGCGGGCTCTCGATGCTAGTTCAGATGCCACTGACGCTCCAGCGATGCCCGCACCTATGACAGCGATATCGAAAGGCTTGGACAGATCAGACAAGAGCAACGTCTCCGTTGGGTTAGAATCGTTTTGCTTTTTTCCCCATAAACGCTAGGTTATTTTCCAATAGGAAAACCATGCAGAAGCTCATACCTGCTCTCGAACCAAGTGAAACGACCTCCGAGGCGGATTTGGGCGCGCGCGTCCGCGATATCCGCAAGGCGCGAAACTGGACCCTGAAAGAGGTTTCTTTGCGCACGGGGCTTGCGATTTCGACAATCTCCAAGATGGAGCGCGGCGAGATTTCCTTGACCTATGATCGCTTCATGCGGCTGGCCCAGGGCATCGGAATGGATGTGGGCGAGCTGTTCGATGCGCAGGCCGAGAGCTTTTCGCAAGGCACCGTCTCCGTCACCCGCGCGGGCGAGGCGCCGCTGCACCGCTCGGCGACATATGACTATGACATGCTGGCATCAGACGTGACCGGCAAGCACATGGTGCCCATGATCGGTCACATCAAGGCCCACAGTTTTGGCGCTTTTGAGGACTTCATCTCGCACCCCGGAGAAGAGTTCATCTACGTCCTCGAAGGCGATCTGACGGTACACCTCAAGGGGCGCGAGCCGATCCAACTGACCAAGGGCGACAGTATCTATTTCGACAGCGCGCTCGGGCACGCTTATGTCTCGGCCGGCGAAAAGGACGCAACTGTCTTGGGGGTCTGCTGGAAGCCAGGGTGAATCCGGGCTTTCCATGGGAAACCAGGCCCCAGGCACATTGACCGCATTCAATCTGGTGTTGATGCGCCCTTGATCGGACCACCTCAAGTCATTGCGAAGGAAGAATTTTTTCAACTCAAAACGCGCCTGTCATTCACGCGCGACTTGCCATGGCCGACGAAAAACACGCAGCGCGAACTATTCCGAGCCTGACTTTTTTCAGGGCAACCGCCCAGTCCCTTGTTGCGCAAGGGGATCAATTCGATGCCGTTCTCGCTTTCAGCTATCTGCGCCTGGTCCGGGACTTGCCAGATACCCTGCACAGCATTCATGACATGATTTTCCCAGGCGGGTTGTTCATCTCGAAGACGCCCTGCATCGCTGAGATGAACCTTTTGATCCGGCGCTTCATGCTTCCTGCGATGCGCGCTGTCGGAAAGGCACGCATGTGACGATTTTCAACGGCGCCGCGCTGAACGCGCAGGTGTCCGCGGCGGGGTTGGAATTGCTTGCCAGCGAACTCAACGCCGCGAAAGGTAAAGACGTAAGTGCCTATATCGTTGCGCGCAAGCGCTCCTGAACAAGCGCCGCGGTTCATGGCCGCGGCCTGGTGCATTCCACGCCCGGACCGGGCGACTTTGGGTCAACGTGACGCTCTATCAGCATCGCGCTGTGCTACATCCGGCGCAGGGGAACGCCGGGGCGGTTGCCTGTCGGCCCTCCGTCGATCCAGGTGCAGCTACCGTTGGCAAAGACCATCTCGATCCCTCGGGCGGGCTGACAGGGTTCGGCGAAACTTGCCATGTCCGCGATCATGTCCGGATCAAAAAGCACAAGATCCGCGAAATGGCCGGGCGCAAGCGCGCCTCGATCTTTCAGACCGAAGGTCCTTGCCGTCAGTCCCGTCATCTTGTGCACGGCCTTCTCCAGCGAGAACAGTCCGACGTCGCGTGCATAATGGCCAAGCACGCGCGGGAAGGTGCCCCAGGCGCGCGGATGCGGGTGCCTGTCCTGCACGATGCCGTCCGACCCGATCATCGTGGCGGGATAGGCGAGGATCCGGCGCACATCGTCTTCATCCATCTGGAAATAGACCGCGCCGCCGGGCAGCAACCGCTCTGCGGCTTCCGTCGGGGTGCACCCCATCTCGCGGGCGATGTCGTCAAGGTCTCGACCCGAAGCTTCGGGCATGGCGTCGGACCAGGTGATCATCACGCGCGCGCATTTGGCCACGCGTTCCGGCTGCAGGATGGTCGAACTGGCGGCATAGGGATAGGCATCAAGTGCCACGGACTGCTGCTTGCGCACCGCGTCGAACATGGGAAGGGTGACGCGCGACTTGCCGTGGTTGGCATGGCTCATGCACTTGTGATGCGAAACGATGACGGGCACGCCCGCTTCGGCGCCGATGCGGAAGGTTTCCTGCAACGACTGGATCACCTCGTCTTCCTCGTTGCGCATATGGGTCACGTAAAGGCCCCCCTGCGCGGCAAGGGTCCTGGAAATCGCGATCACCTCTTCGGTCGGTGCGGCCGAGGCGGGGGGATAGTATAGCCCGGTGGACAGACCGATGGCCCCTTGCTCCAGCGCCTCGGTCAGCAGGGCGCACATCTGCGCGATCTCGGCGGGTGTGGCGGCCCGGTCAAGCCGGTCCATCACCGCATGGCGCAGGTTGGAATGGCCGCACAGGCAGGCGCTGTTGACGGCTGATGGGCTATCCGCGAGCGTCCTGAAATAGGTTGCGAAATCCGGGAAAGCCCCGGTCTTTCCCGTGCTCATCAGGTTCAGCGGTGCGGGTGGCGCGGGGCGATCCGGCAGGAAAGGCGCGATGCTCAGGCCGCAATTGCCGTTGATCACCGTGGTCACACCCTGGCTGACCTTCGGCTCCAGCAGGGGCATGTCCAGAATGGCGCGGTCGTCATGGCAATGGCTGTCGATGAAGCCGGGGGCAAGGGCCAGACCATCCGCATCGATCACCCATGTGGCGGTGTGCCCCTGCAATTGGCCGATGGCGTCGATCCTGTCGCCCGTCACCCCCAGATCGCCATGCAGCGAGGGGCCGCCGCTGCCGTCGATCAGCCTTGCGTTGCGGAAAAGAATATCGAAATCGGGCATGGCTTCAGCTTTCCAGGGGTTTGCCTGTGTCGCCGGCCCAGCGGGCGGCAAGATGCAGCAGGATGACCGACAGCGACAGCGGAACCGCCACCGCGACGAAGATGGTCGGGAAGTCGAGCGTTTCGGAATAGGTCCGCGCGTGGCGCAGCAGGAACCCGCGCGAAAGGCGCATTCCGGGCCCCACGAAGCAATAGTAAAGCGCCGGCAGCACGAAGATCAGCACCGCGATGCTTTGCAGGCCCAAGACAAGCCTGCGCATTCCATCCGATAGCTGGGGGCGGAAAACTGCGGGGTCGAAGAACCGCTTGAAGGACAGCGTCGCCCCCAGCAATCCGGCCCAGATCATCAGGTAGCGCGAGATTTCCTCGGTCCAGACCGGAGGCTGGAAGAAGACGTAGCGCGCCACCACTTGCAGCATCACGACAAGCACAAGCAGGACCAGTGCGAGGATGGCGATGCGGACCACAATCGCATCGACCATATCGCTTGCCTTGATGATCAGCCCCCGCATCTGCCGATGCTCAATTGCGGACCTGCGCGAGGGCGGCGGCATAGGCGGCGCGCTCATCTTCGGACAGGACCTGCTTGTGCACCGCCTCGGCCAGCGCCAGCATCTTGTCACGCTCGCCCGGTGCCAGTTCGGTGACCGTCACCCCGGCATCGGCGAATTGCGCGTCAACCGTCTTTGCCCATTCGGTGACCCAAGCGCGGTTTGCGGCAACGCCTGCTTCAATCGCTGCCGCGATCGCCGCGCGATGCGCATCGGACAGGTCCGACCACCAGTCTTCGGAAACCACGACCGCCCGCAGCGAGGGGGCCAGTGCCGCCGGTGTGTAATGCTTGAGGTATTGGGTGTGGCCCGTGCGCAAGGCTGCATTTGGCGGGTTCACATAGCCATCCACGATCCCGGTTTGCAGTGCGTTCGCGACTTCGCCCCATGCGACGACGGTCGACTGCACGCCCAGAACCTGGAAAAAGGCAACCTGTCCCTTGTCCAGCGCGCGCATCCGCAGGCTGGCCAGATCCTCGAGGGTCGAAACGGGTTTCTGCGCATTGAAGATACCCGCATCCAGTCCGCGCTGGTTGAAGGCGACAAGACGCAAACCGCTGTCCAGAAGCGGTGCGTTCATCTGATCAAGCAGATCGGTTCTTGCAATGACCTCGTCGAATTCCGCGGCACTGCGGAACATGAAGGGCATGATCAGGCCACGCAACATGGGGCTGATCGATGCAGGCGAGGTTGCCGCCGCCAGGTTGATCTGGATCAGCCCCTGCGCTGTCTGACCGATACGCTCCTTTTCCGATCCCAGCGCATCGGACGGGAAGACCTCGACCTGCATGCCGCTGGCGGCCAGAGCATCGCGGAAGCCAACCACGAATGCATATTCCGAGTTCGTCTCAAGGTCCTCGGCGCCGTTCATGGCGATCTTGATCGTGTCTGCCGCGGCTGGCCATGCCAGTGCCACGGTCACCGCAAGGGTCGAAAGTGCTGTTTTCCAATGTTTCATGATGTGTCCTCCCTGGGAACGGTTCAAGGCATCAGGCCAAGCCATGTGGGCAAGGCCAACGAGATTGACGGAAAGGCGACCAGCGCTGCCAGCAGGGCGACTTCGACCACGAAGAAGGGAAAGGTCGCCTTGATCAGTTGCCAGTAGTTTGCGCCCGTGACGGTCGAGATGATCAGGATCACGCCACCCAGCGGCGGCGACAGCAGGCCCACGGTGATGTTGAAGCAGATCACGATCCCCAAATGAACCGGGTCGACGCCAAGATCGATTGCGACCGGCACGAATATCGGGGCCAAAAGGGCGACGGCGGCTTTGACATCCATCACCATGCCGGCCAGCAGGAACACGATGTTCAGCACCAGCAGGTATTCGGTGCGCCCAAGCCCAAGGCCCACCACGGCGCCCGAGATCTTCTGCGGCCATTGCGCCAGGGCGGTCACATAGCTGAAGGCCGAGATCGCACAGAGAATGATGAAGATCGCCCCCAGAAGAAGCAGCGTGCGTTCGCCCGCCAGACGCAGTTTGGCGCCGTCCAGTTCGCGATAGGCGAAGCCGATGATCAGGGCGGCAACCACCGCGATCCCGGCGGATTCCGCCGGTGTCGTGAAGCCGAACAGCACGCCGCACAGGATGATCACGGGCAACAGCAGGGCAGGCAGCGCCTTGCGCAGGCTTGGCCAGAAAGGGGGCAGGTCGGCCCCCTTGCCGCCGGGATGATCCTGCACATGGGCATAGATCCCGTTGACCAGCAGCAGGACACCCGCCAGCAACAGTCCCGGCAGGACGCCTGCCGCGAACAACGCGGCAATCGGCGTGTTCATCAGCGCGCCGTAGAAGATCAGGATGATCGAAGGCGGGATGATCGGCCCGATGATCGATGATGCCGCGGTGACGGCCGCAGCGTAGTTCAGCGAATAGCCCTGCCGCTGCATTTGCGGAACCAGCGTATTCGACAGTGCCGCCGCATCGGCCGCCGCCGATCCGCTGATCCCCGCAAAGAAGACCGAGGTCAGGATGTTCACATGCCCCAGCCCGCCCTTCAGCCGCCCCACGATGGACATCGAGAAATCGATCAGTGCCCGCGCAATGCCGCCGCGGTTCATCAATTCTCCGGTCAGGATGAAAAGCGGCATGGCCAGAAAGGCAAAGACATCCAGCTGGCTGAACATCCGCTGCGGGAGGATCGCCAGATAATCGGCTTGACCCAAGGCGATGAAGGTCATGACGGATCCCGCGCCGATGACATAGGCGATGGCCCCGCCTGCCGCCAGGGTCAGTAGAACGTATCCAAGGATCAGCCAGCCCGCCATGCGTCAGGTCATCCGACGTCTGGCCCGACCCGCACCGGGCAGGTGCGGATGGTGCGCCTTTGCTGCGCAGGGCAGTCCGGTTTTGTGTGGCATGGCCCTCACGCTGTTAACCTCTTGTTGCTTTCGCTCATGTTAAGCGCGTGAAACAGGCTTTAATAATGCCGATTTCTTGAATTAGCATGCAAGATGTGCATAAAGAGGGGCTGCTATGGATATCGGCTGGATCGACGATCTGATTGCGATCGAGGAAAAGGGATCGCTGTCCAAGGCAGCCGAGGCGCGCAATGTCACGCAACCCGCCTTTTCCCGCAGGATCGCCGCGATCGAAGACTGGTTCGGTGCCGAGGTGGTCAACCGCCGCAATCGCCCGCTGCGCCTGTCGCGTGAAATGGCCAGCCTCATGCCGACATTGCATGATGTCGCGGCAACCCTGCGCCACCTGCGGTCCGAGTTGCAGGCCAGTCAGGGCGATACATCGAAAGTGGTGGTCGCCGCGCAGCACAGTATCCTCACCTCCATCCTGCCTTCGCTTTTGCTGGGGCGGGTTGGCCAGAACGAAGACCGGCTGCTGCTCAAGCTGCAGTCAGCCTATCCCGAGGATGGGGTCGCGCTGCTGCTGACCGGGCAGGTCGACATCATGGTTGCCTACGAGACCGAGCGCCGCCCGCTGTTCGGGCAGGTGCCGGGGCTTGAGCGGTCGCTGATCACGCGCGACCGGCTGATCCCCGTGACGTCCAGCCCGGGAACCCGCGAAGCGCTGCTGGACGCGTCACCCGACCGGCCCCTGGTGTTGCAGGTGGTGACCTTCCCGCGGCAGAACTTCTTTGGCCGCGTGCTCTGGGAAGATATCGCCAAGTCGATCCCTGCCCATATCCGGCTTGATCCGCTGATCGAATCCGGCCTGTCCACAGGGGTGATCCAGTTCATCCTGGCCGGGTCGGCGGTGGCCTGGCTGCCGATGGCCATCGCCGCGCCATATCTGGAAACGGGACAGGTGCTGCGGCTTGACGACATTCTGCCCGGCGAAGACTTGCTGGCGCATTGCTTCCGCACCAGGAGGCATTCGCCCAGAGGTGTTGCCTATGTCTGGGATGTCCTGACCGGAAAGGCTGACATGGTCGGATCGCAAGCCTGATCCGCGCCGGCCTGTCAGTGCACCATGTCACGTCCAGACGTTGCGCCCCGATTTGTAACGCACAGGGTCCGGGATGCGCTTCCAGACCCTGAATGGCCGTGATGCGCGACATAGCGACCATGCCAGCGGTAAAGGGTTCTGACCGGAATGCCGCTCTGGGCCAGGCAGGCCTTGAAAGGTCGAACATGGCTGCGTCATGCTGATAAACCGGCCTCTGGCAAACCCGGCGCGGTGAACCCCGACAGCGTTCCGCATGTCCGCAGTCGGGGCTCTTTCAAGGCAGGCTCAGTCGCGTGGCTTTGTCTTGCCGCTGACCTGCGCAAGGTTCGCGCTGATCTGATCCCCGATCTTCTGCAGGCTGGGCAACTGAACGGCCATGTCCATGATCGCATCGACCGTGGCATTGACGGGGGATGCGGGGCGTTCGCCACCCTCCCCCCGGGTGCCGCCCACGCCGTTCAACTGGTTGATGCTGATGCCGGTGATCTTTTCGGCAGGGCGCACCATCTCGGCCAGAATGCGCGGCATCGCCTCCAGCCGGGCCTTTTCCAGCTCCATCGCGATGATCGCATCGGAACGGGCATTCTCGGCTTCGATCCGGGCGCGCTCTGCCTCGACTTTCGCCAGTTCCACTGCCTTTGTCGCCTCTGCCTCGGCAAGGCGGGCCTCTGCCTTGTCTGCCGCCGTTGCCTTGTCCGAGGCGGCGGCAATTTCCGCGCGTTTTGCGGCAGCTTCGGCCTGTTCCTGCGCGGCGACAAGCGCAAGCGCACGGCGGCGTTCGGCATCAGCCATGGCACGGGCTGTCTGCACGGCCTCGGCTGCGGTCACGGCCTCGGCGCGGGCGGCATCGGCCTGCGCCTGTGCGCGGCTTTCTTCCTGGCTCCGTGTCGCCAACTGGACCTGGCGGGCGCTTTCGGCATCTTCAAGGGCACGGCTCTGCGCAATCTCGGCTTCGCGGATCGCCTGTTCGCGGGCGATATCGGCGGCCTGGATATCCTGCTCCATGCGGATGCGGGCCTGCGCGGCAGTGCGTTCGCTATCGGCCTTGCGCTGCGCCACCTCGGCCAGCTGCGCGGCCATCAGGGTTTCGATCTCCTGCCCCTGGGCGATTTCGGCGCGGCGCTGCTCAAGGTCGATCTCCAGCTTGCGCTTGGCGGCCTCCATCGCGGCGCGGCGCACGGATACATCGCTATCGCTTTCGATCTCGGCGCGTTCCTTTTTCGACTTGGCGATCACCTCGGCCAGTTTGCGCATGCCGACAGCGTTGAAGGCGTTATTCTCGTCCAGCGCGGAAAACGGTGTCTGGTCCAGCCCGGTCAAGGATACGGAGTCCAGTTGCAGACCGTAGTTGGCCATCGCCTCGGCCAGGCTTTCGCGCACCTCGCGCACGAACTGGGCGCGGTTCTCGTGCAGCTCGTCCATCGTCATGCGGGCGGCCACTGATCGCAGCGCGTCGATCATCATCCCGTCGATCAGGCCACGCAACTGATCCGGCTGGAACAGGCGCTTGCCAAGGGTCTGCGCGGCGCGGGTGATCGCGTCGGCCTGCGGCGTGACCGAGACATAGAAATCCGCGCCCACATCGACGCGTAGCCGGTCCTTGGTGATCAAGGCGGCCTCGCCTGTGCGCGCCACAGTCATGCGGATCGTCTGCATGTTGACCCGTGTGATTTCGTGGAAATAGGGCAGGGCCAGCGCGCCCCCGTCGATGATGACGCGGCGGCCCCCGATCCCTGTTTTCACCAGTGCCACCTCGTTCGTGGCGCGTTGATAGAACCAGGCAGCCAGCGCGATCAGCGCGGCGGCGATGACGATCAGGACAATGATCCAGCCAATTGCAGACATATCAGCCTCCCCCTTCAGGTAAGCCCGTGCATTTCGCACAGGATGTTCGACGACATGCCCCCGTCGACAGGGATATTGGTGCCACGGATCCATGTCGTCATGTCCGACAGCAGGAAGGCCACGACCGGCGCGATATCATTCGCGCGGCCGGGGCGATCCATGACGCGCATGTCTTCCTCGGCGCGCGCGCCCAGCGTTTCGATGAAATCGCCAAGGATCGGCGTGTCCACCGGGCCGGGGCTGACGCTGTTCATGCGGATGCCCCGGTCGCGCCATGTCCAGCGGTTGGCCTGCGTCCATGCGATCAGCGCTTCCTTGGAGAAGAAATAGCTGCGCCCGCCTGCATTGGTGATGTCATGGCGCTGCATGAAACCCGCCAGATCATCCATGTCCGCCTGCTCCGCGGCGCGGATCGCGGCCACGGCCTGCGGCCAGCCAAAGCCCGCGAGTGACGCAAGGTTCACGATCGACGCGCCATCGTTCAGCTTGGGGATCAAGCCCAATGTCAGGCGTTTCAGCCCGAAGAGGTTCACCCGCAGCACCTTTTCCGCAGGCGCCGTGGGCGGCAGGCCCGCGATATTGGCGATGCCGTCAATGCCTGAGGGCAGCACATCGACCAGCGCATCAATCGTGCGCGCATCCGACAGGTCGGCGCGGTAGAATTCCTCGACATGGTCAAACCGCTTGGTCACATCCACGCCCAGCACCGTGGCCCCCATCGCGGTGCAGATGCGCGCGGTCTCGAACCCGATGCCGCTGGCCGATCCGGTGACCACGATCACCTTGCCCTTCAGAAGGGCGCTTTTTTCCCAAGCGGCCATCAGAACACCGGCGGATAGGGGCGGTGGCCACGGTCCAGCGTGATCCAGCGCGTTTCGGTAAAGGTTTCAAGCGACCACTTGCCGCCGTGCCGCCCCAGGCCCGAGGCTTTGGAGCCGCCGAAGGGCACATGCGGTTCGTCATTGATGGACGAGCAGTTGACGTGGCACATCCCGGTTTCAAGCTGGCGCGCCATGCGCAGGGCGCGTTCCTCGTTGCGGGTGATGATCCCGGCGGACAGCCCGTATTCGGTGTCATTGTTCAGGGCAATCGCCTCGGCATCGGTCTTGAAGGGGACGACCACGGCCACGGGGCCAAAGGTCTCATCCCGCCAGACGGCCATGTCGGGGGTCACGTTCGTCAGGATCGTGGGTTCCACATAGCGATCCCAGACGCGGCCCCCCAGAACGGCCTTGGCGCCCTTGGCCAGCGCATCTTCGATCTGGTGCTTGACGCGGACGACCTGTCGTTCGTTGATCAGCGGGCCGATCACATTGGCCTTGTCCTTGGTGTCTCCGGTCTTGAGCCTGGACGCCCGCGCCACGAATTGGCGCAGGAAATCGGCGTAGATGCTCTCCTGCACCAGCACCTTTTCGACGCTCATGCAGATCTGGCCCTGATGCATGAAACTGCCGAAGCTGGCCGCACTGGTCGCACGCTCCATATCGGCGTCTTCCAGCACGATCAGGCTGTCCTTGCCGCCCAGTTCGACGCAGCATTTCTTGAGATGCGCACCCGCCTTGGCGGCGATCTGACGGCCCACGGGAGTCGATCCGGTGAAGGAGATGCCCTTGACCAGCGGGTTCTCGATCATCTCGTCGCCCATCTCCTGCACGCGCTCGCGCGAACAGGTGATGACGTTGAACACGCCCTTGGGGATGCCCGCTTCCTCCAGCACTTCGGCGAAGAAAAGCCCGCCCGCATAAGGCGTATCCTCTGAGGGTTTGAGGACGATGGTATTGCCTGCAGCCATGGGAAAGGCAAAGCCGCGCGCGGTCAGGATGCCGGGCATGTTCCACGGGCTGATGACGCTGATCACCCCCATCGGATAGCGTACGGCGGTCGAGAACTTGCCATGCTCGGACGGCAGCACCTCGCCGATGGAGCCGTAAAGAACCCCGGCGGCGGCGCGGAACACCTCGGCCACGTAGCCGGCCTCGAACATGCCCTTGCCGAACCAGCCGCCACCTTCGGCCTGTGCGGCGGCCACGAAATCGGGCGCGCGCCTTTCCCAGACATCGGCGATCTTGAGCATGTAATGCGCGCGCTCCTGAAACATCAGGTTCGACCATGCCGGAAAGGCGGCCTGTGCCGCGGCAATCGCCATGCGCGTTTCGGCCCGGCCGCCATCGGGGATACGCGCATAGAGCGATCCGTCCGAGGGGTTGATATCGTCAAAACTGGTCTGACCGGCGATCCAGTTGCCACCGACGTACATGCCCTTGACGGTTTTCGAGAGGGGGGAATCCAGCATTTGCGTTTCTCCTATGTGCGGTCGAAGTCATCGGCGCCGGGCCTGCGTCGCCAGACTTCGACGCGCGGGGCGCGGTAGACTTCGATGGTGACCGGCGCAGATGCCGGCGTGTGAGCTTGCGGCTGCGGTGTCTGCGCTGTTGTCCCGGTGGGGCGATCCTTTGGGCGATCCTGCGGGCGGCTACGCTCGACCACGCGGGGGCGGCGGGCGGCTTGTGCGGCGCGCGCGATCTCGTCCAGTGTCGCGGCAAGGCGGTCATTCTGGACCTGCCCGGATGGCGCGGGCGGTGTTGTGCGTTTCTCGGTCACGGCGGATTGCTGGCGCTGGCTGGCCGCAGCCACCAGATCGGCCACCGACCGGCCAAGGATGGCATCGGCGGACACGGTCTGCATCGGCCGCGGTGCGATGGTGAAACCCTGCGGCGCGGCCTCGGCGGGCACAGCCTCACCAGCGGCCGGTGGCGCGTCATGCGTATGCGGCGCCGCGGCCCCGCCCGCCCCCAGATAGGCGGCCTGCACGGCGGGGTCGTTGCGCAGGGCGGCGGCGCTGTCCTCGTGCACGATATGGGCGTTTTCCAGAAGGTAGCCGCGATCCGCGATGGCAAGGCTCTGCTTGGCGTTCTGTTCCACCAGCAGGATGCCGATCCCCAGATCGCGCACCTTTTTCAGGTTCTGGAACAACTCCTTGCACAAGAGAGGCGACAGGCCCAGCGAGGGTTCGTCCAGCGTCAGGATATTGGGGTTCGACATCATGGCGCGCCCGATGGCGACCATCTGCTGCTCGCCCCCGGACATGGTGCGCACCACCTGACCGCTGCGTTCGATCAGCTTGGGGAACAGGCTGTGGACACGTTCCAGATTGGTCGCCTGATCCTCGCGCGCGCGCGCCGAATAGGCCCCGAGGATCAGGTTCTCGCGCACGGTCAGATCGCCGAACACGCCGCGCCCCTCGGGCACCAGTGCCACGCCCTGATCAAGGATCCGGTTGGCGGGCAGACCCGACAGGCTTTCGCCATCCAGCGTGATCTGCCCCTTGACCTGTCCCTCGCAGATCCCGCTTATGGCCTTGAGAAGTGTCGATTTGCCCGCCCCGTTCGCACCGAGGATCACGACGATCTCGCCGGGACGCACCGTGACCGAGGCATCGTCAAGCGCGCGATGCTTGCCGTAGCCGACCGTCAGGTTGCGAACTTCAAGGCCACCGGTTCTAGACATCGTCATCCCCCAGATAGGCGCGGATCACATCAGGATCGGACAGGACCTGCTGCGGCGCGCCCTCGGCGATCTTGGTGCCCGAGGCCATGACCACGCAGGTGTCGCAGAGCGACCGGATCGCATCCATCACATGTTCGACCAGAATGATCGTGCGGCCATCGTCGCGCAGCGACTTGATCAGGCTGATCCCGATCTGCAGTTCGGTCGGGTTGAGGCCGGCCAGCCATTCATCCAGCAACAGAAGCTTGGGGTCGCTGGCCAGAACACGCGCCAGTTCCACCCGCTTGGTGTCGATATAGGTCAGTTGCCCCACGCGCAGATGACCCTTGCCCTCAAGCCCCACGCGGGCCAGCAGGCTCTCGGCATGGGTGCGCGCCTCGTGCCCCCAGCGGCGACGGTGGCCGAAAACGGCCCCCGCCACGACATTCTCCAGCACGCTCATCGACGGCAGCAGACGCACCAGCTGAAAGGTGCGCGCGATGCCACGCCGGTTGATCTGTTCGGCGGGCAGGGTCGTGATCGGGCTGCCCCTCAACAGAACCTCGCCACCGGACACTTTCAGCGCGCCCGAGATCAGGTTCATCGTCGTGGACTTGCCCGACCCGTTGGGGCCGATCAGGCCCATCACCTGATGCTCGGCGACATCGAAGGTCATTGCATTCACCGCCACCAGGCCGCCGAAGCGTTTGGTCACATTGCGCAGGGACAGGACGGGCGTGTTCATGCCTGAGCCTCCGGATCCTTGGGGGCCGCGCGTTGCCGGATCTGGTCCAGCAACCCGACAAAGCCGCGTGGCAGCAGGTATACGATGACCAGGAAGGCGACACCCAGAAGCAGCGTTGTCTGTTGCGGGAAGCTGGACGAAATGCTTTCCCACAGCAGCGTGAAGGGGATGACACCGACAAGCGGCCCCCACAGGCGTCCGGCCCCGCCCAACAGCGCCATGATCACCACCTGGAATGACAGCATCGGCGCAAAGGCAAGGCTGGGTTCGATATAGACATAGCGTGGCGCCAGGATTGCGCCGGTCATGGCCGCGACCGACCCCGGCACCATGAACAGCAGCACCTTGGACAGCGCGGTGTTGATGCCGGAATGCACCGCGACGGTTTCATCATCCCCGATGATGCGCAGCGCAAAGCCCAGCCGCGACCGCCCGATCAGCCAGCCTGCCAGAAACACTGCCCCCGCGAGGGCCAGAAGCATCCAGTAGATGTCGGCCTCGGAAATGTCGGTCAGCACATACAGGCCCTTCTGCCCGGACCGGTTCTGCACCCAGGTGATGACCTGCCGGACCAGTTCGGCCAGACCGAGTGTGAAGATCACGAAATAGACGCCGGACAGGCGCAGCGTGGCCAGCCCGACCAATGCGGCCAGCACCGCGCCAAGGACGGCCGCTATCCCCACCAGCGACCAGAACGGCAGGGTTTCGAAACCCAGCCCGGTCACATAGGTGCCGACACCGAAAAACGCCGCCGTTGCCAGCGAGATGTAATGCGTGGGGCCCGAAAACAGCGCCCAGCTTGTCGCCAGCGCGGTGAACATCACGATGGTGACACCAATCGACAGCCAGTAGCCGGATCCAGACAGCGGCAGCAGGGCGCAAATGCCAAGCGCCAGCGCAGAAAGGCAGAGGTTTCGGATATCCGTTCCGGTCATGTGGGCTTCTTTCCGAAAAGGCCTTGCGGGCGGAACAGAAGGATCAGGATGAAAAGCGTATAGGCCGCCGCCAGCGTCAGGCCCGGATCGAGTAGAGTGGCGACAAGGGTTTCCACCACACCCAGAAGCAGGGCCGCGACGATGGTGCCGCGCACGTCACCGACGCCGCCCATGATCACGATGATCAAGGCCTTGAGCGTGAAGATCACACCGGTTGACGCATCAAGTGTCAGGTAGGTCGACAAAAGTGCGCCGCCGACCGCTGTCACGGCACCCCCAAGAGCAAAGGCCAGCGCGGCCAGATGGCCCACGTTGATGCCCACCAGCCGCGCGCTCTCCGGCGCCACCGCGATGGCGCGGATCGACAGGCCCGGTCTGCTGCGGTTCAGCCAGATGTAGAGCGCGCCACAGATCACCACCGCCCCCAGGAAAGAGGCGACCCGGTTCAGCGCGAATGTATCGCCCGCGATCACGATGGGCCGCGCCAGGTAGGAATAATTGAAATAGTCGCCGCCAAAGACCATCAGCATCAGCCCGACCATGACGAAGGACAGACCGAAGGTGGCAAGGATGCTGTCCGTCTCAAGCTGCCCGCGCGTCTTGGCGCGTTTGACCAGCGGTTGCAGCATGATCTTGTAGATCAGCCAGTTCAGCGCGAATGTCAGCGGTGCCAGCAGGAAAATGGTCAGGAACGGGCTGATCTGCCCGCCCGTGTACATCCAGAAGGCGGCGAAACCGCCCGCCACCAGCATCTCGCCATTGGCCAGGTTCATGATGCGGGCCACGCCATATTGCAGGTTCAGCCCCATCGCGATCAGCGCGTAGGTGCCGCCCAGCAAAAGCCCTGTGATCAGAATATCCATCTGCGTCCCGTTCCCGCCATTCCCCGCGCCAGCATGGGTGCCCCGGTCGAAACCGGGGCACCCGAAACGCCGGTCTTACTGCCAGCCATCCTTGAGGATCACGGGCACAGCGCCCTCGCGACCACGCGACGCGACGCCCTTGAACACACCATCCTGCCACTGACCAACTGTCCAGAACGCCTGATTGTTGTTGTTCTCGTCGAAGCTGATCGGCCCCAGCACGGTATCGAATGTGCCGCTGCGCAGGTGATCGGCGACGGCCTTGCGATCCAGCCCGACTGCTTCGATCGACTGCTCCAGGATCTGAAGCGAGGCATAGGTCGTGGCGGAAGCCCAGAAGTCAGGCTTTGCCCCGGTGATCGTCTCGTGGGCAGCGGCATATTCCTGGAACTTGGGATCGTCGACATTGACGCCGCCCGGCCCCATCACGCCATTGGCTGCAGCGCCGAACCGGGCGCCATAGCCGGGGAACGGGGTCGCCACGGCGGTGTAGAAGGCTTGCACCTGCAGATCCTCGATGATCGCCTGTTCGGTCAGCGCAAAGGTGTCGGGCGGATAGGACCATGCCACGAAGGCATCGGGTGCAGCCGCTTTCGCGCCCTTCATCACGGGCGAAAGATCCTGCGTGCCCAGCGGATAGGACGTGTCATAGACGATCTCGAACCCGGCTTCCTTGAACTTGCCCCGCGCCACCTCGGCCAGTTCGATCCCGAAGGCATCGGCCACGTTGACCATGGCGATCTTGTTGCCCAGCTGACCGCCGTCGCGCATGTCGGTCAGGATCTTCACGGTGTCCTCGGCCAGGGCAGAGGTGGTGCCAAGGGTGAAGAACATGTCCGGGAACTGCTTGGACAGGGCGGGCTGCTGGTCGGTGATCGCCGACACGGCGATCAGCGGATAGCCGTAGCGCGCAAAGATCGGCGCGGCCGCGACGACAAGGCCGGTGCCATAGGGCGAGACAATGAAATTCACCTCGTCCTGTGTGGCAAGGCGCTGAATGGCCTTGATCGTCTCGCCGGGGTTGGTCTGGTCATCGTATTCGATCACTTCGACCGGCATCATCGTGCCGCCGACATTGATCCCGCCACGCTCGTTGACCTGTGCCGCCCAAAGCTGCACGTTCGGCCACTGGCTGACTGCGGCACCACCGGCCAGCGGGCCGGTCTTGGGCGCTGCGGCGCCGATCTTGATCGTTTCGGCGCTGACGGCGCCGGTGGCAAGGCTGGTCGTCAGTGCCAGGGCCGCCGCGAATTTCAAGGCTGTTCTGCGTTTCATCTTGATCCTCCTCCAGGGTCAGGTGTTGGTGTCGTCTTGTCGGTGCTCTTGGTGGCACCTGTTCACAAACTGTGTCGCGCTCCTTCGGGATGCAGCGCGATCCAGCGCAATTCAGTGAATTCATCCAGGGCGGTATCTCCGCCGAAGCGTCCGTATCCGCTGGCCTTCATCCCCCCGAAAGGCATTGCGGGGTCATCGTAGACCGTCGAGCCGTTGATATGGCAGATCCCGGTTTCCAACCGTTCCGCCATGGCAAGCGCGCGATCCGTGTCCCGGCTGAAGATCGCCGAGGCCAGACCGTATTCGGTGTCATTGGCGATCGAGAGCGCTTCTTCCTCGTCCTGCACGCGCAGGATCGAGGCGACAGGGCCAAAGCTTTCCTCGTGATAGATCGCCATGTTGGACGAGACATGGTCGATCACCGCGGGCTGCATCACCGCGCCCTCGACCCGGCCACCGATCAGCAGTTCGGCACCTTTGTCCTGTGCGTCGCGGATCAGTGCGGCCACGCGCTCGGCTGCGGCGGCGTGGATCATCGTGCCAAGCGGGGCGGTTTCACGCCGCGGATCCGCCGCGCGCAGGCCACGTGTCCTCTGGACCAGTTTTTCGACGAAACTGTCCGCTATGGCCTCAAGCACGATGACCCGTTCGGTCGACATGCAGACCTGGCCCTGATTGAAAAACGCCCCATGCGTCGCCGCATCGACGGCCGCATCAAGATCGGCATCCTCCAGCACGATCAACGCGGCCTTGCCGCTCAGTTCCAGCACGCAACGCTTCAGATACTGCGCGGCGGTCACGGCGACCTGTCTGCCGACACGTGTCGATCCGGTGAAGTTGACACGACGGACGGCGGGATGGGCGATCAGGTGATTGACGATGGGTTCGGACTGGTCGGGCAGGGCGGTCACCACATTTGCCACACCTTTCGGCAAGCCCGACCCGTTCAGGATGTCGACGACCGCCCGATGTGTCTGAGGGCAATGTTCCGACCCTTTCAGAACAACGGTATTGCCGCAGGCCATGGGCGTTGCAATCGCCCGCACGGCAAGGGTGATCGGCGCATTCCAGGCCGCGATGCCAAGGACAACGCCCACCGGCTGTCGGCGCAGGATCGACAGGCTGCCGTCGGCGCCTGGGGGCATGTGCCGATCCGCCAACAGGAAAGGCAGTTCGGCGGACTGGTGCAGGATCCGCAGGGCAAGGTCGATGTTGAACTCTGTCCAGCGTGGCGCCGCGCCGACTTCGTGCGCGGCCAGATCCACCAAAAGCGCGCGGCTGCCGTCAAGCGCATCGGCCATATTCCGAAGATGAGCGGCGCGGTCTTCCGCCGGACGAGACGACCAATCCCAGAACGCCGCCGCAGCGGCATTGGCTGCCGCATCAGCCGCGCTCTGGCCCGAAGGCACCACCCTGAATGGTGATGTCAAGGACGGGCTTTGAAACACCCGTTCAGCGTCCAATCCGGTATCCTCCCCCGAGGCGCGGGCCGGCTGCAACTCTCCCCAGTCGCGATGCGCGGCGCCGCCACTTTCAACAAAACTTAAAATATCTGTAGGGAACTGCATAAAAATGTGAAAATATGGCGAAAAATTTACAAAAACCGGTGAAATGTCCCGAATTGCCTCCAGATCAACGCGGAAGCCCGGATCGCCTGAGCCCGCAAAAGGGCCTCAGCCTGTTCCCTTTCATGCCGAGGTCATTCAGTCCGGTCTGCAAGACAAGGTTCTGGGCGGGCTGGTCGACCTGCATGCGCGCAGCTGGTGGGTGATCTTGCTGGAAAGCGGTCAGCTGGTCAGCACCCGGGACGGCAAGAGCACAAGTTTCGCAGGACCTGCGCTGATCTGGCTACCATGGGACCGCAATCAAAGGATCCGCGCAAGGGCAGGTACGGTTGGCGGCCATCTTGTCATGGGCGAGACATCACTTGCGAACGCGATCGGCGTCAAACCCGAGGCTGTTGATCTGCGTGTCCTGTCAGAGCGCGTCGTGCATCTGCCGCTTGAAGAGCGCGACAGTCTTTATCGTGACATTTCCGGTTGCTTCGATCTGATCCTGCGCGAAGCGGCTGGGCGGGCATCTGGATCAGCTACCGTGATCGAGGCACAGGTCCGCGTGATCCTTGTGATGCTCTGGCGCTATACCGCCCGCCCGGACGATCTGCGCCAGGCCGGGGCGCGACCATCGCTGATCCTGCAGCAATTCCGACAGGCGCTGGAGACGCATTTTCGCGACCGCTGGTCAGTTGCGCGTTATGCCGAAACCTTGAACATGTCCGCGGATCGCCTGCATGACATCTGTCATCGCACCCTGGGAAAGGCCCCGCTGAGGCTGATCCATGAACGCCTTGGATACGAGGCGCAGGTTCTGCTGGAAAGGTCGTCAATGACGCTCGACCAGATCGCCGAGTTTCTGGGTTTCCGCTCGGCCGCCCAGTTCAGCAATTTTTTCAAGGCCATCTATGGCGTTCGTCCTGGCGCTTGGCGTCGCACCCTGCGCGACAACGAAAAGGGGGCCGATACGCGTCGAACGCAATCCTATGCCGACTGGCCCTGAGCGGCGGTGCAAAACCCGGACCGGACCCTTTCGCGGTGGGCCAGGTTCAGGTGATGAACGCCCGGAACCTGCGAGGGCAGACCATCCAGACCGAGACTGGCCCGCATGCGCCGAGAAGCCCCCTGTTTCCAGTAAAACGGGCTTTGGTGGAGTTGTTCACCAAAGCCCCGATGGTTCAGTCGTTTGCTCGGACCAGACGTTACCGTTGGGGGAAGGTGTGATCGCTTTGACCGAAGTGCCTGCCAAAGACGTAGACTGTCACTTTCCCATTGATGCCACGGTCACGCTCATCCACGTGGACGAAGGCAGGTTCAGAACGGGTTCCGATTGCCTTGTCTGGGGCCGACCCATCGGCAATGGCAATGGAGCCGAACATTGCGGCGGTAACTGCTGTCATGATTACGCGTTTCATTTTGTAGCTCCTGGGGTTTGGCGTTGATCGTTTCGATGTTTTTCAAGGGTTTGCCTTATTAAGTTAGAATCACTAACTTGTCCTTCCCTAGAGTTAGCATCACTTACTTAGCGATGCAAGCTTCCTCTTGGGGGGTGGCAGATCTGCATGTCGGCATTTGCGGTCCTCGCAAAACCACGCCCCACCGCACCGCGACAGATCAATCGCCGTTGCGAGATTAACACCTTGATTTTAAATTGATTTGGGACGGCTTCCGACGGTTCTGCGATCGGGCAACCAGCCGCCCTTGCGACATGTCAAAGCCGCGTGCAGTGGCGCATTCCGTCAGAAGCTGGATTTGTTGCTAGAGGTTCAAGAATGAAGCAGCAGAAAAATCGCAGGCTTGCCGGACAGGGCAAGGCTGAACTCGATCAGCGTCCAGATTGTCCAGAAGGCCGCAAATCCAAGTACGACATCCCGGTCACGAGGCCCGATGCGCGCACTGACGGCCATAACCGCCGCCAGCGGAACAGCCTGCATCATATGTGTCGCCAGGAAATGGGAAACGCGCAAATCCCCCGCGATGAGTGACCAGCCGGTGAACATCATGCGAGATGTCGGAAGAGGCACCTCACCCACATAGGGGCTTCCCTTGGCGCCAATCGTAAAGGCCGTCACGAGGGTCAAGATCGTGCCGCCGATGAGGCCCAGAAGGATGGCTGTCTTGAGTGTCTTTCCCGCAGCGAAATCCGGATCGCGCCACGCGACCCATGCAACTGCTGCGGCAGCCCCGGTAATGATGACTGCGGCAAAGGCCATCACGGAAAACATCGCGCGGTGAAAGGCCGTGCTTTCGTTGAAATGTGAATGTTGGCCCTGCGCGGCCTGGAAAATGATCCAGCCCATCTCGATTGTGCAAGCCAACAGGAACGCGCGGGCAATCCACTGCATGGCGACACCTGCCCGGACCTTTGGGCCAAGCAGGGATGCCACGATGGCAAGTGTTGCCGCATGGACGGCCAGGGCAAGCTCGAACTTCAGGGGTTTCGCCCAGACGGACATGCCGTCGATCAATCTGGGGTCCACTGCCCAGATGGCGACCGTGACCACGAAGGCAATGATCATCGCCGCCGATATTCCGGCGAAGACCCAATCTGAGAAAGACCACTGGACGCGGGTATGGATGACCTGATCCCGCATCAAGCCATTCACAGCTTCGAGACGCAGCGCATGCCACACCTGGAAACCCGATGGTCGCGTCGACGGGGCGCCGATCCGGGCAATGGCCTATGGCCGGGCGTCATGCTTGCGCCGGAGCGGCAAGGATCGCGCGGCTGACGGACATCAAGTAATCCCAGTCGTCGATCTCGGTGCTGGCAACGGTATGCTTCATGTCGATGGTCAGGAACGAATGTCCGTGGACAAAGCACCACAACATGTAGGCACGGCGTTGTACATCAGCGGCGTCGGGCGGCAGGTCGAGGCAGGCGGCAACGGTCTGCACAACAACGCCAAAGCATTTCTCGCCCTTGGCCAGAAGCTCTGGCGCGTTTTCGTGTCCTTCGGTCAGGCTGAACACAAGCCGGAAAACGCCGGGTTCGGCCTTTGCGAAATCGACATAGGCCTGTCCCACGGCCGACACCGCCTCAAGCGAACCGCAAGCGTGCTTTGCCGCGCCGGTTTCCATGGCTGCACGGATCCTGTCCATGGCTTCGCTGACCACGCCGCGCAGAATCTCGGGGCGGTCCTTGAAATGCTTGTATGGCGCAGCCGAGCTGACACCGGCGCGCCGGGCAGCTTCGGCCACGGAAAACCCATCTGGTCCGTGCGTCTCAACCAGTTCGCGGACGGCCGATATCAGTTGCGCCCGAAGGTCACCGTGGTGATACGCGGCTTTGGGGACAACTTTGGGCGGCGCAACGACGGTGTCGGTTTTCTTGGGCATTTCGTTTGGCTCTTCCTAGAAAGTAAGTGGTAGATACTTTCTTCTTGACGTAAGTTAGCACCTATCACATATCTGTACAAGCGCACGGGCGGCATGGCCGTGTCCGATCAACCGCTGCGCCAGACTGAACGAAATCACCCTGCCGAACAACAGCGCTTGCCTGCGTGGCGAGCGGACCAGACCGCTTGTCCGTGAAAGAGGCACCGATGCCACAAGATGTCTACGTTTCCATCACCGGCCTGCAAGTGCGGCGGGTCTGGCACATCCCTTCATTCTGGTCGCATGCGATAAGGTCCATGGTGCAGGCGCGCAAAGCGCCCGGCAACATTTCGGCGGATGCGCGCACGATCAACGGCGTTCATCACACGCTTTCGGTCTGGACCGATCAAGACGCGATGCGGGCCTATCTGACCGCCGGTCCGCATCTTGAAGCCATGCGCCTTTTTCCCAGCATCGCGACGGGAAAAGTCGTGGGCTACCTGGCGCAGCAGGCTCCTGACTGGTCCGAGGTTCATTCGATCTGGCTTGAACGCGGGCGTGTCGTGTGAGGGTTCCCGCAGTCTGTCGCCAGGGTGTTCGGCCAGCGGATGCGGCTGCTGCCGGGCAAGTGACGCCGGCGCATCGGTGTCGTGGATGACGACACTTCGCGAAGGGCTCTTGTCAAACTAAGTGATTCTAACTTATGTAAGGACATCTAACTTTAGTGGAGTATACCCCTCATGACCGACCAAGTGACATCAGGCTTCCGAAGACTGCTGCGTCAAGGCCTCACCTTGGCGGCAACTCTTCTGGTTTGCGGTGGAGCGGCGGCTGCGGTCGTAGCCGGGTTTTCTCTTGTCTCTGCCGAAGGGGTGGCGGTTCGGATCGAAATGGCCCCGCGCACGACAGTCGGCGTGATGACTGTCGAATTGGCCCAAGGCTATACCGTGACCCGCCGTTTCACGGGTTAGGTCGAGGCCGCGGCGCGAACCGATCTGGGTTTCGAGCTTGGCGGCCGCATCATGCAGGTTCTGGTCGATGAGGGCGATGTTGTTGCTGAAGGTGCAGTCCTGGCGCAACTGGACACCAGCGCCCTGATCCCCGAACGCGCGGCGCTTGAGGCAGAGCTGGCCGCATTGGCCGCTGATGCCGAACTTGCGCGGCTGACACTGGCGCGCAACGACGCGCTGACTGCACGGGGCTTTCGTTCTGTCGCCGCACAGGACGATGCGCGCCTGGCGCTGACCCGCGCCGAGGCTGGCATGGCGGCGGTACGCGCCCGTATCGCCGGGGTGGATGTGCGGCTGGAGAAATCGATCCTGACGGCCCCCTTTGCCGCCCGCATCGGCGCGCGGATGGCCGATCCGGGGCAGACGGCAGCGGCGGGCCAGACGGTGATGGTCCTGTTTGATACCGCACCCGCCCGGGCACGGGTGGGATTGCCGCCCGAATTGGCCGTTGGGCTGTCCGTGGGCAGCACCGTTGACGTCGAAAGCAGTGGCGGCGTCCTTGCCGCTTCCATCCGCCAGATCCGGCCGGATCTTGACCCGAACACCCGCAGCCGGTCCGTCGTGCTGACCTTGCCAGACGATGCGACCCTTGTGCTGGGCGACACGGTGGCGCTGATGCTGACGCAGCGTATCGATGATCCGGGATTCTGGGCGCCGCTGTCCGCTTTGCGGGAAGGCGTGCGGGGCGCATGGTCGGTCATGGCTGTCGAGACGACAGCCCAGGGTGACCGCACGCTGCCTGCGGCTGTCGAGGTGATCCACAGCGACGGCGCGCGCGTCTTCTTGCGCGGTGCGTTGCCCCCCGGCGCGCGGATCGTGGCAGAGGCTCCCGACCGCGTTGCCCCCGGTCAGCTTGTGCTGGCCCAATTCGCCGCCGATACCGGGGAGTGAGCGCCATGGACACGGTCTTCTTTCGCCAGCCGCGTCTTGTGTTGCTGGCGCTTCTTGTGATCCTGTCGGCGGGCATGTCGGCACTGGTGTCCATCGGGCGGCAGGAAGACCCGACCATCACCAATATCTTCGCCACGATAACCACCGTCTTTCCCGGCGCGGACCCGGCAAGGGTCGAGGCGCTGGTGACCGCCAAGATCGAGACCGAACTGCGCACGATCCCCGAGATCGCCGAAGTGTCCTCGACCTCTTCCACCGGCATCTCGGTCATTTCGGTCGAATTGATCGAAACCGTCCCGCCTGAAACCATCGAGCAGCTCTGGGCGCAGGTCCGCGATGCGGTGACGGATGCGCAGCGGGAGTTTCCGGCGGGTGTTCTGGAGCCTGATTTCGACAGCGACGGCGCGGGCGGCTATGCCGCGATCTTCGCCCTGACCATGCCCGAAGGCTTCAGCCTGACGCGTGCCGCCCGTGAGGCCGAGGCGCTGGCCGACCGGCTGCGCCGCGTGCCGGGCACCAGCCTTGTCGACCTCCATGGGGTGCCTGAAGAGGAAGTTCTGGTCACGCTGACCCCTGATCGGGCCGCCGCCCTTGGCCTGACCGCCGATGAAGTGTCCGCCGCGATCCGTGCGGCCGATGCCAAGGTGCAGGCGGGCCGGTTGCGCGGCGACGAGACCGATCTGGTGCTGGGCATCACCGGCGAGATCACTTCGCTTGACCGTCTGCGCGCGGTGGTCCTGCGCGAGGATGCAGCGGGCCGTGTGACGCTTCTGGGCGATGTCGCCCGGATCACCCGCGGCCCGCGCCTGCCGCTGGCCGAGGCCGCGCTGTTTCAGGGCCAGCCCGCGATCCTTGTCTCCGCCAAACTGAGCGAGGGCTTGCAGGTTGATCGATGGACGGACGACATCCGTACCGCCGTCGATGCACAAGCCGAGGCACTGCCCTGGGGCCTGTCGATCGAAACCGTCTTTGACCAAAGCCGCTATACGCTGGAGCGTCTGGCCGAAGTCGGAATGAACATGCTTGTCGGCGTTGTCCTGGTCGTGGCGGTCCTGTTCGTCACGCTGGGCTGGCGATCGGCGCTGATCGTGGCGATGGTTTTGCCTGTCGTATCGCTGGCCTCGGTTGCCACGCTCAATGCGCTGGCCGTACCGATCCATCAGATGAGTGTCACCGGCCTTATCGTGGCGCTGGGCCTGCTGGTCGATGCGGCCATCGTGATGACGGACGAGGTGGGCAAGCGTCTGAGCGCGGGTCTGACCCGGCTGGAGGCGGTCGCGGGGGCGGTGCGCCGGCTGACGATGCCGCTGGCTGCCTCGACCATCACCACGATCCTGTCCTTCTTGCCGCTTCTGCTGTTGCCGGGTCCGGCTGGTGATTTCGTCGGCTCCATCGCCATCTCGGTGATCGTCATGCTGGCCTGGTCCTTTGTCGTGGCCATCACGATCACCCCCGCCATCGCCGGGCGTTGGCTGCGCATGGGCGATGGCCAGCCCGCGCGCGATGGCCTGCTGATGCGCGGCTTTCGCGCGCTGTTGACCCTGTCGATGGCCAATCCGCTTCGCACTGTGGCACTGTCGCTGGTTCTGCCGGTGATCGGTTTCCTGTCGCTGCCGACACTGACACCACAGTTCTTTCCAGGGGTCGATCGTGACCAGTTCCACATCGAAGTGGATCTGCCACCCGGCACCGGCATTGCCGAGACGATGCGCGTTGTCCGCGAGATTGACGCGCGACTTGCGGCCGAGTCGGATATCATGGACGTCGCATGGGTCATGGGTCGGTCGGCACCCGCCTTCTACTACAACATGGTCGGCGGCCGCGATCAGGCACCCGCCTTTGCGCAGGCGCTGATCCGCACCGCATCGCCTGTCGCGACCGAACGGCTTCTGAGCGATCTTCAGATCACGCTGCCGCCCGCCTATCTGCAGGCGCGCCTTGTCATCCGCAGCCTGACCCAAGGCCCGCCGATCAATGCGCCGGTGGAATTGCGCCTTGTGGGTCAGGATATCGACGCGCTGCACCGGGCGGGCGACGACCTGCGGCTGCTGTTGGCCGAGGTGTCGACCGTGGCCATGGTACGCACCGGCATTTCTGGTGGCTCGCCCAAGCTGACGCTGGAAGTGGACGAGGCCCGCGCGCGCCTGCTGGGCCTTGATCTGGGCCAGGTCGCACGGCAGATGGAGGCGGGGCTGGAAGGCGTCACGGGCGGCTCGCTGCTGGAGGGGACCGAGGAGTTGCCTGTGCGCGTGAGACTGGGCGCCGGGCTGCGCGGTGATCCGGTGGCCATCGGTGACATGCCGATCCTGCCGCCGGGTTCGGCGCATGTCGCAGGTGCGGGCCAGTTTCCTGCCGTGCCGCTGTCAAGTTTGGGCACCCTGCAGCTGGAGCCGTCCGAAAGCACGATCACCCGGCGCAATGGTGAGCGGGTGAACACCGTGCAGGCCTTTCTGATGCCCGACGTCTTGCCCGCCGTGGCCTTGGCCGAGGCCATGGCGCTGCTGGAGGCGGACGGCTACGCCCCGCCAGACGGAATCCGACTTGAAACCGGTGGCGACAGTGACGCGCGCAACTCGACCGTGCAGGCGTTGATCGCGCCCCTTGGCCTGATCATCACCCTGTCGATCGCGGTCGTGGTGATGACCTTCAACTCGTTCCGCCTGACACTGATCGCCTTCACGGTTGCAGGGCTGTCCGCGGGGCTGTCGATGCTGGCGCTGGCGGTGTTCGACTATCCCTTCGGGATCAATGCGATCATCGGGGTGATCGGCTCGATCGGGGTGTCGATCAACGCTGCCCTGATCGTGCTGTCTGGCCTGCAGGAAGACCCGCGCGCGTCAGCGGGCGATCGCGCGGCGATGGTCGATGTGGTGGCGGGCTCTGCCCGGCACATCACCTCGACCACGATCACCACCTTTGGCGGGTTCCTTCCGCTGATCCTTGACGGTGGAGGGTTCTGGCCGCCCTTCGCCATGTCTGTGGCAGGCGGCGTGGCGCTTGCGGTGACGCTTGCCTTTGCCTTCACCCCGCAGATGTTCGCCTTGACCGTTTCACGGCGAAAACCGGGGGCAGGTCACCCGGTCGCCGGTCAACCAGAAATAACGCCGCTTCGCCTTGCGGGCGAATGACATCAACGCCACGGGAAAGGGCGATCCATCATGACCGGAACGACAGGTAACGACAATGTCCTCAAGCGCCGTTTCGGCCCGACGGCCCTGATCACCGGGGCCAGCGACGGCATCGGCCGCGCCTTCGCCCTGCAATTGGCAGAGCAGGGCTTCGACCTGGTCCTCGTTGCGCGAAGGGACCCCGTGTTGCAGGAACTTGCACTGGATCTGGGCACCCGTTTCGGCGTCGATGTGCGCGTGCTGGCCATGGATCTGTCGGATCCCCTGGCAGTACCAGAGCTGATGCGCCAGACCGAGACCGCGCCGATAGGGCTTGTGGTGGCCGCAGCCGGGTTCGGGTCGATCGGGGCATTCCTTGATCGGGATGTCTTGAGCGAGGTCAACATGGTCGATCTCAATTGTCGGTCGGTGGTGGAACTGTCCTTCGGGTTCGGGCAGCGCATGGCCGCGCAAAGACGTGGCGGGCTGGTGTTGTTCGGCTCGCTCGTGGGGTTCAACGGCGCGCCCCTGTCGGCCACCTATGCCGCCACAAAGGGCTTTGTTCAGAGCTTTGCCGAAGGCATCGCGGCCGAGATGCGCCCCCATAGCGTGAGTGTCCTGTCGGTCGCCCCCGGCCCGGTGGGCACCGGATTTGCCGCCCGTGCGGGCATGCAGGTGGGGCAGGCAGCCACACCCGAAATGGTCGCGCGCGGCGCACTCGCCGCTTTGGGGAAACGGACCACCGTCAGGCCGGGTTTTCTTGCCAAGTTCCTTGGCTGGTCGCTGGCAATGTTGCCGCGCTGGGGCCGCGTGCAGGTGATGGGCGTCATCATGAAGGGCATGATCGCCAGGGACAGCGCCCAAAAGCCTTCTCGGGATGCAGGTGCTTCCGTGACCAGAGGCTGACGACATGACCGCCGCGACGATTGCCGTGGCGGGGCTCTGTTGCGCAAATCGGCTGATGGCCGATATTCGCCTGTTCGTGGTCAGAGCTGTCCGCCGCCATGAGGGGCAGCCCCAAGGGTCTCGTTTCCGGGGGCAGTATCCTCCCTTTGGCAAGGCCGCCGGTTCATCTGGGGGTCGAACCGGGTGGACAGCGCGCCGCGGCGCTTGGGCGCTTCACGACAGGCTGCCAGTTGCTTTGTCCGGCTTTGCGCCGGGGCAGGGCATCTATGGCCGCACGGTCCAGCGCATCAGCGTCAGCGCATCTGCTTCCTTGGTCTCATGCGCCTCGCGAACCTGGCGGAGGCGTTGCTTCGTCTGATCAAGCGCAAGCCGGATGGTCGATATGTCGCGAAACTGATCAAGCACCGTTTGTTCCAGCGCTTCGATCCGCGGGGCGACCTTTTCCAGCGCCTTGTCGATCTGCGACACCTCGTTGCGGATCGCGCGGATATAGGACCCGACATAGGGGGCTGACTCGAGCGTGATGGTCCGCGCCTCGGTCTTGAGGCGCATCAGAAGATCGGATCGCGTTCTTTCCAGCACGGCGACATGTGCCCGCAATGTTGCCAGTTCGCGGGCCTCGGCGGCCATCTCGTGCCGTCTGAGCCTTTCAAGCAGCGACAGTGTGCGAAGCCTGTCAGTCATTCTGCGTTTGCCTGTCGACGGTCCGCACCCTGAAGCTGCCTGCCCCATCGACCAGCGCAGCCCGCATGCGTGCCATGATGTCCGCCGGAAAGGCGTTGCGATCCGCCGGGGGCGTGACCGACACAGAGGGCCGTGGCGCGCCCAGCGGTATCGCCTGGCCGCCGAAGGGCGTCTCTGCCTGTGCGGGCGTGTCCTTGGGCGTCCCGCCTGCGGCGATCGCATCAGTACCCGCGCCAGCCATGGCAACTGCGATCACAAGGGCGCGGAGTCCCGCGAAGGCCGGGCCCTGCATCATATCGCCGGAAGCTCTTTCTGCGCGGCTTCGACCTTGTAGAAGTCGGGTTGCTTGTTGCTGGGGATGTTCCCGCGTCCGATCTCGACGCAGATGTTTGGCGGGTGGTTCGCCACCATCGCGACAAAGATGTCGCGGATGATCAGGTAGAAGGCTTCGTCCTCATCCTCGATCTGCTTCAGGCGGCCCGAAATCGGCTGCACCATGCAATAGGCCAGGAACACGCCCAGGAAGGTTCCCACCAGCGCGCCGCCGATCATCTTGCCCAAGACCTCCGGCGGCTGGTCGATCGAGGCCATCGTCTTGATCACGCCAAGAACCGCAGCGACGATGCCGATTGCCGGTAGCCCGTCCGCCATCGTCTGGATCGCCCCGGCCGAGGCCAGCGCCTCGCGGTGATGTTTCTTGATCTTGCGGTTGATCACGTCCTCGGTCTGGTATTTGTCATCGAACTGCATCGACAGCATGCGGAAGCTGTCCGTGATCAGCTCTGTCGCGAAATGATCGCTCAGGATCGCGGGATAGCGCTGGAAGATGCTGCTTTCCTGCGGCTTCTCGACATGTTCATCCAAGGCGATGATGCCCTTGGTCTTGTAGAGCCGGGCCAGCTCATACATCAGGTTCAGAAGCGCCTCGTAATGCGTGGCCTTGAACTTGGGACCCTTCACGACCTTCCCCAACCCGCGCAGGGACGACTTCAGCACCGTGGTCGAGTTGGCGACCACGAAGGCGCCAATCGCCCCGCCCCCGATCATCATGCCTTCGTAGGGAAGTGCGTAAAGCACGATGTCCATTTTGCCGCCCGACAGCATGAAGCCGCCGAAAACCAGCCCGAAAACCATTGCAAGCCCAAGAAAGATCGTCATGCACCACCCGCCATAGTTGCGCAGAGCCGGGTCCAGCACGCGGCCCGCTGCCAATATCTTTTCTTTCCGTATAATTGACATTTACACAATAATAAACAAGAATAGACATGTATAAAATCAAACAGAGGTTGGTGGCATGAGCGGTTCGGGCACATTTGTATACCTGCTTGAAGAGGAAGCGGTCGCCGCGATGCTGTCCGGTTGGCCTGCCGACATGCAGGTGGCCGTGTGTCTGACACCCGGCGGAGGTTGCGATCTGGCGGTCCATCACCGCAGCGAACTGTTGCGTGTGCTGGGCCGGATCGCGACCCTGCATGGATTGCACCCGCAGGATCTTCATGTTGCGCCGCGCGTCGAGGGGTATCCCACGCGCAAGGTTCTCTTTTCGGAAGAGCAGCAGCTGTTGTCATTCGTGGCCGACAGCCCGAACCTTGCCGAACTGGCGTCGGACTACGCGATCAACTACCGCTTTGCCCGGGACGAAGGGCTGGACCCGGACATGCTGGCCCGTGCGGCTGTCGGCAAGCGACGGGTTGCCCGAAAGGCCAAGGCGCCCCGGACGTCTCCGTCAGCGACGGCAACAAGCCCGATGTCGCCGCGTTCCGCGGCATTCATCACGCATCTGTCCTTGCCCTCGGGCTATGCGGCACCCACACCGGCGCAGCGGCAGGAATGCACTTTTGTCGATGGCCGCCTGACGCGCGTCGGCGACAAGGTGCGCCTTGTCATCGCGCCGGACAAAGCGAAGGGCACTGAGCCTGCGATCGTGGTGGCACGCATCGGATGCCGCGATGATTTCGCGCGGTTCGTGCTGCCACGTTCCCTGTTGGCGGCGTGGTCGCCCGATAAGGCGGCCCTGTTCGAGATACCCGTCGATCTGTTTCCGCAGGCCGTCATCGACCGATACATGCGCGAGCCGCATCACTGCCAGGTTACGGTGACGGTGCGGGGCGTTTTCGTGTCCTTCGGTGCGCCGGTGGCTGCGAAACCGGAAGAAATCCGCCCCCTTGCCCCATCTGCCCCCGTGGCGGCCGCGCGTCCCAGGCGCAGGCTTTTCAAATCCGTGCATGTCGCGGTCGTGGTGCTTGTCGCCATGATGGTTGCAACCGGCCATTTCGCAACCGCACTTGATCGTGATCCGTTGCGTACGGCGTCTACCTACGATTCAGGCTTTGGGGCGGATGCCGCACTTGACCTCATGTCGACGATGGCCCGCGCGGATGCAACGGAATAGGACCCGCCGGGCAGGCTTGCCTAAGACGCGTCGGACCCGTCGGGCGATTGCATGAGGTAGCCCTTGGACCGGATGGTCTGGACCAGGTACCGTTCGCCGAAGGTGGCATGCAGTTTCTTGCGGATCTTGGTGATGTGCACATCGAACTTGCGGTCACCATAAAGCCAGTCCGATTGATCCAGTTGCTGTGACAGCTGGTTGCGCGTCACGATCTCGCCCTTGTTGGCATTCAGGATGCGCAGGATCTGACTTTCTACCGGGGTGAATTGTGCCTGAGAGAATAGGGGCGTTTCGGGCGGCGTTCCACCGTCCATCATTCCGGCCTGCCGCATGCGAAGGGACAGGCGCGCCGCGAATTCGCGCGGTGGATGGGGCATGCGCAGCACATCATCTGCCCCGGCCGTCAGCGCATCGGCAGAGCTGTATTCATCCGCGATGTGGTCGATGACGATGATCAGCCAGTCGGGCAGCTGCTGGCGGCATTCGGCAATCTGCGCCGGGCCCAGGATGGCATCTCTTATACCGACGATCAGGATCCCCACGGCTGGTGCATCGCGCAGGGCGCCTTCGGTGAAGATGGCGGGGCAATAGTCCTTGCTGATCGAAACGGTCTTGACGCCAAGTGTCTTGATCTGGGTCGAGAGGCTGCGCGCGAGGACATCATCCGTTTCCCTGACGACGGCAAGCTCTGGCAATTCCCCCATCTGTGAACAACTCCCGGATCTGTTTTTCTCGTGAAGGTCATGAACCGGAATCACTATTGAAACACGATGCAAGGTTGCGTTTCGCCGCTGAAAGCGTGGGCCGAATTTGCCTGTCGAAAAACTCGGCCACTTCCTTATCGATAACCCTTAAAGTCTTTGATGCTCAACCCCAAAGCGGTTTCTGAATTTTAAACAACCTGAAATTGCTGGACTTTTTTGCTTTCCAGTGCTTGCCTATCTAAAGAACAGTTGTCTTTCGCCCCAAACTATGCAAATCTATCCATGCCTATGATCGAAGAATTCGATGTTCCGTCGATGAAGCCTGACGACTGCACGTAGTCCGAGCGTCAATCATTGTGGTCGGAAAGGCTTTCCCACAGTAGAGGGCATCCAATGACCAAAACCGATCCAAAGGCGGACATGCTTGCTGCTGTCGCCGCTGCCTATGCGTCACGGACCGATGTGTCCGCCGACGATATCATTGCGCTCGTGGCACGGCTGCGCAGCGAATTCAGCGAGGCCGAGACAGCCCCGGTTGCGGACAACGCGCCCGTGAAGGCCCTTGCCCGCACCGAGCCTGCGATCCCGATCGACAAGGCCGTCACCACCGACAAGGTGTTCTGTCTGTGCTGCGGCAAGGGGTTCAAGATGCTCAAGCGTCACTTGGGTGCCGAGCATGGGCTGACCGAGGCGGCATATCGCGCCATGTTCGGTCTGTCTGAAGACATGCCCCTGGTCGCCCCCAGCTATTCCGAGCGCAAGGCGAACTATGCCCGCAGGGTCGGCTTCGGAAAATACGACAGGGGCGATGCGGGTGCCGGGAATTCGGATGCCGAGGAAAACCAGAGCATTTCCTGAACATTCAACCAGTTTGATCGAGCCGCGCAAAACGGGCTGGATCAGACTGATGTTGCCAGCCTGAAGGGTGTGGATCATTGGCTGACAAGAACATCATTGTCATCAAGAAAAGCGATGATCACGGGGATCATGACCACCACGGAGGGGGCTGGAAGGTCGCATATGCGGACTTCATGACCGCCATGATGGCGTTTTTCCTGATGCTGTGGATCGTGTCGGCGGCGGATGACAAGAAGCTGCAGGGGCTGGCCGAATTTTTCACCCCGACCGAGGCATCCGACATCATCGGTGGTCGGGGCATGCTTGATGGGCAGGTCTTCGGCCCGGACGGGGTTTTCAGCGGTGTGGCTGGTCAGGATTTCCAGCTTCAGCCCCCCAGTTTCGGCCGGGACGAACCGGTGTCGCCCCCTGATGCGCCGCCGCGCCAGCTGGATCCCACCGTTGTCGTTGAATACTCGGTTTTTCCCTTGCCCGAAGACAAGGGCGAACGCGATGTGGATGCATCGGCCACGGCCACCGGCCAGGAAGGCATGGTCGAAACCGATCCCGAACTGATCGCGGAACTGGTGGCGCGTGCCGAAAAGCTGGACCGTGTCGCCGATGAGATCGAAGCGGCCGTGAACGAAAACATGGCGCTGGTCGAATTGGGGTCCAACCTCAGGATCGACAGGACGCCGGATGGTCTGCTGGTGCAGATCGTGGATCAGGAAAACCGCCCGATGTTCGCGTCAGGCAGCGCGCGCATCGATGGTGCCATGCTGGCCTTGGTCCAGATCATCGGGAATGCGGTGACCGATCTGCCCTATCCGCTGGCCATCACCGGCCATACGGATGCCGTGCCATTCACCTCGCGCGCAGATTACGGCAACTGGGAGCTTTCGGCGGACCGCGCCAACACGACCCGGCGCGCACTTGAAGCAGCCGGGGTCGCATCCGGACGGATTTCGCGGGTGTCGGGCCTGGCGGATACCATGCCGTTGAATCCGGCTGTGCCGACAGCGCCCGAGAACCGCCAAATCACGATGCTGCTGATGTATCCCGAGCCCGTCGGACGGGGCGGGGCAGGGCAGGGCGACAGCCAGCCCGGCGGCGGTGTCGCGACCGGCCGGCAAGAAAATTCAGACTGATAGCTGTTATCGGCCCTGACCGGTACGTGCGCGCCAGCCCATCTTCGCAGGGTGGTGCCGCACCATTTTTTTGCGCGTTGGGCGTGTATGGGTATCAAAAGATTTGTCAAGTATCCAAATGGTTAAATCGCAACAAAGGCGCGTGATGATCACACAACCTTGACGTATTTTCCTTTACGTAAACCTCTCGCTCTGGATGCAATGAAAATCACCTTGTTTTTGTACGGTTTTTTCTTTGCCATCCGCAGCAGAGTCGAAATCCCGCTCTAGACGTCGGCACAATATGTAGCGAAAACCCTCAGATGCTGGCTACAGATTGTAGATTTTCTTAACACTTCAATTCTTTAAGAAACGTTAACGTCAACCTATCATGTGTTTGGCTGGGGTATGGGATGGTGGATTTTCTGCATGCGACAAGACCGACTTCTGGAATTGATCTGGCAGGGCGATGTCAAGCTTGGCCAGGGGCCGGGTGCCCGCCGTCTGCAGCGCGCGATGGCTGCTTTGCTGCCCCTGCGGATGGTGTGCCTCGGGGCCACCTCCGGTGTGGATCGCAGCTTCCTGATGACCGACGATACCGAGCTTCTGCCAGAGCTTCCGATCGGCGATGTGCTGGTCGAGGAATTGTCGATCGACGTGCCTGCCGGATCGCTTGTCGTCGTGCGCGAGGCGGATCTGCTGTCCAGGCCGATGCTGGATGACGAAATCTCTTATGATGTGGGCGTGCTGGTCGCCGAGGCGTTGCTGGGTGTCATTCGTAGCAGGGCCTTCCCGGTCGCAAGGGAAACCGACGCGCTTTACGCCATGGCCCGATCCTATCACGCGATGATCGGTGGCTCGGGTTTCATGCATCTTGGATTGGTGCCCGCGCAGTTTCGCGTGGGGCTTGCTGCCGGGCTGTGTACCTATTGGGCCGGTACGCGATCCGCGCGCAGCGATACCAGCGGTCTCTTTCTGCGGCCCGATTTCCTGACCTGTCCCCGCCTGCTCAATTACCTGCGGGATCTGGACAGCAATTTCACGGCACCCGACCGGATCCCTGTCGGGCTGATGCTGTTTTCCGGTGGGCCCTGCGGCTACGGGGATTGGTTGGCACAGGTTGCAAGGCGCGTCAGTGCAGAACTTGATGGCCATCTCGCCAGATCCTGCGATGGCGGCAGTCAGAAAGAGTTGCGCATTTGACATCTGTCTGCGCTTTAATCTTGCGTTAACCATATATAACTTTGTGAATACGCTTATCTATGTATGAGTATGCTTGTAGTATATGCAGGTAGTCATCGTGATAAGCACCCTTCAGGCAGCATTGCGCGAACCGCTTCTGACCGCCGATACCGAACGCGATGCGATCCGGCGCTGGCAGGACGAAGGTGACAGGCGCGCGCTGGAGCTTCTGCTGCGCAGCCATGCGCGGCAGGTGTGGTCGCAGGCCTTGCGTTTTGCCGACAACCCCGTGGACCTGGACGATCTCGTGGCCGAAGGCATGGTCGGTTTGATCCATGCGGCGGATAACTTCGATCTCAAGCTGAACCTGCGGTTCTCGACCTATGCGGCGTTCTGGATCACCAACGGTGTACTTGCCGCACTGGCCCGGATCGGTACGGTGATCGACATGCCGGTGCGGACCTATCTTGCCGCACGCGCCGGGCGATTGCAGTCCGAGGATGCGGATCTGTCCCATCTGGCCAGGCAAGGGGCGCTTCCGCTTGATGACGATGGTGACGGTCCGTCGCTCTCCGATCGTCTTCCCTGTTCCTGCCCGAACCCGGCGGAAACGGCGGAAATGAAGTCTGCGCAGAAACGGATCAACCGGATGCTGGCGCAAGCGCTGCGCTCTCTCGACCCGACCGAACAGGCGATCATCCTGCGCAGAAGGCTGGCGCTGGACCCGGAGCCAGTCGAAGCCGTCGCCGCTGACCTGGGAATGACCGTGCAAAGGCTGCGGCAGGGAGAGACGCGCGCGTTGACCCGGTTGCGGCGTGATCTGCTGGCGTTGGGTTTCAACCGCGCCCTGCTCCATTGAGAGACCGAGAATGATGATGCCCCCTTTTGCCGGTTTGAAGGCGCTTTTCGCGGCCACGCAATCCACGGACATGACCGACCTGCAAAAGAAACCGGGGGCCGCGGCGGCCGCTCTTGCCGGCATGGGGGGCACGCCCAGGGCAGACCCGGAACAGGTCGTGCAATTTGCGCAACTGCTGGCTGCTGGCCGGTTGAAGGGGGCATCGACCCTTGCGCCTGGTCAGGTCCAGATCGCGTTGCCCGGCGATGCCGCGACGCGCGGTGCCGCTCTTGCCGATCTGGCCGCCGAGACCAAGGCGCTAGCGGCGTCTTTCCTGGCAGAGCCGGGAACGCCTGCGCCCGACGATGTCGTGGCGGCTTTCGTGGCCCTGTTGCAGCAATTCGACGCGGCAACCGGCGGGGATGCCATGCAAGTGCTGGGGGCAGGCCTTGAAGGGCTGGACGCGGCGGGCCTTGCCCGGATGGAAGAGGCCGCCACCGATCCCGCATCGCTTCTCGAGGCGTTGGCCGGTCTTGTCGGCATCCCGGTTGCGGATAACCCCGGATGGCTGGCGCGTTCCCTGTCGGACCCGAAAGAGGGTGTATTGCCGGCCCAGGGCGAACCGAAACGCCCCGCCCCCTTGATCATGCCTAAGACGAGAGAGGGCGAGCAGGTCTTCGCCAGCCGCGATGTCGGGATGCAGCCCGTTCCGGCAATGGACAAGGTTGCAGCATCACTGCAAGCCGCAACACCGGCCGAGGCGCGCTTTGATGTGCGCGCCATCGTCGCCACTGCGCTGGCGAACGCAGGCGGCGGCGCCGAGGGCGATGCGCTGCCGATACCCACGCCGCCATCTGACGCGCGCCCTCTGGCCGTCAGCCCCATGGGCGCAAGCCCGGCGGATATGGCGCGACCGTCCGAAGCCGGGCAACCACCGGCCTCTGGTTTCGCGCGCAACCTTGCCCAGCAGATCCGCAGCGCGACCCTGACCGAGGGGACGACGCGCATCGCCCTGGCCCCGCGCGGGCTGGGCGAGATCGAGATCGACATGGGCCCCGACGAGGCGGGAAACCTGCGCATCATCTTGCGCGCAGAAAATCCCGCAGTGCTGCACGCGCTGCGCGGCGACCGTGATGGCCTTCTTCTGGCCCTGTCGCAGGGCGGGGCGGATGTGCGGGACGCCGATCTCGGTTTCGAGGATTTCAGCCAGCGGCACCGCCGTGATGCCGAAGAGACAGAAGCACCGCGGGGCCGCAGCCCGGAGCGCGGTATCGAACCTGCCGCCCCGATCGGTGCGGAACCCCGCAGGATCATCGGGGCCGGCAGGCTGGACATGTTAACCTAAAGGACAAGCCATGGAAATTTCACCCAGCACGGCAACCGGTGGCCTGACGACGACAACCGACTCGAACATCGCCAAGGACAAGCTTGATACCGACTACCAGAGTTTCCTGAAGCTACTGATCGCGCAGGTGTCGAACCAGGATCCGCTGGAACCGATGGATTCCACGACATTCGTGTCGCAGTTGGCCCAGTTGACGCAGGTCGAGCAATCGATCGTGACCAATGCCAACCTCGAAAAGATCGACACGAGGCTGAGCAATGTCGAGTCGCTCTCGGATGTGCAGCTGATCGGGCGCGACGTGACCGTTCCCACGGACCGGATCGAGTTGCGCGATGGTCAGGCCGCCTTCACCTATGCCTTGTCGCGTGATGCGACCGATGTCGCCATCCGGGTCATGACGGCGGATGGAACGGTCCTGCGCGAAATGACGGGCCAGCCCGGCATCGGCGGCACGGATCATGCCGTCACATGGGATGGGCGAGATGTCGATGGCCTGCCGGTGCCCGATGGCGTGTTCCGTGTCGAGGTGCTGGCGCGGGATTCCGCCGACAACGCCGTGCCGTATGACACGTCATCGACAACCCGCGTCGAACAGCTGAGCTTTGCCGGGGGCGTCACGACCATGTTGCTGCGCAATGGTGACACGGCCTTTGCCGGAACCGTGACCGCCGTGCGCTGACGCTGCGGCGCGCGAATCAGTTGAAGCCGACGTCGTGCTTGTAAAGGGTCAGGAACAACACGTCCTCGACGTCGGCGAACTCTTCCTGGAGGTCCGACTTGATGCTGCCCGACAGAAGCTGTGAATCGATGGCGACACCACGCAGGACCGGGGTTTCTGCCGCGCGGGCCATCGCGCTTTCGATGGCCGCCTGCAGCAGCGCCGCATTCTGCGGGATCTTGTAATGCGCGGCGCGTTCCGCGTCGGCCACTGCCACCGCCACATCCGCGACGACAAAGGTCACGCTTTCCCGCTTGCGCACCGGCATGGTCACACTTTCCATCTTGATCAGATGCGGGCCGGGTGTTGCCGGGGCGGGGGATTTTTCCACCTCATCCGGTGCGGGCTTTTCGGCGGCTGCCGCGTTGATGCTGGATTCCGCCGCGCGCAGGATCGCATCCGCTTCGGCTGCGGATGATGCCGCCGGGTCGGCCGGTGTCGTGCTGTCATGTGCTGCGGGTGCTGCCTCATGCATGGCGGATGCATCCACAGGATGTGCGCCTGCGATAAGGCTGCCTGCAAAATACCCTGCAGACGCAAATGTGCCGACGGCAACGACCGCGACGATGGGGAATAGCTTCATTCCGTGACCCGAGCCTCCGATTCCTCTCGGAGGGATCGCACGGGAATGCGGTCAGACTTCAGCCTTAGTAGGGCAAAATGATGTCTACCACGTCTTCGCCATAGCTGCGCTGCTGCTGGCGCGACAATTGCCCACGTCCACCATAGGTGATCCGTGCCTCGGCCACCTTGTCGTAGGGGATCGTATTGTTCATGCGGATGTCCTGCGGGCGGATGATTCCCGCGACCCGCAGTTCGCGCAACTCTTGGTTGACCTTCACTTCTTGGCGTCCCGCGATGACCAGATTGCCGTTCGGCAGTTTCTGAACGACCAGTGCGGCCACCTTGAGGTCGATGGATTCCCCGCGGTTTATGGACCCTGAACCTGACGCCTCGAATGTCGAACTCATGTCGATGATGTCACCGGTCGGCAAGTTGTCGAGGCCAAGAAGGCCCGGAAAACCCGCATTGCCCGAGCCTGATCTTTCCCTCTGGCTGGCGTTGCGCAACTGCGCCCGGTCGTCGATGCGGATGTCGATGGTCAGGATGTCGCCCACGCGCGAGGCGCGCTGATCGGCAAAGAAACCGCCCGAACTGCGCTGCCACAGGGACGAGGCTTCTGCCCGCTGATAGGTGCGCGGTGCGTCAGGCGGGGGCATGGGGACCTGCACGAAAGAGGCCTCGGGGATCGTGCCGTTGGACACCGAAATGTCGGACACCTGCGGATCGCGGTTGAACGCGTCGCGCGGATCGCCGCAGGCCGACACCAGGGCAAGGGCGGCAAGTGCCGCGCCCAGGCGCGCACCAAGCGTTGGGTTGCAGCGCATGCCGCGCGTGATTGATCTGTTGCGCGATTGATGCGCGGGGCGGGACGTTTCGATGCTCACCGTCTGACCTCTACTATGCCTTCTGCGGTGGCGATCCCCACCAGGGCTGTGTTGCTGACAAGATTGACGATCCGTACTTCCTGGCCGCGATGGGCGTCGCCAAGCGCCCGACCGGGCGCAGACAGCTCAAGCGCGCCGTCGGAATAGCGGATCGAGACCAGACTGCCGCGCCCGATCACCAGAGGCTGCATGACGGCTTGCACCGTGACGGCGCGCCCTTCGGTCAGAAGGCTGCGCACCTGCATCCCGACAAGTTCGGCAGGGTCGGTTATCGTGAAGGCGCCGATCCGGCTTGCCGGCAGGTCGACCATGCCCAGATCGGTTTCGCTGACGATATCGCCGGGCATCAGGCGGCGCGTCGGCACCGGCACAGGCACGATCAGCGTGGCCAGACCGTTTACGCGGCGCACGTCGCCCGCATCGGTCACGACATTGGCCGCGAACCGTCCCGTGGCCGGATCGTTCCACCAGGCCGAGATCAGCAGCGCATCGCTTGGCGCGCCGGACTGAACCGAGATATCGAAGCGCCCGCGCGGCGGCATGGCGGGACCGGCGCTGTCGCGGGCCTTTTCCTCGATCAGCTGTTCCAGCGGCACCGTTCCTGCCAGCGCGGGACCGGTGGTCAGGCAGGCCAGCGCCGCCAGGACATGCCCCGCCCGCAAGGCGGCAGCCCGTGCGGCGCGTCCTGCTGTGCGAATGGTCATGACGGGCAGCATCTGCATGTCACCTGATCTGGTTCGCGGTGGACATCATCTGATCCGCGGTCGAGATCGCCTTGGAGTTCATCTCGTAGGCGCGCTGCGCCGAGATGAGGTCGGTGATCTGCTGGATGATGTTGACGTTCGAATTCTCGAGATAGCCCTGCCGGATGATCCCAACGCCTGGATCGCCCGGATTGGCCTGCAGCGGGTCGCCCGACGCGGTTGTCGCCTGCAACAGGTTGTTGCCAAGCGCACGCATCCCGGCCTCGTTCACAAAGGTGGCCATGGTGATCCGCCCCAGATCTACGGGAACGGGATCGTTCTCGACATAGGCCATGACCGTGCCGGTTTCGCCCACCGCGATGTTGACGGTGTTTTCCGGCAGCACGATCCCCGGATCCAGCTCATAGCCCTGCAGCGTGACGATCTGGCCTTCGGGCGACAGCTGGAAGGCGCCGTCGCGGGTGAAGGCCTGCCCGCCGTCGGGCAGGTTCACCGTGAAGAAGCCGCGCCCGTCGATGGCAAGATCAAGCTGGTTCTCGGTGGCCAGCAACCCGCCTTGCGTGTTCAGCCGCACGGTGCCCACCGTCTGCACGCCAAGGCCCACATCGACCCCGGTGGGGCGCAGGGTGCCTGCGTCCGACGTCAGCGATCCCTCGCGGCGCTGCGTCTCGTAGATCAGGTCCTGGAACGCGGCGCGGCTGCTTTTGAAGCCGGTCGTATTGGCGTTCGCGATGTTGTTCGAGATGACGTCGACATTGGTCTGCTGTGCCAGCATGCCCGTCGCCGCAATGCCAAGTGCCTTCATGTCCTGCCCTTCCTTTGTCCTGACGAGGGTTGGCCCCTGTCACTTGATTGTTGCTGCTGCGTCCCGGCCCGGTCTGTTACCCCGACGGGCTGCCGATCCGGCGCAGCATGTCGCGCCGCAACTCGTCTTCGCTGTTCATCAGCTGGACGGCGCGCTCATAGGCTTTCTGGATCGACATCATGCGTGTCATCTCGACCACCGGCTGGATGTTGCTGCCCTCGATGGCGCCCTGGATGACCTCGGTCACGGTGTCGGGCACGGGTGGGCGAATGCCTTCGACATCCGGTGGCACGAACATGCCGTTGCCGATCCGTTCGTAGACCTGAAGATCGGGAAGCCCGAAGACACCGATCTGGCCGATCACCCCGTTGTTCAGGCTGGAAATGACGCCGGAACGCGAAATCGCCAGGTCAGCGCCCACATCGGGCGGCAGGGCAATCGGATTGCCCCCGATATCCAGAACCCGCGCGCCTGTCAGGGTGACAAGATTGCCCTGCGCATCGACCGCAAGGCTTCCGTCGCGCCCATAGGCCCGCTGCCCCTGCGGCGTTTCATAGCCGAACCAGCCATCGCCCTTCAGCGCCACGTCCAGCAGGTTGCCGGTCTGCGACAGGGCACCCTGTCGCGCATCCACATAGGATCCCTGGTCGATCAGGAAATTGGTGTCGCCCGTCGCCGCCGCCGGATCGCTGTGCAGATAAGAAGAAAAGACCACCCGCTCGGCCTTGAAGCCGGTCGTGTTGGCATTCGCCATGTTGTTTGCGGCAACGTCCATCTCGCGCCGGAGGGCGGTTGCAAGCGAAAGCGAGACATAGGTCGAATTGTCCAAGGCATGACCCCAGTGATGTTTCCGCCGCAGAATAGGCATGTTTCATGAACAAATCAAACACTGTTGTTGATTATTTTTTGTTTATACATGAAAAGGAGGATGTAAGCATGGGATAAATCGTGGATTTTGTAGCCCTTCAACATGGATGTTCATGCGCACACCAAGGCGCAGATCCCGCCTGTGGCGGGTCCGGGCGTGCCGTGTTTGCGCTTTGCCTGGTGCTTGCACTGTCAGCGGTGGGCCTGTCGCCTGCTGCGGCCAGCCCTGACGATGAGGTGGCTGGGCGTCTGGCCCAGAACATCCCCTATCCGGTTGCGTCGCGTGCGCCCGCGCGGCATCTGTCCTTGCCGCCCCTTGCCCCGGAAATCGCGCGGTTCGATCCGGCTCTTTTCCTTGAGGACCGGCAAAGGTTGACACGGGCACTTGCGGATCTGCGGGACCGGCTGCAAACCGCGATCCGCCCCGCCCAGACGGAGATAGACCTGCTGCTTGATCTGGCCGCGCTGCACCTGTCGCAACGCATGTTGCCCGAGGCGCGGTCCTTTCTGCATGCCGTGCCCGACGCAAAGGGTGGCATATCCGCAGGCAGCCCGCAACTGGCGCCGACCCAGGCCGGGCGTGCCGCCGCGCTGGGCGCCGCACTGGACGGCTTTGGCGCATCCCCCGGGCTTGCGCCCGAAGGATGGGCCGATGCGCCGCTTTTCGATGCGCTGCACCATGTGGCGGCGGGCAATTTCGACGCGGCGCGCCCCTTGCTGCCCAAGGCGGCTGCCGTGCTCAGGGGGTATCCTGTCGCGCTGTCCGATGCGGCCTTGCCGCCGCTTCTGATGGCTGCGATCGAAAGCGGTGCATGGGATGTGGCGCGGGATCTGGCCACCCGGCTTGCCCCGCGCGAGGACAAGGGTCCGAGCAGCGCCTATCGCTATCTTCTGGGGCGCGCTGCGGCGCTTGGCGGCGACCTCGTGGCCGCCTTCGACAATCACGCACTGGCGGCAGCCGGGGCGGATGAATGGGCGCAGCGGTCGCGCCTTGCGCTGATCGACATCGGGCGCACCACCGGCACCTTGCAGACCGATGATGCGCGGCAATTGCTGCAACAGACCCGCACCCTCTGGACCGGTGGCGCGCTGGGCCTTGCCACGCTGCAACGCATTGCCGGGCTGGAACTGGCCGAGCGGCGCGATCTGCCCGCGCTGGATGCATTGGCCGATATCATTCGCCTGCATCCCGGCACGCGCGAGGCCGAGGCCGCCGTTCAGCAGGCCCATGCAATGATCGCGGCGATCTATGAACGGGGGCTGGCTGGCGATATTCCCCTTGCGGAAATGGTGTCTGCGCACCGTGCCATCGCGCGTGACTATCGCTTTGATCAGATGTTCCCCCCGCTGGCCGAGGCTTTCGCCGATCTTCTGGCCGAAAGCGGGGCCAGTGGTCTGGCCGCCGCCGAATATGCGGCGTTGCGGGCGCAGATCGACGCGCAGGAAAGCCCCGTGGAAGATCCCGGCCCTGCCGATGTGGCGGCGATGGCGGCGCAAGACCTGGCCAGTGACCGGCTGCGCCTGAAACATGCGGCGGCCTTGCAGCAGGGTGGGCGCCTGTCCGAGGCCGAGGCGCTGCTTGCCGAACCGGTCACCGCCGCCGACCCGTTGCTGCAGGACCGCTACAACTTCCTGCGTGCTGCGCTTTTCGCCGCGACCGACAGGCCCGCCGATGTTCTGACCACCCGGATGGTCGCGCCAAGCGACGCCTACCGCCGACTGCGCGCCGAGGCTGCTTTCGAACTGGGCGAATGGGACGTGGCGCGCGAGGCCTATGAACAGCTGTTGCGCCGCCTTGGCCCCGACATGCCGCTGGGCGACCGGATCAACCTGCTGCTTGCGACGCATCGCGGCGGCGATCCCGACCGTCTGCGCGAATTGACCCGCAGCTTTCCGGAACTGGGCGAGCGTTGGGCCGCCCTGGCCGAGGGGCTGACCGCCGAGGCGCCCGATGTGCTGCCGCTGCGCGACGCCTCTGCCCGGCAAAGGGTGGAAAAGGCCGACAATGCCTTGCGCATGCTTCAATCCGTCGGGAGCAGCGCCATGCCATGACATCTGCGATGACGACCGAAGAAATCCTTAACCGCACCGAAAACTCCGCCGCCAATATATAACAATGAGGCAATTCTGTCAGGCGCTGGTGGCAACCAACAAGAAGGACGCTTTAACATGAGCATTTCCAACTCGATGCAGACCGGGGTCAGCGGTCTGCGCGCCAATTCGACCGCTGTCGACCGTATCGCGGACAATATCGCGAACGCGAACACGGACGGCTACCGGCGCAGTTTCGCGCAGATGGTGACCACCACCACGACCAGCAACACCGTCGTGGCCACCAACACCACCGGCGGAACCACCGGACTTGCGGCTGCCGGCGTCAAGGCCGTGCAGGGCACGGATGTGTCGGTCGACGGCGTGTTGCGCCCGACGGGCCGCCCGACCGACCTTGCGATCAGCGGATCGGGGTTCTTCGTCGTGTCCCGCAACCCTGACGAACTGGTCGAGTCGAATTACCGTCTGACGCGGGCCGGATCTTTCCTGCCGGACGAAAACGGTTATCTGCGCAATGCGGCAGGCTACTACCTGGCCGGTTTCCCCTATAACGAAGATGGCACGCTGGGTGCCCTGGACCGCAACGGTTTCGGCGATCTTCAGACAGTCAAGGTCGGCGACATCCAGATGAACGGATCGCCCACGACGGCGATCACATTCGGTGGCAACGTGCCGGCCCAGCAGACAGGCCTCGCCGTGCCGGGTGACCCCTTCCTCTCCTCGGCCGAATTCTTTTCACCGCTTGGCGCCGCCGCCCGTCTTCAATTCGCCTGGCAGCCGACGGGCGTGGCCAACGTCTGGGACGTGACAGTGACCGATCCCGCCGGCGCGACGCTTGGCACGGCGAACGTGACCTTCAACGCCACCGGCCCCGAGGCCGGCTCGCCGCAGGCCTATACCTTCACCGGATTCGCGGGCTCTGATCCCGCGACGGGTCAGGCCACGGTTGCCGTCGGCACGCCTGCGCAGAACATCACGCTGGATTTCGGTGCACCGGGCACCTTTACCGGCATGACCCAGTTCGCCGGTGACTATGCGCCGCTGACCATCGGGGCGGACGGATCGCAGACCGGCATGCTGGTCAGGACCGAAATCGACGAACGTGGCGATGTCTACGGGGTGTTCGACAACGGTCTGCGCCGCGCCCTGTACAACATCCCCTTGGCCGAGGTGCCGAACCCGAATGGCCTGTTGACGGCGGATGGCAACGCCTTCCTGTTGTCGCGCGCCTCGGGCAACCTGCGTCTGAGCAACGCCGAGGTTGGCTCGGCCGGAAGCATCACGGCGGGCGCACTGGAAAGTTCCAACGTCGAAGTGACGCGGGAACTGACCGATCTCATCCAGACGCAGCGCGCGTATTCGTCCAACGCCAAGATCATCACCACCGCCGATGAGATGCTGGACGAAACCCTGCGGATCAAGCGCTGATCAGCATAAAGGGCAGGGGCCATGAGTATCACGAACGCTTTCATCAGCAGCCGCAGCGGCCTTGCCGCGACGGCTGCATGGTCCGAAGTGACCTCCAACAACATCGCCAACGCCGACCGGGCCGACTATGTGCGGCGCAGTATCCTGCTGACCAGCGGGCCCACCGGCAGCGGCGTGCAGGTCGAAGGGCTGCGGCGCGAGGTGGACGGGGCCCTTGACCGGATGCACCGCCAGGAAATGTCCCGGACGGCCACGCAGGACGCGGTGGCCGACGGCCTGAAGGTTCATGCCGCCCTTCTGGGCGAACCGGGTGACCCGCTGTCGCTTCAGGGGCGGATCAGCGCCTTGCAGTCGCGGCTGGACGAATTGTCCAACGATCCGGCGCAACCCGGCTTGCAGCGCGCCGCGCTCGATGCGGCGGCCAGCGTGGCCTCGACGCTGAACACGACGTCCGGACGCCTGAGCGAAACGGCGGCGAATACCCGTGAAGGCATTGCATCGGATGTCGTCACGCTGAACCAGCTGTTGTCGGAAACCGCCGAGATCAACCGCCAGATCGCCCTGCGCGAGCCGGGCACCCGCGACGCCGCTGCGCTTGAGGATACCCTTGCCGCCAAGCTGGACGAGATGTCGCAAATCGTCGACCTGCGGGTGCAACGCCAGCCGGACGGCGGCATCGTGATCTACACGGCGGGGGGAACACCCCTGCTGGAAGGGCGCGACGTCAATGCCGTCACCTTTTCCGCAGCTGACGGGCGGCTCTTTGCGGGCGATGCCGAGATCACACCCGGCGTGTCCGGCGCGCGCGGTTTCGAGGACGGCCGACTGGCCGGACGGATCGCGCTGCTGAATGACATACTGCCGCGTATGCAGACCCAGCTGGACGAAGCCGCGCGCATGCTGGTGGAATCCTTCACAACCGCCGATACTACCCTGGCACCGGGCCAGCCGGGGCTTTTCACCGATGCCGGCGCGGCCTTCGATCCGTTGGCGGCTGCGGGTCTGGCGGCGCGGATCACGATCAACGAGGCGGTGCGCGGGCCGGGCGGCGATACGCTGTGGCGGATGCGCGACGGGATCGGGGCCACGGCCCCCGGCCCGCAAAGCGACAGCACCCGGATCGAGGCGATGATCGCCTCGTTCAGCACCGTCTACACCCTGTCGCCAGAGGCAGGCCTGGGTGCCCAGGGGCGCCTGTCGGATTTCGTGCCCGCCATGATCGCCGATCAGAAGGTCAGCCACAGTTCGGCACAGAACCGGGCCGAATCCCTGCGGGCCGGCGCGCAGGTCCTGGAAACCGCGCGGCTGGGCTTTCAGGGCGTCAATGTCGACGACGAATTGCAGCAACTGGTCGCCATCGAACAAAGCTACGGCGCGAACGCAATCATGATGCGAACGCTTGGCGAAATGGTCGACACATTGCTGGCGGCCTTCTGACCGGAAAGGATAGGATCATGATCGGAACCGTTCGCACGATGTCCACCCTTGATGCGCTTGTCTCGCAGCGCAGGGTGGCGGCTGACCTGAACCAGCGGCTGACGCAGGCCGGGCAGGAAGCCACGACCGGAATGAAGGCGGATATCTTCCGCGCCCTCGGCATGCGCTCGTCCGAGGCGCTGGCGCTGCGCTCCAGCATGGCCCGGAACGAGACGTTCATTTCCTCGAACGAGATGCTGGCCAACCGGCTGGACCTGACGGCCCTGACCCTGCGACAGGCGCGGGACACGGCACAGGGGTTCCTGGACCTTGCCGCCAGCAATCTTGAATCGCCGACACAGACGGCGGGTGAATTGCAGCGCGCGGCGCGGGTCGTGCTGGAACGGCTGACAGGGCAGATCAACACCTCGTTCCTGGGTGTGCCCCTCTTTGCCGGGACCGACAGTGCGCAACTGCCGCTGCAGCGATGGGATGCCGTGAACCCCGACACCGGTCTTGCGCCGCGCGACGTGCTGGCCACGACGATCGGGGCGGGTATCACGGACGCCGCCGATGCCACCGCCAAGGCCGCGCGCCTGGCCGAAATCTATGCCAGCGCCGCAACCGTGCTGCCTGCCGAAGAGCGGTTCGAAAGTACATTCTTCAACGGAACGCCCCTTGTCGCAACCGACGGTTCGCCCTCGCCCCGCGTGACGGCCCGCCTCGACGAGACGACGGTGCTGGCCTACGGTATCCAGGCGAATGATCCGGCCTTTACCGACCTGTTGCGCGGGCTTGCGATGATCGCCGCGACCGATCCCGCCGAAATCGCCGATCCCGAGGCCTACCGCGTCTGGGTCGGGGCGGCCGTCAACGCGGTGTCCGATGGCATTTCCGGTCTGCTCGACGTGGAAACCCGTCTTGGCACCCAGCAACAGGTGGTCGAGCAGACCCTGTCCACGCAGCGCGATCGTCAGGACCTCTACAACAGCCAGGTTCTGTCGCTGGAAGGGGTGGACCCTTATGAAGCAGCGATGCGCCTCAACAGCCTGCAAACCCAGCTTGAGGCCACATATGCCGTCACGTCGCGGCTGTCGCGGCTGTCATTCCTGAACTTCATGTAAACGGGTTTTCAGAGCCCGCGCGCTGACGCCGTCCGGCACGCCGTGAATGGTGTCCGCATGCAGGTCCAGATCATCCACCGTCTGCTTGGGCGCGGACAGCTTGTAGCCCCGGCCATGCACCGTTTCGATATAGCGGTGTCCGGGGCCTGCGGCCGAGTCGAACTTCTTGCGGATCTTGCAGATGTAGACGTCGATCACCTTGTCGAAGGGTTGTTCTTCGGCCATCCCGTAGACCGCGTCATAGATCGCGGCCTTGGACACGACCTTGCGCGCGTTCAGCGCCAGCTGCGTGAAAACCGCATGTTCGCGTCCCGACAGGAACACCCGTTCCCCGGCGACCTCGGGGTCGCGCCCGTCGAAATAGGCCGTGACTGCGCCGATCCTGACGCTTTGCGCGGCATGCCCGTGGGCGCGGCGCATGATCGAATTGATGCGCGAGCGCAGCTCGACCCCCTTGAGGGGGATCACGATGACATCATCGGCCCCATGATCAAGCACCTGCGCCGCCGCGCGTGCATTGCGCAGATCCCGCATGACGATGATCGGATTGCGGCACCCCGCGCCCCGCAGCCTGCCGATCTGGTCAAGAACGGCGCTGCTGTCGGCCAGAAGAAGCGGGCGCGTGTCATGCCCTTCGCGGTTCAACAACCCCAGGTCGCGCTGAAAGAACGTATCTGCGATGCGGACCGGTATCATCCTTGCGGTGCGCAGTTCGGCTGAGATGCTGGCCGCACGATCCTCGCGCGGCTCGTAAAGGTAGATGTGCATCCTGCTTGCCCTTCGCTGCCGATCGGCAGCGAGGCATATATAAATCCCGTGCCGACATTGTTAATCATTACTATACATGACAAAATCGCGAAAAAAGACAAGCATTGATTAAATTAATACTTGTATTTATTCATGCATGCCTGTTTTACTTCAATCAAGGTGGCCCCTGTCCGGGGCCGCAGGGGACGGCGACCGCCATGCGTTCAGAAATGCGCCATTCGAAACGTTTGATTGCCACGCTCGTGGCGATTGCATTGGCCGTGGGCAGTGCCCCGGCGCCGGTTCAGGCTGATGTGCGGATCAAGGACATCGCCGTTTTCGAAGGCGTGCGCGAGAACCAGCTGGTCGGCTACGGCCTTGTGGTCGGTCTGAACGGCACCGGCGACCGTCTGCGCAACAGCCCCTTCACCCAGCGATCCATCGAAGGCATGCTGGAGCGTCTGGGCGTGGGCAACCTGTCCAATGAAACGATGCGCACCGAAAACACCGCCGCCGTCATGGTCACCGCGATGTTGCCGCCTTTCGCGCGGCGCGGATCGACCATCGACGTTGTCGTGTCATCCCTGGGCGATGCCTCGTCCTTGCGGGGTGGCACGCTGATCGTGACGCCGCTGGCCGGTGCGGATGGTGCCGTCTATGCTGTGGCGCAGGGGCCGATCGCCGTGGCCGGATATGCCGCGCAAGGCATCAACGCCAGCATCGTCGAGGGCGTGCCGACCGTCGCCCGGATCGAAAACGGCGCCACCGTCGAGAACGAGGTCGAGCTGGCCTTCAACTCGCTCAACAGCATTCGCATCGCGCTCAGAACGCCCGATTTCACGACAGCCGCGCGGGTCGAAGAGGCCATCAACCGTTCGGTCGGTCCCGGCAGCGCCATTGCGCTTGATCCAGGCACCGTCGAAGTGCGCCCCAACGGCAAGGCCGACATCTTCGGCCTGATGTCCCAGATCGAATCCCTGCGGGTCGAACCGGACAGCATCGCCAAGGTGGTGATCGACGCGCGATCAGGCACCATCGTCATCGGTTCAGAGGTCAGGATCGCCAATGTCGCGGTCAGCCAGGGCGGTCTGACCGTCATCGTCCGCGAGGAAATCGAGGTCAGCCAACCCGAACCCTTCTCGATCGGTGAAACGGTCGTTGTGCCGCAGACCAACGTGCAAGTGCAGGAGCGCGAGACGCAATTCACTGTGCTGGAAGGCGACGTGAGCCTGCAGCGCCTTGTGGATGGGCTCAACGCCATCGGCTTGGGCGCGACGCAGACAATCTCGATCCTGCAGGCGATCAAGGCCGCCGGCGCCCTGCATGCCGATCTGGAGATCATCTGATGGAGACGACAGGCCCGCAGCCTGCCCGCCCCGTGCAGCAGACCACCGTATCGACCACCCGCAGCGCCGCGACCGATGCCGCCCGCGCGGCCTTTGAGTTCGAGGTCGTGTTCCTGTCGCAGGCAGTCGAGGAAATGATGCGCGGCACCACAGCCGGTGAATTCGGCGGCGGTCATGGCGAAGACACCTGGCGCAGTTTCCTGGCGCGGGCCTTTGCCGAAGAAATCGCCAGCCACGGCGGCACCGGCATCGCCCGCAGCATAGAAGCAGGCATTGACGCCTATCGCGCAGGCAAGGGGGAAGAATGACGGACATAGACAGACAGGCGCTGGATGCATTGATGCGGCTCCTGCAGGACGAGATCGTGGCGATCCGTCGCGGCGATCTGGGGCAGGTGGACGCCTTTGCTGCCCGCAAGGCCGAGTTGAGCGCCACGCTCGAGGCCGCCGGCCCCTCCATCGCCGAAGCCCTTGCGGCTGACCCGCCAGACATGGCGCTGCGCGGGCGCATCGCGAACCTGCAGGAACTGATCGAGACGGACCGGATGCTGCTGGAGCGCATGACCCAGGCCACAGCCGCGATGTTGTCCGAGATCATCCGCATCCGGGATCGGCATGGATTGGGCGGGATCTACGGTGAAAAGGGCAAGGCGCGCGCCGCTGAACCGGTCCCGCTGGAGCGTCTCGACCGTTCTGTCTGAAACGTTAACCCGGCCTTAACCCCCGCGGCCAATCTCCCTTCACGGCAAAAGCCCATCAAGGTCCCTGCCGTCTATCGTCAGAATGACGATTTCAACATCACAGCCCTAGAAGGGGAATTACCATGAGCTCGATCATTACCAACTCCGCCGCGATGAACGCGCTGACCACGCTGCGCAACATCAACAACAGCCTCACCAGCACGCAGGACCGGGTCAGCTCTGGCCTCAAGGTCAGCACTGCCAAGGACAACGCGGCGTATTTTTCGATTTCCGAGACGATGAACTCGGACAGTTCGCTGAACAAATCTGTGAATGAAGGCATGACCCTGGCCAAGAACTCGGTCGCCACCGCGCGTCTGGGTGTCGAGGCCGTGGTCGATCTGGCCAAGCAGTACATCGACCGCCAGACTTTCGCGGTCAACCTGCCGACGGCTGATCAGGCGCTGGTCCGCGAAGAACTGGTGGCTCTTGCAGCGCAGATGCAAAACATCCTGGATCAGTCCAATTTCAACGGTGAAGATCTTGTTACGGCAACTGCCGGCACCAAGACCGTGACCACGGGCTTGTTCCGCGGTGCTGCCGCACTTGAGGCAAGCACACTGACCCTGACCACGGTCGACGTAAGCGCCCTGGTGACCGCACTGATTCCGGCAACGGCGACATTTGACGCAGCCGGTGTGAACACCTCGCGCGATCAGCTTGACTTGATGATCGCCTACGCGACCGACCTTGGTATCACGGAAAAGGCCATCGAGAACCAGCAGAGCTTCCTGGCGACGCTGACCGATCGTCTGGACAGCGGTATCGGCGGCATGGTCGATGCGGACATGGAAGCAGAGGCGGCGCGCCTGCAGGCGCTGCAGGTCCAGCAGCAGCTGGCCACGCAGTCCCTGGCGATCGCCAACCAGAACCCGCAGAACATCCTCAGCCTTTTTCGCTGAGGACGTTGATCTGAGCTAGAGCAGACATACAGGCACAGGCGGGGGGCCTTGATCGGGCCCCCTGCCACCTCGGACATAAGAACTGACAGGCAGGTCGCCCGGAACAGTTCCCCGAAACATCCCGATCAGAAGACCGGGACGACATGAAAGCAGAACGCATGAGCCTTGCAGCCTACAAGACCACGATCCGTCACAGTGAATCCCCCCGCCAGATCGAACGCCGCATCCTGTCGCGCCTGACGGGCGCACTCGAGGCGCATTGCGCCTTCGATACGGCCACCACCGCAGCCGACCGCCTGGGCATCCTCTCGGGCGGGCTGCGCGACGCGCTGGCCGAGAACCAGAAATTCTGGACCGAACTGAAATACGACCTTGCCCTGCCCGGAAACGCGCTGTCGCCCGATTTGCGCGCCGGACTGGTGTCGCTGGCCATCTGGGTCGACCGGCAGACTGCCGACATCATGGGCGGCAAGCCGGGTGTGCGGGCCCTTGCCGAAATCAACCGGTCGATCCTGGCCGGGCTTTCGGCCACACCCGCCGCCGAGGCGCCTCAACCCGTGGTCGCGGCGCAGCCCGCCTATCAGGGCAGGTGACACCATGGCGCTGAAACTGACCCTCAAGCCGGACGAGCGGATCATCGTCAACGGCTGCGCGATCCGCAACTCGGGCCGTCGCCATGTGCTGACCATCGAAAGCCAGGCCGACGTGATCCGTGGGCAGGACCTGCTTGATCCCGATGGCATCGCGACACCCGTGCGGCTGGTCTATTTCCTGATCCAGACGGCCCTGACACGGGCCGATCTGCGCGATGATCTGGTCACGCCGATCCAGAAGCAACTTGCAGTTCTGGCAACGGTTTTCGGCGGCGCCAACATGGGCCTGATCTTCGAGGCGGCGAACTTCGTCAGCATCGGCGACTATTACAAGGCCCTGCGCGCCCTGCGTCCCGTGATGCGCCACGAGGAAGACCTGTTCGAACGCATGCGCGTGAAGGCGGCGGATGGCGAGTCTCCGCCGCCGATGGCGCCCAAGCTGTCTGCCGCCACCGAACTGATGTCCACGGCGGCGCGGCCATGACAGGGGCCATCGGCGTTTCAACCCTGCTTGGGGTCAAGATCGCCGATGCAACGCGCGACGCGCGCGTCACCGCCATTCGCGACAGCGCCGAACACAGCCGGGCCATATCCGCCTTCCGCGAGCGGATCGGCGATATCCGCACGGTCGATGACCTGATCGCGGACCGCGAGCTTTATGTCTTCGTGATGAAGGCCTTCGATCTCGAGGATCAGATCTTCGGCAAGGCCATGATCCGCAAGGTGCTGGAAAGCGATCCGGGGGATTCCACCTCGCTGGTCAGGCGTCTGACGGATCCGCGTTTCCTTGAATTGCACCGCGAACTGGGCTTCGGGCCCGAGGGCGTGGGCAACAGCTCGGTCAATGACCAGTCCTGGCAGCAGGGCATCATTGCGCGCTATGTCGAGAGGCAGTTCATCAACGCCGAGGCTGTCCGCAGCGAACGGGTCGCCGAGGTGCTGGAGTTCCGGCAGAAGGCCCCCGATGTCCAGACATGGTTCGATGTTCTCAAGGATCGGGGCATGGCGGCCTTCATGCGCACTGCACTGGGCCTGAGCGACGAATTGGTGCGCCTCGATGTGGACAAGCAGGCTGCGCTTTTCGCCAAGAAATACGATCTGGAGAAACTGCAGGACCCGGACGAACGGGCGCGGCTGGAGCGTCTTTACGCGATCACGGCTGATGCGCGCGATCCGGCGCGCGTGTCGCAGAATGCCGCCGTGCAGATCATGTCCGGTGTGGTCACCGCAGCCACGGGCGGCGGGCAATTCGTGCCCATCACCCTTGATATCAGCGTCATCAGCAGCCTGCCGCGCCAACCCTACCGTTAAGGCGCATCATTCGATCAGCTCGTCCTCGTCCTCGAGGCTGGGCAGGCGGATGACATCCTGCGCGGCAAGATCGCGTGCGCAATCCACGATCGCGGCCTGCGCCGCGCGCACATCGCGCCCCCGCACGGCGCCCATGGTGTTCATCTCGTCCAGCAGCATGTCGCGCGACCGGGCGGGAAGCGCCTCGAGGAACTGATCCCGGATTTCCTTCGATGCGCCGCGCAGCGCCAATGGCAAGGTATTGCCCTGCAGGCCGCGCATCACCCGCGCAAGGCTTTGCAGGTCCAGCTTCATGAGGTCGTCGAAGGTGAACATCTTCTGCCGGATGGTGCCGAAATCCTGCGGGATCCGCTTTTCAAGCGAGGCCGACAGCGCCTCGAACGTGTCTCGATCCAGCTTGTTGAACAGATCCGCCATGCGCTGCTGCATCTCGGCGGCGCCGGGCTGACCAGCGGTGGCCACCAGATCCTGCTGCAAGGTCTCTTCGATCTGGCGCATCGTGTCGGCGGGCACCGCCTTCATCGTGATCATCCGCTCAACGATGGTCTGCATCCGGGCCGGGGTCATCCGGGTCAGGGCCTTGGCCGCAATCTCGGTCGGAAGCTTGGACAGGATCACCGCGGCGGTCTGATCATGCTCGCCGTCCAGATAGTCGGCCAGCACCGTCTCGTTCATCGCGCCAAGCCGCGACCACAGATCGCGTTCCTGCAGCGGGCCGCGGATTTCCTTGAGGATCGATGTCACCTGCTCGGGCGGCAGGAAGCTGCGCAGCATGTTCTCTGCGATGGACAGCGACCCGATGACGCTGCCGCCGTTTGCGATGGACTCGGAGAATTCGCTCATCACTTCCTCGACCATCGGGGCAGGAACGACGCCAAGCCCGGACACCGCGCGCGTGATCTTCTGGATGTCGATATCGTCAAGCTTCTTCATCAGCTCGGACCCGCGCTTTTCGCCCAGGCACAGAAACAGGATCGCCGCCTTTTCGGGCCCCCGCAATTTGCGCCCTCCGCGCACCGAAGGTGTGTTGCCGCTGAGTTCGATCGTGGTGGTGCTCATGGGGATGATCCTTTTGGCTTAACTGGGCGTCAGACATAACTCCGGCCGGGCCATCAGCCGGGCGGCAGGTAACTTTCCATCAGGCTTCCGGCCAGCATGTACCAGCCGTCGATCAGCACGAAGAAGATGATCTTGAAGGGCAGCGAAATCAGGACAGGGGGCAGCATCATCATGCCGGCACTCATCAGGATCGAGGCGACGATCAGGTCGATCGCCACGAAGGGCAGGTAGACCAGGAACCCGATGGTGAAGGCGCGGCGCAATTCCGAGATCATGAAGGCCGGGACCAGTTCGCGCCAGCCGGCCTCCTCGGCGGTCTGCGGCGCGGGCAGGGCGGCGGCGTCGGTGTCATCGTCGCGCCGGGTCAGGTCGCGGAACAGCGCAAGATCCTTGGGGCGGGTATTGGCGAACATGAAGGTCTTGAAGGGGGCGCCCACCCGCTGGATCGCCTGTTCCTCGGTGATGGCATTGTTCAGCAGCGGCCGCAGGCCGCCCTCCCATGCATCCTCGAACACGGGTTGCATCACGAAAAAGGTCATGAACAGCGCCATGCTGGTCAGCACCATGTTCGGGGGGGTCTGGTTGAGGCCAAGCGCCGAGCGCAGGATCGAGAACACGATCACGAAGCCCGTGAAACAGGTCATGATGATCAGAAGGCCGGGCGCAATGCTCAGCACCGTCATCAGGGCGATCAGTTGCAGGATGCGCCCGCTCAGCGTTGCGCGCTCGTCCGATCCGATGGGCGCATCGCTGAACGCGCCCGACAGCGATTCAAGCAACCCGCCCGCATCCTGCGCAAAGGCCGGTACTGCCGCCACGCACAAAAGCAGCAGGCCAAGGATGGCCGCAAGGCGCATTGTGGGGGACGGCAGGCGGCGCATGCGCGGTCAGTTGTCCGACACGTAGTCTTTGACGATCTCGGTCAGGGTGACGCCGATCCGGTCATCATCCAGCTTCACAAGGTCACCCCTGGCCACCAGCCTGTCATTGATGACCACGTCGACCGGTTCGCCGATCTGGCGATCCAGTTCGATCACCGATCCGCGCGACAGCTTCAACAGCTGCGAGATGGGCATCCGCGCATGGCCCAGGATGACCTGAACGCGCAGATCGACGTTCAGCATCGCCTCGATGTTGCGCCCGGCCTGCGACTTGGCCTGGGATCCGCCCGCAACCACGCTGCCTGCTGGCGCGGCTGGGGCGTCAAGCTCGGGAAAGGCCTCGGACAGGGGCGATGCGCTTTTCTGTTGCGCGGCCCCGCTTGCGGGAACGGTCGCCTCGTCGGATGTGGGGTCAACCGTGTGCTTGGTGGGTTCGTCGGCCATGCTCAGCGCTCCAGAAGGTGGGTGGGGACAGCGGACCGCGCATCGCGCAAGGCGCCAAGGATGCGGTCGCAGATTGATGAGAAGCTGTATTCAAGGAATCCGCTGTCCCAGGCGACCCGTGTGTCGCCGTCGGCCAGGTCAGGATCGGCACGCAATGCGACGCGGCCTATCAGACCGAATTCGCTGATGGTGCTGTCCAGTTCCTCGCGCAGCAGACGCAGCCCGTCCGGGGATAGCGACACCTGCAACGTCGCACTGCCAAGCCCGACGCTGAGGGCGCGGCGCACCTGCGCCAGCGCCCGGTCATGCGCGCGGTGCTGCAGCAATTCCGGGAAGACCTGCTCGCACACCGACAGCGAGAAATCCAGCAGCTGCGCCTCAAGCGCCGCGCGGTGCTCGTCCGCCGCCTGGATCAGCGCCGCCATCTGCGGTCCCAGAACCTCCAGCGCCGCCGCGCGTCTTGCACCGTCCAGCCCCGCTGCCTCGGCCAGCCCTTCGGCATGGCCCGTGTGCCGGCCTTCCGCAAATGCGGCGGCGCGTGCCTCGCTTACCGCCTCAAGCAATGCGTCCTGGCTGTAATAGGCCTGCCCGTCGCGCAGGACCTGCCGGTTCTCGCGCGCCAGTTCCAGGTCGAAATCTCGGTCGAATACCAGGCTCATGGGATCATGCCTCTTCTGACAGCCAGTTCTGCATGACGCGCAGCGCCTCGGTCGGTTCGTTCTCGACAAGCTGGCCGATCACGTTGATCCGCCCGCGCCGCACCCCGCCCGAGACCGAGGCAAGCGTCACCAGATCGTCCTGAAGCTTGCCCTCCATCGGGCTCATCACGTCGATCGATCCCGCCATGGGTTGCGTGCGCGCGGGCCCTGACAGGGCGGCGGCAGGGGCGCGGTTCGCCACCTGCGGCACGGCGCCGTTTCCGGCCAGCGCAGGCGCGCCCTGCATGCCCGGACCCGCCAGCGCCAGACCACCCTCGGCGGACAGCTTGCGCAGCAGCGGCGTGACGCCGAAAATCAGAACCACCGCAACCAGCGCCAAAGCGAAAAGGCTGCGCAGGATCGACATGAGGTTCGCGGTCAGCACTTCCATGACCGACATGCCCGGCGGGGCGCCAACCTCGAGCGAGTAGTCGATGAACCGCAAGCTGTCGACCGACACGGTGTCACCGCGTTCCGCATCGAAACCCACGGCAGAGCGCACCAGCGCTGCAAGCCGCTCCAGTTCTTCGGCGGGGCGCTCTTCATAGGTGACGGTGCCGTCCTCGGCCACGTTGTAGATGCCATTGACCAGCACCGCGACCGAGATCCGCGTCACGTCACCCGGTTCGCGCACCGTCTCGCTCTGAGTCGACCCGATCTCGTAGTTCACGATCTCATCGGTGCGCGCCGAGTTGTTGGCCGATTGCTGTCCAGGCCCCGCATCCGCCAGCTCGGCCGGCAGGTTGCCCGCCACGCCAAGGTCGCCGCCCGCCGCATTGCGGTCCTCGCGGGTTTCCTCGCGGCTTTCGGTCGACCGGACGACCTGCTGCTGCGGATCGAAGGTCTGGCTGCGGATCACCTGGCGTTCGCTGCTCAGGCTGACATTGACCTGCACGCGCGCATTGCCGGCGCCCACCCGCGCGGTCAGGATCTCGGTGATGCTGCGGGACATGCGGTCCTCGATGGCCGATCCCGCCGCACCAAGGGCGGCCTCTCCGGGTAGCTCTTCGGACAGGATCGTCTCACCGCTGGCGGTCAGGACCGTCACGCGCGACGGCGCAAGGTCCGGCACGGCCGATGCCACCAGCGCGCGGATCGCCTCGGCCTGGCGGCGGCCGATCGTCTGCGTCGTGCGCCCGCGCACGATGACGGATGCGCTGGGCTCGGGGCGCGTGCGCGAGAACGCCTCGCGGTCCGGCAGAACCAGGTGCACGCGGGCCGCGTCGATGCCGTCGATCGTCAGGATCGAACGCGCCAGTTCGCCCTCCAGCGCGCGCATGCGGCTGACCTGCTGCATGAAACTGTTCATGCCCAGCCCGCTGGCATTGTCGAAGATTTCCCAGCCTGGCGCGCCCTCTCCGGGTAGTCCCTGTTCGGCCAGGGCCATCCGTGCGCGCGCCACGTCTTCTTGCGCGACCGACACGATCGACCCGCCGCCGCCCAGTTCGACGGCAAAGCCTTCCTGTTCCAGCGCCGCCACCACGCGCCCCGCCCCAGCAAGCGACAGATCGCTGTAAAGCGGTACGAAAGTCGGCTTCATGACCGCGTTGAGACCAAAAAACAGGGCCAGCACAAGCCCGACGCCGGTGACGCCGAGTGCAATCAGTCGGGTTCGCCCAAGCGCGACGAGATTATTGAGTATCGGCTGCAAAGTCTGAATCCGGAACAGGTGAAATTAACCAGACTTAAACGTAACAAATCAAGAATAGCAAGTATAGTTTGTTTTTAGTTCTTGCCTATCAGAGATGAATTTTACATATTGATCATGCAGTTTTACGCTGTTCCGGTCGGATAGTTGGGTGGCTCATGTTCAATAAGAAAGCATTGCCCGAGGGGGGCGCGGCGCCCGCAGGCGACGATGCAGGTGCTGACGTCGCCCCGAAAGGCGGATCGCGTCGCAAGATCGGCATGATCCTGGGGCTTGTTCTGCTGTCGGTCGTGGCACTGGTCGGGGGTCTTGTCGCGGCGGTCGGGCCGGGCAACCTGTTGGCGATGCTGAGCGGCAGCGCGCCGCATGAAGATGTGGCGGCCCCGCAGGCGGAGGGTGAAAACCCGGCCCCGCCGGGCGCTGACATGGTCGTCATGCCATTCGAGGAAATGATCGTGAACATCACCGCAACGGCGGCCTCGGGGCGGCAGACAAGCCGCTTTCTGAAACTGGATCTGGCGCTGGTCTATGACAGGACGCAGGACGAAGGTGGCATGGTGGAAATGCGCCACGTCTTTCTGCGCGATGCATTCCAGGACTACCTTCGGCAACTGGCCGAGCGCGATCTTGACGGAACGCTTGGTCTTGTCACCGTGAAGGGCGAGCTTTTGCGCCGCGCGCGGGCGATTGCCGGCAACGACGCGCCACATGAGGTGCTGATCATGGGGCTTGTGATCCAATGACGCAGACACAGACAACTGCCGTACCCGGCCATGGCGGCATGACCGCCCAGGTGCAGGAAGAGATCATTCGCATCGCTACGCGCAGCTACGAACGCCTGCCGCTGTTCGAGGTCGTGATGGATCGTGCGGTGCAGGCCCTTGGCCCCACGCTGCGCGCTGCGCTGAATGTGCAGGCAGACGTGGCCTTGCAGGCGGTTGACTACCTGGCCTGTGGCGATGCGCTGACCGCAGCCCCCGATCCGGGGTTGATCGCGCTGGTGAATGCCTCTCCCTGGGATGGCGCGCTGGCGGTCACGATTGATCCCGATCTGCTGTTCTCGGCCCTTGAAATCATGCTGGGTGCGCCCGATCCCGCTGCGGCCAGCGCCGATGCGACGGAAGGCTCCGGCGCTGCCGCATGGCAGCCGCGTGCCTTCACCGCGATCGAAAAGCGTCTGGCCGGGCGGCTTGTGGGCCTTGCCCTGCACGAGGTCGCGACGGCCTTCGAGCCGCTTGAAAAAGTGTCCTTCACGGCCGGCGCGATGGAAAGCGGGCCGCGCGATGTCATGCTGGCGCCGGTCGACGCGGCCTGCGCCCGCGTCACGTTGCGCATCGACCTGAACGGCCGGGGCGGCCTGATGTGCCTGATCGTGCCGCACCGGACCATGGACAGTGTGCGCCCCCAGTTGGCGCAATCGCGCAGCGTGGCGCAATTGGGCAGCGATCCGGGATCACGGGCGCTGTTGTCACAATCGCTCAACCATACGCCGGTCACGCTGACGGCGGTGCTGCATGAACGGGACGTGCCGCTGGCGGATGTGCTGGGCTGGAAACCGGGGCAGGTCCTGAACCTCGGGATCGACGGCACGCATGAGGTGACGGTCGCCTGCAGCGGAAAGGACATGTTCCGCGCCGCCATCGGCCGCAGAAAGAACGGCTCGGTCGCGTTGCGCGTGACAGCGACATTCGAAGAGAAAGAAGAGGAGAATGCAAATGGCGCTCTTGATTGACCTGATCATCATGCTGCTTCTGATCGGAACGCTGGCCTATGCATTCCTTGTGGATCGCAGGGTGCGTACCCTGGTTCTGGCGATGCGGGAGTTGCAGCCTGTCGTGGATCAGTTTTCCGTTGCGGTGGACCGGACCGAGAATTCGGTCAAATCCCTGCGCACCGAAGCGCAAGCACGGCCTGCGCCCAAGCGCGACGAGGAACCGCCCCTGACGCGCACGGCTGCCGCCACCTACGTGCCCAAGGCACCCGCCCCTTCGGTCGCGGGCGAAGCCTGCCTTGATCTTGGGCCCTTCTTCCTGTCGCAGCGCCCCGCGGCCACGCGCCCCGTGCAGCTGCCGCCCGGCATGGCCCGTGTGACCGACAAGGCCGATCTGGTGCGCAGCTTCTTTGAAACGATCCGGAGCCGCGAGGCATGAAACCGCCCCGTTCCGTCACTGTCGTCTTCGGCACCCTGGTTCTGGCGGGCGTTGCCAAGCTGGGCCTGTCGGCAATGTCCTATGTGCAGCCGGGTCATGCCTTGTCGGGGGCCGATTTCGGATCGTCCTATTTCGTGACGGCCGCATCCGCCGCGACCGAGGAGCCCACCGCGGCGCCCACCGAAGCCCCGCCGCTTGCAGGCCCGCCAGAGGGCACCCCGGACGAGATGCTGGCCGCCATCACCGCCGAGCGTGAACTGCTGGAAAACCAGCGTTCCGTGCTGGCGCAGCGCGCGGCCGAGATCGATCTGGCGAAAGAGATGCTGGCGATCGAGACCGCCCGGCTGGAAGAGCTCAAGCAGGAGGTCGAAGCACTTCTGGAACGCGCCAGCATGGCCCATGTCGCCGATGTCGACCGGCTTGTCGCCCTTTACAGCAACATGAAGCCAAAGGACGCCGCCGCGATCATGGACGATCTGGATCTCGAGGTGACCGTTACCGTCCTGGGCACCATGGCAGAGCGGAACGCGGCGCCGATCCTTGCGGCGCTGAACCCCGTCCGGGCACGCGCGCTGTCGCTGATCCTGCTGGAACGGGCAAAACTGCCGGGTGATCGCCGCCTTGACCGGATCCGCCTGAACTGAGTTCAGCGCGCCGGGACCGTCAATCGAAATCGCGAAGCTGCGAGCCTGCGGGCGGTTTACGCCGGATGTTGCGGCGCAGATCCATGACATATCCGATGATTTCGGCCACGGCCTGCCAATGTTCGACCGGGATCGCGCTATCCACTTCGACGATGGCGTGCAGCGCGCGGGCGAGGGGGCGGTTCTCGACGATGGTCACGTCGTTCTCGCGGGCGATGCGGCGGATCTGCGCGGCCATCAGCCCCGTTCCCTTGGCGACGCAGACAGGCGCCCGGTCGACGCCGGGCACATATTTCAGCGCGACCGCATAGTGGGTGGGGTTGGTCAGCACCAGGGTTGCCGTGGGAACGGCGACGGCGATGCGCTGGCGGGCGCGCTTGCGCCGTATTTCGCCGCGCTTGGCCTTGATATGCGGGTCGCCTTCGCTGTCCTTGAATTCATCGCGCAGTTCGCGGATGCTCATGCGCTGCTTCTTCAGCCACTGCGCCCGTTTCCACAGGATGTCGGCCACCGCCAGAACGGCCAGGAATACGGTCGTGATGATCATCAGGCGTATGACGATCTGGCGGACATGGCCCAGGAACGCCTCGGGCAGGGCGTCGGGCACCTGCCAGATGGCTGTCACGGCTTGCTTTGCGATGAACAGCGTGATCGCGCCCACCACAAGAACCTTGGCTACGTTCTTGAGGAACTCCACCAGCGCATCGAGCGAGAACAGCCGCTTGAACCCCGCTATCGGCGAGATCTTGGAAATCTCGGGTTTGATCCTTTCCAGCGCCACCGCGGTTTCGCCCTGGATCATGACGCCGAACAATGCGGCCAGAACCATCACCAGAACCACCGGCCCCAGGGTCGCGGCAACGCCGCGCGTCAACTGGTCGGACACCTGCCCGAGATCGGCAAGCCCGGCCGCGTCCTCGCCGATCTCGATCTGTCCGGCCATCTGGAACAGGCCCCGCAGCACGCCGGCAAGATCGGGCATCACCTGGGGCAGCAGGAACAGCGTGATGGCCAGCAGAGAGAACACGCACATCAGGTTGCCGGTTTCGCGCGAAGAGGGCACATCGCCCTTCTCGCGCGCCTTGCGCAGTTTGCGCTCGGTCGGTTCCTCGGTTTTGCTGCTGTCGTCTTCTTCGCTCATGCCACCGCCCTAGAACGTCAGCGTGCCAAGCCAAGTGGCAAAGCGCTGGATGAAACCGTCAAGAACGGCGGGTGCCGCCATGACCAGCACCAGTATCCCCGCACCGATCAGCACGGGCGTGGCCACGAAGAACACCGGCAGCGCCGGCATCATCCGGTTCGCCAGCCCCATGCCGAGGTTCAGAACAAGGCCCATCACGTGAAACGGCACCGTCAGGGCGAACCCGATGTAAAAGCTTGCCGCGACCGCCTTGACCGCCTGCTGGGCGAGGTCCCCCGCCATCATCTGTCCGGGCGGGAACACATCATAGCTCATGAGCAGCGCGCCGATGATCACGTGATGCAGATCGCTTGCGAAGATCAGGGCGACGCCCGCCATCATCAGCGCGTCGGCGATCATGGTTGAACCCTGGAAGGATCCGGTTTCCGGGGCAAATGCGTTGGCAAGGCCGGAGACCAGCCCGATCTGGTACCCGGCGAATTGCAGCGCCGTCATGATGATCCGCGCGGTGACGCCGATCCAGATGCCCAGCGTCACCTCGATCGCCAGTATCGGCAGCAGCATGAGCGGATTGTCGATGGGCATTGGCCCGACAGGTGTTGCAGGCGCAAGTGCCGCTGCCATCACGATGGCCAGCAGCAGCCGAAAGCGCAGCGGCACGGACCGTTCCCCGAAACCCGGCATGAAGGCAAGCGCGCTTCCGATGCGGGCAAAGACCAGCCCTACGGACAGGAATTGCGAGGTCAGGAAAAGGTCCAGGTCCACGTCTAGCCGCCGATCGTCGCGACGGTGCGCAGCGATGCCTTGCGATGCACCTCGTTATGCGAGATGACCTGAGTCATCGGGCTGACCCGTTCCAGCATCGAGCGGACAAAGCTGCGCACCTCGGGGCTGACCAGAAGCGCGGGCCATTCATCGCGCTGCGCGAATTTCTGGATCTCCTTGCGCGCCTCGAGGACGAATTCCTGCACGCGCTGCGGCGACATCAGGAAATTGCGCTCGTCCCCCGTCACGCGCACGGCGGCGTTGAATTCGGATTCCCATGCCGCCGACATGGTGATGACCGACACGAAGCCGGTCTCGTCGGCCAGGGCCTGGCAGATCTGGTTCGACAGACGCCGCCGCACATGTTCGGTGATCGTGGTCACATTGGCGGTGTTGCGGCTGGCCTCGGCGATGGCCTCGACGATCAGGGGCAGGTTGCGGATCGACACACGCTCGGTCAGCAGCGCTTGCAGGACATGCTGCACCAGGATCGCGGGGGCATTGGTGGTGATGTCGCCCACCAGTTTCTGGTACTCGCGCGCCAGTCCGTCGATCAGGGACTGCGTGGCGCCATAGGTCAGCAACTCGGGCATGTGCTGCTTGATGACCTCGGTCAGGTGGGTGATCACCACGCTTTCGGGATCGACCACGGTGCAGCCCAGCGTCTCGGCCTCGGCGGCGCGTTCGGCGTCCACCCAGACGGCATCCAGCCCGAAGGTCGGGTCCTTGGTCCGCTCGCCGGGCAGGTCAAGCGGCGCATCGCCGGGGTTGAGGACCATCATCGCGCGCGGCCGCACCTCGCCCCGCGCGGCCTGCACGCCCTGCACCAGGATCGCATAACCGTTGGCGGGCAGGGTCGGTTCGTCCTTGATCCGCACGGCAGGCAGCACGAAGCCGTAGTCGCGGGCAAACAACTGGCGCAGGCTCTTGATCTTGCCGGGCAGTGCCGCCTCGGGGCTGCTGATCAGCGGCACCAGCGCCGCGCCCAGTTCCAGCCGCAGATCGTCCAGCTTCAGCGTCTCGGAAATGTCATCGCGCGAGCTTGCGGCGGCGGCGGTTTCGGCCTCGGCGGTGGTGCGGGTTTCGTCGCGCGCGGCGGCTGCGGCCTGCCGCTGCATGAACAGGCCAAGGCCTGCCAGCGTCACGGCCATCGCCACGAAAACCCCGATCGGAAATCCGGGCAGCATGCCGATGCCCAGCAAAAGGCCCGCCGCCATGTAAAGCGCCTTGGGAAAGCGGCCCAGCTGCTGCAGGACGGCCTCGTTCGCGGCACCGACCGTGCCGCCCTTGGTCACGATCAGACCGGCGGCCAGCGACACGATCAACGCGGGGATCTGCGTCACAAGCCCATCGCCGATCGTCAGGATCGTATAGACATTGGCGGCCTCGCCGACACCCAGCCCGTGTTGCACGACACCGATCAGAATGCCGCCGATCACGTTGATCAGCGTGATGATGATGCCTGCGATCGCATCGCCGCGCACGAATTTCGAGGCACCGTCCATCGCACCGAAAAAGCTGCTTTCGTCCTCAAGTTCCTTGCGGCGGTGACGGGCTTCGGCCTCGTCGATCAGGCCAGCGCCCAGGTCAGCATCGACAGCCATCTGCTTGCCCGGCATCGCATCCAGGTAGAACCGCGCCGAAACCTCGGCAATGCGGGTCGAACCCTTGGTGATGACGACGAAGTTGATCACCACAAGGATCGTGAAGACCACGATCCCGATCACGAAATTGCCCGACACGATGAAGCGCGAGAACCCTTCGATCACCCCGCCGGCGGCGCCTGGCCCGGTGTGTCCCTCGCTCAGGATCAGCCGGGTCGAGGCCACGTTCAGGGCCAGCCGCAACATGGTCACGACCAGCAGAAGGGTCGGAAAGCTGTTGAACTCAAGCGGCCTGGGTATCCAGAGGGCGACCATCAGGATCAGCACCGACAAGGACAGCGACACGGCAAGCCCGAAGTCCAGGATCACCGGCGGCAATGGCACGAACAACATGCCCAGCACAAGGATCACGCCGATCGCAAAGGCCACGTCGCGGTTGGCGAAGCCGAAGGCGACCATGCGGTCGTTGCGTTGTTGCGTGGAAGATGTCATCGCCATGCCGCTCTCCGTCAGAAGTCTTGCAGGAAACGTGGCAGCACCGGCTCCAGCCGCTCGCGGCTGTAGATGCCGTAGACCCCGCCCGGATCCGCCTGCTGGGTGGACCAGTATCCGTGATCCCAGGGCATGACCGGATCTGCCTGCAGCTGTTCGATGTCATCAGGACTGTAGGCGGCGGCGGGAATGGCCTCGGGGGGCATGTCCGGTGCGGGACCTGCGCCCGCCATGCCGCGAAACGTGTCGATCCTGTCATTCGCGACCGCCACGTTCCGCCTGAGGGATGACAGGTATATCCCGGCCTTTTCGGGTGTGCGCGAATGATAGGCCCCGCCCGCCCGCATCCAGTCGCCGGTTTCCGCGTAAAGCCCCGCAAGAAAGCGCGCGGCGTAGTCGATGTTGATGACCGGGTCGAACCCTTCCTCGAGGCTCGCGAAAGCGCCCGGATGCCAGCGCAGGTTGATCTGCATGCAGCCCACATCGATGGATTGCACACCGGCGGCCTGCCGCTCGCGCACCCATGCCATCGCGGCGTCCCGGTTTTCGAAGATGCGTCCCTCGCCTGCCGCATTCACGGCCCAGGGCCACACGGTCAGACGCCCGCCACGGGAGACGCCCGCCTCCTGCAGGCCGATCCCCAGAAGCATGTTGTCCGGAATGCCGTAGCGCGCCTGCGCCCGCAGGATTTCGGCCACGCAGATGCTGGTCGGATCGCCATTGGTCACAAAGGGCATGGCGGGCATCATCGGCGGTGGCCCCGCGAATTGCGGTGCGCTCAGCCGTGGAAACGTCCGGCGGTTGGCCTGCGGATGCATGCCCGTCCGGTCCGACAGGGTCACGGCCTGCGTGCGCGGCGCGGCAGGTGTCGTGCCTTGGTAGAACGCGCCCCAATCCGCCAGCGCGGCGGGGGCCGCACCACCCAGGGCGAGGGCCAGCCCCAGGGTGCATGACAGCCCCCCCCGCATCAGAGTGCCCCGCTTGCGATCAGGTCGAACACGCGGTCCGACAACCCGCGCAGGGTGGCGTAGATGAACGGGCTTGATGCCAGAATGCCCAGAAAGATCGCGACGATCTTGGGCACGAAGGTCAACGTCATTTCCTGAACCTGCGTCAGCGCCTGGAAAAACGCGATCACCAACCCGACGACAAGTGCCAGCGCCAACACCGGACCCGATCCCAGAAGGACCGCAACGATCATCTCGGACAGGATCGCGTAGGTGTCGGTGGCATCCAATGGGTCCGGTCCTTTTCGGTCCTGTCCTGCGCGTCATGACCGCTGGCACGGTCAGACGGGCATGCGCAGAACCTCTTGATAAGCTTCAACGAACTTGTCGCGCATTGCGACCACGGTCTTGACGGTGGATTCAAGCGCCAGGGTCGCCTCGACGACCTGTTGCGTCCCCATCTCGCCGGTCAGGCCGCGCTGGGCGGCCATGTCGCCCTCGCGGATCGTGGCCACCGCGTCCTGGGCCGCATTGCGTACCAGATCGGCGAAGCTGGCGGCTTCAGGCGCATCCGCTGCCGGAAGGGCGGCACCCCCAAGGTCCTGCGCATGGCGATATGCACCGCGCACGCCATTTGCCGCGACCGACATCGCATTGATTTCAACCATCTGAACCCCCTATCGCAGCAGATCGAGAACCTGGCGGCGCATCTGGCGGCCTGCCTCGAACATGTTCATGTTTGCCTCGTAGCTGCGCGATGCCTCGCGCATGTTGCTCATTTCCAGCAGCGGATTGACGTTGGATGTTTTGACGAAACCCTCGGCATCGGCGGCGGGATGGGCCGGATCGTAATCGCGACCGAAAGCGGCCAGATCGCGCCCAAGGGCTGCCACCCGCACCATCGACACACCGCTGTCGCGGTCGATCATTTCCTCGAAGGCCAGGGTCTTGCGGCGGTAGGGATCTGCCCCCGGAACGGTGCCGGTGGAGCCGGCATTCGCCACGTTCTCGGCCACGACCTTGAGTCGCTCTCCCTGTGCATGCATGCCGCTTGCGGCGACGGCGCTGATGGATCTCAACGGGTCCATGACAGCCCCTCCTTAACGCTGACCGACGACGGCCAGGCTGAGCAACTGGTGCCCCTTGCCGTAAAGCTGCGCGGCCAGCCGATAGCTTTCGCTGATTTCGGCGGCCTTGAGGGTCTGCTGTTCCAGCACCACGGTATTGCCGTCGATGGTGGTTTCCCATGCCGCGCTGTCTGCCGTTGTGCGCAGACCGCTGGCTTGCCCGCCTGCGTGTCCGCCGCCCTGAATATGGCCGGCTTGGGTCGTCCTGACGCCGCCGGTACGGGACCCGTCGACAAGCGTTTCAAAAGGACTGACCTCGCGCGCCTTGAAGCCGGGCGTATCGGCATTGGCGATGTTTTCGGCAACCACACGCTGGTTGGCGCTGAGCCATGACATCCGTTGCGACGCGAGCTGAAAAAAAGACATGGAATTCAGCTTCATTTTATATTCCCCCACTAGTATTTTCATGAAATAACATGGATAGTTTTTGCTGGCTACAGGTTTTATACATGAGAACGGCATTTTCTGGCCTTGCTGGCGCGGCACGACAGATCGAAGGCTCGCGGATCGCGGGCACGGTCAGCGGAGTTCTGGGCCTGACCCTGACCGCCAAGGGGGTCGAGCGTGCCTTGGGCATCGGCGCGCGCTGTACCGTGCATGGCGCGCGCGGTCCCGTCCTGGGCGAGGTCGTGGCCGTCGATGCAGGCGGCGTATCCGTTCTGCCGTTCGGCACATGGGATGGTGTCGTCGTGGGCGATCCCATCACCAGCAGCCCGCGCGACGACGTGGTGCGCCCCACCATGGGCTGGGTCGGGCGCGTCGTGGATGCGCTTGGCGCGCCGATCGACGGGCGCGGCCCGCTGTTCGACGGGACCGAGGCGCGCGCGGTCAAGTCGCCCCCGCCGCCCGCTTTCGATCGCCGCCGCGTTGGCGCGCGCATCGATACCGGGATCAAGACCATGGACATCTTCACGCCCCTTTGCCGGGGCCAGCGCATGGGCGTCTTCGCCGGGTCCGGCGTGGGCAAATCCTCTCTGATGGCGATGCTGGCGCGCGGCGCGCAGGCGGATGTGATTGTTGTGGGACTGGTGGGCGAACGCGGTCGCGAGGTGCAGGATTTCATCCAGGGCGATCTGGGGCCAGAGGCCATGACGCGCTGCGTGCTTGTTGTCTCGACAGGGAACGAACCGCCCCTGATGCGCCGCCAGGCCGCCTGGACCGCCACCGCCGTGGCCGAGCATTTCCGCGACGCCGGCCTTCAGGTCTTGCTGCTGATCGACAGCGTCACGCGGTTCGCCATGGCGCAGCGTGAAATCGGCCTTGCCGCGGGCGAGCCGCCCACCGCAAAGGGCTATCCGCCCACGGTCTTCGCCGAACTGCCGCAACTGATGGAGCGTGCAGGACCCGGTAACGGGAAAGGTGGCGACATCACGGGCATTTATACTGTCCTCGTGGATGGGGACGACATGAATGACCCGATCGCCGATAGCGTGCGGGGGATCCTTGACGGGCATGTGGTTCTTGATCGCCAGATCGCCGAGCGTGGCCGCTTCCCGGCGATCAATCTGCTGAAAAGCGTGTCGCGGATGCTGCCGGATTGCCATCAGCCTGCGGAATACGCGGTGCTGGCGGCCGCACGGCGGGTGATCGCGAAATATGTCGACATGGAAGAGTTGATCCGCATGGGCGCCTACAAACCGGGGTCCGACCCGGATATCGATGCTGCCATCCGCTTTGCGGATCCTCTGGAAGCATTCCTGACCCAGCGCAAGCACGAGGCAATGTCCGCGGATCAATCCTTTGCCGAAGTCTATCGTCTGCTGGGAGAGGCGGGGATCGACGTCGCCTTGCCGGGGCAGAACCAGGCCCAGCCTTTGCGACAAAGCCTGCCCGCGCAACAGGCGCCGCAAGCCGCCACTCGCTACTAGGCCGCGTGCAATCCCCCGGTGCGCCAGTCGCCCGTTCGGGCTGCTCCGATCCTTTTTTCGAAAGGGCGCGCGCTGGCTGACCCATGTGTTTTCAAACTGCCTAAATTTTACCAGTTGATAAAAAATGGAATCGTGGAATACTGCCTGTGACGACTGAACACAGGAGAGGCCTTGATGACTGCAAATCCCCTTGCAGAAGGGATCGTGGCAGGGCGGCTTGACCCCGCAGCCTATGCCGATCATTTCGCGGACCTGCACCCGCCGCTGGACGATCACGAAGCACTGGTGGCGGCGGATCGCTGCTATTTCTGTCATGACGCGCCCTGCATCACCGCCTGTCCGACCGACATCGACATTCCCCTGTTCATCCGCCAGATCGCCACGGGCACACCCGAGGCGGCAGCGAAAACCATCTTCGACCAGAACATCCTGGGCGGCATGTGCGCCCGCGTCTGTCCCACCGAAACCCTGTGCGAACAGGCCTGCGTGCGCGAAAAGGCCGAAGGCAAGCCCGTCCTGATCGGCCAGTTGCAGCGCTATGCCACCGACACGCTGATGGCGCAGGGCGTGCACCCTTTCACCCGCGCCGCCACCACCGGCAAGCGTGTCGCGGTCGTCGGCGCGGGTCCTGCGGGCCTGTCCTGCGCGCATCGCCTCGCCATGCTGGGCCATGACGTGACGGTGTTCGACGCCCGGTCCAAGGCGGGCGGCCTGAACGAATACGGTATCGCCGCCTATAAATCCGTGGACGGCTTCGCCGAGGCCGAGGTGAACTGGCTTCTCAAGATCGGTGGCATCACCATCAAGACCGGCGCCGCCCTTGGCCGCGACGTGACGCTGGCCGAATTGCAGGCCGACCACGACGCTGTCTTTCTGGGCATGGGCCTCGGTGGCGTCAACGCGCTGGGGGTCGAGGGTGCCGACAAGGTGGGCGTGCTGGACGCCGTCGATTTCATCGAGGACCTGCGCCAGTCCACCGATCTTGCACAACTGCCCATCGGGCGCGACGTGGTGGTCATCGGCGGCGGCATGACCGCCGTGGACGCCGCCGTGCAGGCGAAACTGCTGGGCGCGCTGAACGTCAGCCTGGTCTACCGCCGCGGCCGCGACCGCATGAACGCCAGCCCCTATGAGCAGGATCTGGCCGCCTCCAAAGGCGTGCGCATCATCACCAACGCCAGCCCCGTCGCCATCCACGGCAATGGATCGGTGCGCGAGATCGAATTCGAATATACCGACAACGATCTCAAACCAACCGGCCAACGCGTCCGCCTGGCCGCCGATCAGGTCTTCAAGGCCATCGGCCAGACCCTGACAGGCGCAAACCTGCCCAACCTGCAAAACGGCAAGATCGCCGTCACCGGCGCGGGCCGCACCTCGACACCCGGCATCTGGGCGGGCGGCGATTGCGCCACCGGCGGCGATGACCTGACCGTGACAGCCGTGGCCGAAGGCCGCGACGCCGCCATGGACATCCACAGCGCATTGATGGGCTAACCGCCCAAAGGGAGACCAGCAGAATGGCCAATCTCGCATCCGAATTCGCAGGGATCAAATCCCCCAACCCCTTCTGGCTGGCCTCCGCGCCGCCCACCGACAAGGAATACAACGTCCGCCGCGCCTTTGAGGCAGGCTGGGGCGGGGTCGTGTGGAAAACGCTGGGCGAGGCTGGCCCCCCGGTGGTCAACGTCAACGGCCCGCGCTACGGCGCGATCTGGGGCGCGGATCGCCGGCTTCTGGGCCTCAACAACATCGAACTGATCACCGACCGCCCGCTCGAGGTGAACCTGCAAGAGATCAAATCGGTCAAACGCGACTACCCTGACCGCGCCATGGTCGTCTCCCTCATGGTGCCCTGCGTCGAAGAGGCGTGGAAAGCCATCCTGCCCCTGGTCGAGGAAACCGGCGCCGACGGGATCGAACTGAACTTCGGCTGCCCGCATGGCATGTCCGAACGCGGCATGGGCAGCGCCGTGGGCCAGGTGCCCGAATACATCGAAATGGTCACCCGCTGGTGCAAGCAGAACACCCGGATGCCCGTGATCGTCAAACTCACGCCCAATATCACCGATATCCGCAAACCCGCCGCCGCCGCCCATGCTGGGGGCGCGGATGCGGTCAGCCTGATCAACACGATCAACTCGATCACCTCCGTGAACCTCGACCTTTTCGCGCCGGAACCCACCATCGACGGCAAGGGCGCGCATGGTGGCTATTGCGGCCCGGCGGTCAAGCCCATCGCGCTGAACATGGTGGCCGAGATTGCCCGCACGCCGGAACTGGCGCATCTGCCGATCAGCGGCATCGGCGGCGTCACCACATGGCGCGATGCGGCCGAATTCATGGTGCTGGGCGCGGGCAACGTGCAGGTCTGCACGGCGGCCATGACCTATGGTTTCAAGATCGTGCAGGAAATGATCTCGGGCCTCAGCCAGTGGATGGACGAGAAGGGGATCGAACGTACCGCCGACATCGTGCGCCGCGCCGTGCCCAACTGCTCGGACTGGCAGCACCTGAACCTGAACTACGTCGCCAAGGCGAAAATCAACCAGGACCTCTGCATCAGCTGCGGCCGCTGCTTTGCCGCATGCGAGGATACCAGCCACCAGGCCATCGCCATGTCCGAAGATCGCGTCTTCACCGTCAAGGACGATGAATGCGTCGCCTGCAACCTCTGTGTGAACGTCTGCCCCGTGCAGGACTGCATCACGATGGAGGCGATGGCACCCGGCACCGTAGACCCCCGCACCGGCAAGGTGGTCGAGGGCGACTACGCCAACTGGACCACGCATCCGAACAACCCCGGCGCTGTGGCGGCGGAATAACGCTCTCTCCCTGAGGCGCCTTGCGCGGTCACCATCCTCCCGGTGACCGCGTTTTTTGTTGGGGGACAAGACCCCCGCCCGGGAACAGCGGCGAAGCCGCCCCGGGCAGCGACCGACCGCCCCCCGGGCGGGCGCTTTTGCAACGTTCCGTGTTGAACAGGCCGAGGATGTGATTGCACCATAAACTGCCATAGATCAGCGTTGCAGCGCCCCCCCGCGGTCGGCCGCTGGTCGGGGGGAAGGAGCACTAAGGGGGCGGTCTAGGCGGTTTAATGTTCTAGGGAGGTGTTTCTTCTCCCGGAAGAGGGTTCAGAAGTGGGTTGCTTGATCAATTAAAGGGATTCACTTGTCCACTAGTTATGTTATGTTCAGCAAGCAGGATCGCTTGGTAACCGCTGCCTTGAACAGTAGATGATAGGCGGGCCAGAGGACGCTCGACTCATAGGATATTGAGCTATCGCTTCTGGTCAAACCGGCCCCGATCCTGCGCCGTTCCTCTATGTGAGAAACCATAGTGTACGAATATTTCTGCTTGTTCTTTCGTCAAGCTAAGGTGCTTTGGATTGGTCGGTTGAAGCACTAGGCCAAAGTCTTTCACGAAGCCAAGTTCATCCTTCGCCATTATTGGAGCTAGCTTGGCTGCAGCTTCTATGCCGCGTTTCTTGTTTTCAATGTTTAAAGCTCTAAAGAACGCACTTGCGACAATGTCTGAGCATTGAAGGCCTGCATCAGAATGGTGAGGGACGTAATCTATCAATCGAAAACTTAAAAATCGAAAATCTATCTTTCGCTTGTCTAGAATCGGATTACTCTGTAATCTTAGCCATTCAAGGTATGCTTTTGTTTGTCCGTAAGAATGACCGCCGCGTTTGCTAAATAGAATTTTTATTTTATGGTCGCTGCTTGGACGGCGCTTACAGTCTTGAGCGCAAAAATCCGTGACGCGCTCAAGAAGTAAGCGAACTAGCCAGTTATAGAACCATTGCCTACCTCCTGCTTGCGCTGCTCTCTCGTTCTTATAGCCGCGCATATTTTTCTTGTTTGAAGCGATAACGAATGCCCTAGCAGGATGTGTAGCAAGCAACTCTGCAGCGCGAATTCCTTTCTTTGGGCTAAGCTCCCGAAAGTGAATCACGGATGATTGCGATTGTATATCCGTTGAAATTTCGCGCAGCCAATCACGGCATGAATTCTCGTTTTCAGATCTAATCAAATAACCCGACAAAAGTAGCCATTCGCTTGCACCACCTGAATCGATTGGGCTGACTCTAGTGAGGCCATCATCCCCTGCCTCGTCTATGTACAAAACGTATTTATAAGAACTCATCAAATCACGATCCGTCTTTCGTTCAACTAACGTTCACATATCTAGGCGAATTTGCAAGTTACGCATACTCCAGATGCACGCCGATATTTTTGTCCAATATTTTTAAATCATTCGACAAACTCCTTAAAATTCCCGTAACGCCCACGGTCAACCCATTGAAATCACTGGCCTCAGAAAATGTCCCATCATGGGACACCCCTCGGGTCAGACCTTGAGCATTCGGCGGAACATCGTCTCGAGATAGGTCGCCGCGCCGGGGAACACCCCGCCTTCAGGCATCAGCACGTTCACCTGCGCCTCGAAATCCGCATAGTGCTGGGTGGTCGCCCAGATCGAAAAGATCAGGTGCCGGGGATCGACCGGCGCGATCCGCCCCGCCGCCGCCCAGCCCGCGATCAGCGCGGCCTTTTCATCCACCAGCGGTTTCAGCCGTTTCTCCAGATGCGGGCCCATCCTTGGCGCACCCTGCAGGATTTCATTGGCGAACAGCCGGCTCTCGCGCGGATAGGCCTGCGCCATATCCAGCTTGCGCCGGACATAGGCCAGGATCTCCTCCAGCGGCTCGCCCTCCGGGTTCATCTGCTCCAGCGGGTCAAGCCAGGTCTCCATCAGCTGGTTCAGCAGCGTGACATGGATCGCTTCCTTGCCGTCGAAGTAATAGAGGATGTTCGGCTTTGATAACCCCGCCTCGGCCGCGATCTGGTCCAGCGTCGCCCCGCGAAACCCATGGGCGGAAAACACCTCGAGCGCGGCGTCCAGAATCCGCTTGCGATTGCGCGTCTGGATGCGGCTGCGCTTGACGGCAGGCTGCGCGCGCAAGGGTCCGCCACTCTTTCCTGCGTCTTTCATCAGCCCCCTCTCTGCTGCGAAATTCATCGCTAGCGGATGTGCCCCCTTGCGTCCAGACCGGCGGTTCAAGACAAATCTTGACACAGGTGACGCAGGTTGCAATCGTCAATTTACCAATTGGTAAAAAAGCGACAAGGCGCAAGTCCTTCGACATTGCTGATGGCGGCCTGCAAGGCGACGCCTGAATGTGCTGACACGGCGTCCATGACGGTCAAGACAGGGAAAGAATACGATGGCTGCACCCGGTGAAAACCTCAAGATCAACCCGGACCGGCTGTGGGACAGTCTGATGGAGATGGCCACGATCGGCCCCGGGATCGCGGGTGGCAACAACCGCCAGACCCTGACGGACGAGGATGCCGAAGGCCGCGCCCTGTTCCAGCGCTGGTGCGAGGAGGCGGGCTGCACCATGGGTCTGGACACGATGGGCAACATGTTCGCCCGGCGCGAAGGCACGGACCCCAACGCGCTGCCGGTCTATGTCGGATCGCATCTGGATACGCAGCCGACGGGCGGCAAATACGACGGGGTGCTGGGTGTTCTGGGCGGGCTGGAGGTGATCCGCACGCTGAACGATCTGGGCATCCGCACCCGCCATCCCATCGTGGCCGTGAACTGGACCAACGAGGAAGGCACGCGCTTTGCCCCCGCCATGCTGTCATCCGGCGTCTTCGCCGGCGTGCTGGAAGAGGATTGGGCCAAGGACCGTGTCGATGCAAAGGGCAAGCGCTTTGGCGACGAGTTGAAGCGGATCGGCTGGGAAGGCGACGAGCCTGTGGGCGCGCGCAAGATGCATGCCTATTACGAGCTGCATATCGAACAGGGTCCCATCCTGGAGGCGGAAGCCAAGGATGTCGGTGTCGTCACCCATGGGCAAGGCCTGCGCTGGGTGCAATGCACGGTGACGGGCAAGGGCCAGCATACGGGATCGACGCCCATGCACATGCGCCGCAACGCGGGGCGCGGACTGGCACAGGTCACCGAACTGGTGCATGAGATCGCGATGAAGCATCAGCCCGCCGCCGTGGGCGCGATCGGGCATATCGACGTCTATCCCAACAGCCGGAACGTGATCCCCGAGAAGGTTGTCTTCACGGTCGATTTCCGCAGTCATGTGCTGGACACGCTGGAGGCGATGTTGGCCGAGCTGCACGAGAAAGCGCCGGGGATTTGCGAGGCGCTGGGTTGCGCCTTCGAGGCCGAGGTGGTGGGCGCCTTTGATCCGCCCGCCTTTGACGAGGGCTGCGTGACCGCGATACGCAAGGCCTGCGAAACGCTGGGCTACAGCCATATGGACGTGATTTCGGGCGCGGGGCACGATGCCTGCTGGATCAACCGGGTCGCGCCGACGGCGATGATCATGACGCCCTGTGTCGATGGCCTGAGCCATAACGAGGCCGAAGAGATCACCAAGGACTGGGCCCGCGCCGGTTGCGACGTTCTGCTGCACGCGGTGGTCGAGACGGCGGGCATCGCCGAGTGACGAAAGGACAGGGCCGGGGGCCAACCCCCGGACCCCCGGGATATTTGAAGCAAGAAGAAACGGGGGCCACGGAGCCTGGTTTCGCGCGACAAGGAGGGTTGAGATGACCAAGGTGATCAAGGGCGGCATGGTCTGCACGGCGGACCGCACCTGGAAGGCCGATGTGCTGATCGAGGGTGAAACCATCAAGCAGATCGGCGAGAACCTGACGGGCGACACGTATATCGACGCGGAAGGCGCTTATGTCATCCCCGGCGGGATCGACCCGCATACGCATCTTGAAATGCCTTTCATGGGCACCACGGCGGCCGAAACCTTCGAGAGCGGCACTTGGGCCGCAGCCGTGGGCGGCACCACGATGGTGGTGGATTTCTGCCTGCCCGGCGCGGATGGCAGCATCAGGAACGCGATCAACGAATGGCACCGCAAGAGCGCGCCGCAGATCTGTTCCGACGTGGGCTATCACATGGCGATCACCGGCTGGAACGAGAGCGTCTTCAACGAGATGAAGGACGCGGTCGACATGGGGGTCAACAGCTTCAAGCATTTCATGGCCTACAAGGGCGCGCTGATGATCGAGGACGACGAGATGTTCGCCTCGTTCAAGCGCTGCGCGGAACTGGGCGCGCTGCCGATGGTGCATGCCGAGAATGGCGACCTGGTCGCAGAGATGCAGCAGAAATACTTTGACCAGGGGATCACCGGGCCGGAGGGTCACGCCTATTCGCGCCCGCCTGAATTCGAGGGCGAGGCCGCGAACCGCGCGATCACCATCGCCGATGCGGCGGGCGTGCCGCTTTATATCGTGCATGTCTCCTGCGAGCAGGCGCATGAGGCGATCCGGCGCGCGCGCCAGAAGGGGATGCGCGTTTACGGCGAGCCGCTGATCCAGTTCCTGACGCTGGACGAGAGCGAGTATTTCAACACCGACTGGGACCATGCCGCGCGGCGCGTGATGTCGCCCCCATTCCGCAACAAGGCGCATCAGGACAGCCTCTGGGCCGGGTTGCAGGCCGGGTCCTTGCAGGTTGTCGCCACCGATCACGCCGCCTTCAGCACCGAACAGAAGCGCGCGGGTAGGCATGATTTCCGCATCATCCCGAACGGGTCGAACGGTCTGGAGGAGCGTCTGGCCGTGCTCTGGACAGAAGGGGTCGAAACCGGACGCCTGACGCCCAACGAATTCGTCGCGGCCACCAGCACCAATGTCGCGAAGATCCTGAACATCTATCCCAAGAAGGGCGCGATCGTCGAAGGGGCGGATGCCGATATCGTGGTCTGGGACCCCAAGATCAGCAAGACGATCAGCGCCTCGAACCACCATTCGGTTCTGGATTACAACGTCTTCGAGGGTTTCGAGGTGAAGGCGCAGTCCCGCTATACCCTCAGCCGGGGCGAGGTGATCTGGGCCTGGGGGCAGAACAGCCAGCCGCAACCCGGACGCGGCCGTTTCGTGCCGCGCCCCGCATTCCCTTCGGCCAATGTCGCGCTGAGCAAGTGGAAGGAGCTGACAGCGCCCAAGATGATCAGGCGCGATCCGCTGAATATTCCGGCAGGGATCTGATCCATAACGGATTTCATGCGGACCAACGGGGGTTCGGACTTGATCCGGGACCTTGCCGCCACCCAATACTGCTGCCAGCAGGAGAAGACAGACGTGACCATCCAACCCGCGATCAACGCCCCCGTGATAAGTGCCAAGGGGCTTGATCTGACCTTTCAGACCGGCGACGGGCCGGTGCATGCCTTGCGCGATGTGACACTGGACATCGGCAAGGGGGATTTCGTCAGCTTCATCGGCCCCTCTGGCTGCGGCAAGACGACATTCCTGCGGGTGATGGCGGATCTGGAGCAGCCGACGGCGGGGCAGATCACGGTCAACGGCACCTCGCCCGAGGCGGCACGCAAGGCGCGCGCCTATGGCTATGTCTTTCAGGCGGCCGGGCTTTACCCCTGGCGCACGATCGGGGGAAATATCCGCCTGCCGCTGGAGATCATGGGATATGACCGGGCCGATCAGGATGCGCGCGTCGCGCGCGTTCTTGACCTGGTGGAGCTGGGCGGATTCGAGAAGAAATATCCCTGGCAGCTGTCGGGCGGCATGCAGCAGCGCGCCAGCATCGCACGGGCGCTGGCATTTGATGCCGATATCCTGCTGATGGACGAACCCTTCGGCGCGCTGGACGAGATCGTGCGCGATCACCTGAACGAGCAGCTTCTGAAGCTCTGGGATCGGACCGACAAGACGATCTGCTTCGTGACCCATTCGATCCCCGAGGCGGTCTATCTGTCGACCAAGATCGTCGTGATGTCGCCGCGGCCTGGCCGGATCACCGATGTGATCGACAGTCCGCTGCCAAGGGAGCGCCCGCTGGAGATCCGCGATACGCCGGAATTTCTTGAGATTGCACATCGCGTTCGCGAGGGCCTGCGCGCGGGACATGCCTATGATGATTGAGCCTGAGCGCCTTTCGCGTCGCAACGGGAGGCTTGCATGAGAAATGCCTTGCCGGTCCTGACGGTTCTGATCGCGATCCTGGCGATCTGGTATGTGGCCGTGGCCCCCATGAATATCCGTGTCGCGCTGGACCAGGCGCAGCGCGCCGGCGCGGTCCTGCAACCCGAGACGGCCCTGGAACGCCAGGAGGTATCGGTCTGGTCGCTGATGCTGCGCAATTCCGCGCAGATCGGGCAGACCTACGCGATGGAGCGGCCGCGCCTGCCCACACCGGGGCAGGTTGCCACCGAACTGTGGAGCACCACGGGCGAAATGGCGCTGAACGGGCGGGCGATGTCGAAACGTTCGCTGATCTATCATGGCTGGATCACCCTGCAATCCACGCTTTGGGGCTTTGCGCTGGGCACGGCGCTGGGCATCCTGGGGGCGGTCGCCATCGTTTATTCGCGCGTCGTGAACATGAGCTTGATGCCCTGGGCGATCATCAGCCAGACGGTCCCGATCGTGGCGCTTGCCCCGATGATCATCGTCGTGTCATCGCAGCTTGGCATTCAGGACAGGGCCGTGCCCAAGGCCATCATATCGGCCTATCTGTGTTACTTCCCGGTACTGGTGGGGATGGTGAAGGGCCTGCGCTCGCCAGCCCATGCGCAGCTTGACCTTCTCAAGACCTACAACGCCTCGGGCTTTCAGGCCTTTCTGAAGCTGCGGCTTCCGGCCTCGGTGCCTTATCTGTTCACCTCGCTGAAGGTGGGGATCGCGGCGGCGCTGGTGGGCACCATCGTGGGTGAATTGCCGACGGGTGCCATCAGCGGGCTGGGCGCGCGCATCCTGATCGGGGATCAGTTCGGCACCCCGCTGGCGATCTGGGCGGCCCTTGTGGCGGCGGCGGTTCTGGCGGGTGTGCTTGTCACCCTGCTGGATATCGCGCAGCGCGTCACACTGCGCCGCATGGGGATGGCGCCATGACCTGGCTTGTCATCGCCCTTGTCTTCTGGCTTGGCGCCTGGGCCTTCAACGCCTGGCTGGCCAATTCGCGCTGGGGCGGTCAACGCACCGCGCGGATCGCGGTGCCGGTCATCTTCGGGATCACGTTGCTGGTGCTGTGGGAAGGGCTGGTGCGCGGTCTAGGCGTGTCGCCCGTCATCCTGCCGGCCCCTTCGACCGTGGCGCAGACCTTCGCGGCATCGACCGACCTGTTGTGGGAGGATTTCCGGCAGACAGTCTTCAAGGGCGCGCTGACCGGTTTCGCCATCGGCAGTGCTGCCGCCATCGTGACGGCCATCCTGATCGACAGATCGGCCTTTCTGACACGTGGCCTTCTGCCCGTGGGCAATTTCGTGGCGGCCCTTCCCATCGTGGGCATCGCCCCCATCCTGGTCAGCTGGTTCGGCTTTGACTGGCAATCGAAGGCGGCGGTCGTGGTGGTCATGGTCTTCTTCCCGATCCTGGTGAACACCGTGCAGGGCCTGCGTGAGACCGATGCCATGCAGCGCGACCTGATGCGCACCTATGCGGCGGGATACATGCAGACCCTGTTGAAGCTGCGCCTGCCTGCGGCGATGCCTTTCGTTTTCAACGGGTTGAAGATCGCGACCACGCTGGCGCTGATCGGCGCGATCGTCGCCGAATATTTCGGCTCGCCCACACGGGGAATGGGGTTCCGCATCTCGACCGGCGTCGGCAGCCTGTCGATCGATCTGGTCTGGGCCGAAATCTTTGTCGCGGCCATCGCCGGGACAGCCTTCTATGGTATCGTGGTATGGATCGAAAGGGCGGTGACCTTCTGGCATCCGTCCCAGCGCAGATAAACAAGCCGTCAAAAAAAGAAGCCGTTGAGGCCGGGCACAACAAAAGTTCAACAAGGAGTATGAAACATGAAGAAATTGATGACCGGAGCCGTCCTTGCCATGGGGTTGGCCAGCGCTCCTGCATGGGCCGCAGATGATGTGACGCTGCAACTGAAATGGGTGACGCAAGCCCAGTTCGCAGGCTACTACGTGGCGCTCGACAAGGGCTTCTATGGAGAAGAAGACCTGAACGTGACCATCCTGCCGGGCGGTCCCGATATTGCGCCGACACAGGTTCTGGCCGGTGGTGGCGCTGATGTGACGGTGGAATGGATGCCCGCCGCACTGGCCGCGCGCGAAAAGGGTCTGCCGATGGTGAACATCGCACAGCCCTTCAAATCCTCGGGGATGATGCTGACCTGCTGGAAAGATGCAGGGATTGCCACCCCCGCCGATCTGAAGAACCGCACGCTGGGCGTCTGGTTCTTCGGCAACGAGTTCCCCTTCATGAGCTGGATGAGCCAGTTGGGCATTTCCACCGATGGAAAGGGCGAGAACGGCGTCGAGGTCCTGAAGCAGGGTTTCAACGTCGATCCGCTGATCCAGCGGCAGGCCGACTGCATCTCGACCATGACCTATAACGAGTACTGGCAGGTGATCGACGCGGGCGTGACGCCCGAGGAACTGGTGACCTTCAAGTACGAGGATCAGGGCGTCGCCACGCTTGAGGATGGTCTTTATGTGCTGGAAGAAAACCTGTCCGACCCGGCCTTCGTCGACAAGATGGCCCGTTTCGTGCGTGCGTCCATGAAGGGTTGGAAATACGCCGAGGAAAACCCGGACGAGGCGGCAATGATCGTTCTGGACAATGACCAGACCGGTGCCCAGACCGAAGCGCATCAGAAGCGGATGATGGGCGAGGTGGCCAAGCTGACCGCAGGGTCGAATGGCGCGCTGGACCCGGCAGATTACGAGCGGACCGTCGCGACGCTTCTTGCTGCGGGTTCGGATCCTGTGATCACCAAGCAGCCCGAAGGCGCATGGACCCATGTGATCAGCGATGCGGCGCTGAACTGATCTTCTTCGGATGCTCCTTTGTGAAAGGGCCGGTGAAAGCCGGCCCTTTTTCCATGCGCAAACGCGGGCGACCAAGGGATGGCCCATTGCCGCGGCATCGACTTGGGTATTGACAGGCCCCTCCTGTGATCGCAAAGTCAACCAAGCGGTCGGTTTTGATGGCTGTCGATCCCGATCCGTGTTCGGTCGCGAAACGTTCTTTTCGGGTGATCGGAGATAAGGTATCGTAAATTGACATGATGCATAATTATTAGTATACATCCTAATCGCGGGAACCTTTGGGAGGAGGGCTCATGATTTAGACTTGCGTCAGTGCCCTTGCGGGCAAATGGTCATGAAGTTCTACGGCTATTTCCGCAGCTCATCCTCCTATCGCTGCCGTATCGCGTTCAATCTCAAGGGGTTGGATTACGACTTCGTGTCGGTCCACCTGAAGCAGGGCGCGCAGAAAAGCCCCGCCTTCGCCGCGATCAACCCGCAGCGCCTGCTGCCTGCGCTTGTCACCGATGACGGCGCAGAGCTGATCCAGTCGCTGGCGATTCTCGAATGGCTGGACGAAACGCATCCCGATCCCGCGATTCTGCCCGCCGATCCGCTGGAGCGTGCCCGCGTCCGCGCCTTCGCCCAGGTCATCGCCTGCGAGATCCATCCGCTGCAGAACCTGCGGGTGCTGAAGTACCTGGCCGATGAATTCGGTGCCGATGCCGATGCGACCACGCGCTGGCTGACCCGCTGGCTGACCGAAGGGCTGGAGGCCTGCGAGGCGCTGCTGGCCAAGCGCGACCGCGAAACGCCGTTCTGTTTCGGGGATGCGCCGGGTCTGGCCGATATATGCCTTGTTCCACAGGTCTTTTCGGCGCAACGCTTCGGGGTGGATATCAGCCACCTTGAAAGGATCATGGATATAAATGCGCGCTGCGAGGCGCTTGCGGCATTTGCCGAAGCGCACCCCGCACGCCAGCCGGATTTCGAAACCTGATCCATCAGGACGTCATCCGGTCATTGAAGACCCGCACCGGGGGCAACGCCGGACGGTATCACAACATCCTAGGGAGGATAACAGAATGACTTTCATGAAAACGGCGCTTCGCAGTGTCGCCGCAGCCGCCATGCTGGCAGGCATGAGCGTGGCCGCCCATGCGCAGGAAGTGACATTGAAGCTGCACCAGTTCCTGCCGGCACAGGCCAACGTGCCGAAGTTGGTCCTGGACGTCTGGGCCGACAAGGTCGAGGCGGACAGCAATGGCCGCATCAAGATCGAGCGTTTCCCCTCGATGCAGCTGGGTGGCACCCCGCCCGAACTGATCAACCAGGTGATCGACGGCGTGGCCGACATCGTCTGGACCGTTGCGGGCTATACGCCGGGCCGCTTCCCGCAGGCCGAAGTGTTCGAACTGCCCTTCATCATGACCAATGCCGAAGCGACAAGCCGCGCCTATTGGGAATTCGCCGAAGCCAACATGCTTGAAACCGACTACAAGGATTTCAAGACGCTGGCCGTCTGGGTCCATGGTCCCGGCATCATCCATTCCAAGAACCCGATCACCTCGGTCGCGGATCTGAACGGTGTGAAACTGCGCGCACCCACGCGCACCACGACCAAGCTGTTCACCGAACTGGGCGCGACCCCGATCGGCATGCCGGTGCCTGCGATCCCGGAATCGCTGTCCAAGGGCGTGATCGATGCGACGGTCATTCCGTGGGAAGTGACCGCCGCGCTGAAAGTGGCGGAACTGGTGGGCAACCACACGACCTTCGGCGATGATGCGCTGTACACGACCTCTTTCATCTTCGCGATGAACAAGGACAAGTACAACAGCCTCCCCGATGACCTGAAAGCGGTGATCGACAACAATTCGGGCATGGAGTTCTCGGCTTTCGCGGGCAAGACCATGGCCGGTGCCGACGAGCCGTCGATGAAGCTGGCGATGGATCGTGGCAACAACATCATCAACCTGACACCCGAGCAGGTTGCCGAGTGGAAAGCCGCAGCCTCCGGCGTCGAGGCTGCCTGGATCGAAGACCTGAACAAGACGGGTCTTGATGGTCAGGCTGTCGTCGATCAGGCCCGTGCGCTGATCGCAAAGCACACGAAGTAATACGTGACAAAGGGTCCCGCGGCGCTATCGTCGCGGGACTTTCCTATGGCTTCCACAGTTCGACAAGGCAGGGGCACACATGCAGAGGTTCATGACCAATCTGTCGCGTTTCATGGCGATACTGGGCGGTATCGTTCTGACCGCGCTGATCATTCTTGTTTGCGTGTCGGTGCTGGGGCGTACGCTGAACGGGTTTCTGCATTCCGAGCCGGTCGTTGCTGTTCTGGGTGATTTCGCCAAGACGCTGCTTGATGCGGGCGTCGGGCCGATCCTGGGCGACTTCGAACTGGTCGAGGCCGGCGTCGCCTTTGCGATCTTCGCCTTCATACCTTTCTGCCAGATCACCGGCGGTCATGCGACGGTGGACATCTTTACCTCCATGCTGCCGCTCAAGGCGAACCGCCTGCTGCAGATGGTGATCGATATCGTATTCGCAGGCGTCCTGATCCTGATCGCGATGCAACTCTACGAGGGCATGCTGTCCAAGATGCAATATCGCGAAACCACGTTCCTGTTGCAGTTCCCCGTCTGGTGGTCCTACGCCGCAAGCCTTGTCGCTGCGGTCGTGTCCGCCATCGTGAGCGTCTATATCGCAATCATCCGCATGGGCGAGTTTTTCGGCAACCGTACAATCCTGTCCATCGGGGGAGCAGACCATTGACCAACCTTGAAATCGGGATGGCCTCCTTTCCCGTCCTGCTGACACTGATCTTCCTGCGTGTGCCGATCGGGTTGGCCATGTTCCTTGTGGGGTTGTTCGGTCTCTATTTCACCACCGGCAGCTTCAACATGGCGTTTTCGCGCCTGAAGTCCGAAACCTATTCGACCTTTTCCAGCTATTCGCTGTCGATCATCCCGATGTTCCTGCTGATGGGCCATTTCGCGACCCTGGGCGGCATGTCGCAATCGCTTTTCAAGGCCGCCGAGGCCTGGCTTGGTCACCGCAAGGGCGGCGTCGCCATGTCCGCCGTCGGCGCCTGTGCCGGTTTCGGTGCGATCTGCGGGTCGTCCCTGGCGACTGCCGCCACCATGAGCCAGGTCGCCCTGCCGGAACTGCGCCGCTACGGCTATGCAGGTGGCTTTTCGACGGCAACGCTGGCGGCCGGCGGCACCCTGGGCATCCTGATCCCACCCTCCGTGATCCTCGTGGTCTATGCCATCCTGACAGAACAGAACATCGCCAAGCTGTTCCTGTCGGCCTTCGTGCCGGGCATTCTGGCGGCCATCGGCTACATGATCACGATTGCCGTCTATGCGCGCATTCATCCCGATCGTGCCGGAACCGCCCGCGAGCCCATGCCCTATGCCGACCGGCTGCGTGCGCTGCGCGATGTCTGGCCGGTGCTGACCGTCTTCCTGGTCGTTGTCGGCGGGATCTACCTTGGTGTCTTCACCCCCACGGAAGGGGCCGCCGTCGGCGCATTGGGTACCGGTCTGATCGCGATTGTGAACGGTGGCCTGAACCGGCACAGCTTTGTGGAAAGCTTCATGGCGACGGCCCGTTCCACCGCGATGATCTTCTTCATCGTGCTGGGGGCCGCGTTCTATAACGGCTTTCTGGCGCTGACCCAGTTGCCGCAATCGCTGTCCACCTATGTCGCCGAGCTGGGATTGAGCCCGTGGATGGTCCTGACCGTGATCCTGCTGCTTTACCTTGTCTTCGGCGCGGTGATGGACAGCCTGTCGATGATCCTGCTGACGATCCCGATCTTCTTCCCGATCATCAGCGCCCTTGATTTCGGCATGACCCCCGAGGAAGTGGCGATCTGGTTCGGCATCCTGGTGCTGATCGTCGTCGAAGTGGGGTTGATCACCCCGCCTGTGGGCATGAACCTTTTCGTCATCAACTCGATGGACCGGTTGACCCCGATGATCGAGACCTACAAGGCGGTGATGTATTTCGTGGCCTCCGATATCATTCGCGTGATCATTCTTGTTCTGTTTCCGGGCATTACCCTGTTCGCCCTGCGCCTTCTCTACTGACCACGACGCGTCCGGCGCCCCCTGCTGACGGTGGCGCCGGATGAAATCCCGGGCCGTTTTCGTCCAGATAGTTATGACACATAGCCAAAAAGGCCAGCCAATGACCAGAAAGCCGTTACAGACCCTGAAACTCGAGATCGACGGACCGGTCGCCACCCTGACGATGAACCGGCCGGACAAGCGCAATGCAATGAACGATCAGTTGCTGGCCGAACTGGATGCCTTCTTTTCGCAGCCACCGGAAGGGGTGAAGGTGGTGATCCTGACCGGCACAGAGGGCCATTTCTGTTCGGGCCTCGATCTGAGCGAGCATGTCGCGCGCGATGCCGAAGGCACGCTGCGCCATTCGCGGTCCTGGCATGCGGTGATGGACAAGATCCAGTATTCGGGCCTGCCGGTCGTGTCGGCCATGTTCGGCGCGGTGATCGGGGGCGGTCTTGAACTGGCCACCGCAACCCATGTGCGCATCGCCGAACCTTCGGTGATCTTCCAGCTGCCCGAAGGACGGCGCGGCATCTACGTGGGCGGAGGCGCCTCTGTCCGGGTTGGCCGTATCCTGGGTGCGGATCGGATGACCGAGATGATGCTGACCGGCCGCAAATACGATGCCGAGGAAGGCCTGCGCCTTGGCCTGTGCCACTACAGCGTCGGTCCGGGCGAGGCGATGGGCCTGGCGCGGGAGTTGGCCGAAAAGATCGCGCGCAACGCGGGCCTGTCCAACTATGTGATGATCCATGCACTGGCCCGTATCGAAGACATGTCCAAGGCCGACGGGCTGTTCACCGAAAGCCTGTGCGCCGCGCTGACCCAGACCAGCCCCGATGCGCAGGAGGGTCTCAAGGCTTTCCTTGACAAGCGCAGCCCGCAATTCCGGTGACGCCATGAGCAGCAAACAGAAACATGCACCGGATGTGAAACCTGCCGAGGCCACGACGGCGCAATTCGGGCTGGACCGTGCCCTGCGCGACCTTGTTGGCTATACGATGAAACGCGCCACCAACATCATCATGGCGGATGCCGCCCGTGTTCTTGAACCGCTCGGCCTGCGGATCACCACCTTTTCCGCGCTGTCGGTCATCTGTGACACGCCCGATGTCACGCAGTCGCAACTGGCGGCCAGCCTGAACATGGAACGGTCGAACACGGTTCTGATCATCGACGCGCTGGAAGAGGCAGGCCTGATCGGACGCCACCGCGTTCTGACTGACCGGCGGTCCTTCGCGCTCCGCGCGACCCTGGCCGGAACCTGCCGCCGCCGCGCGGCTGTCGCCGCGCTTCAGGCGCATGAGGATGTGATGCTGGCCGATCTCGACGCCGAGGAGCGGGCAACACTTGTTGCCCTGCTGCGCCGCATCGACCGCTCTGGACAGGGGGCACAGGAATGACGGGATGTCTTGCGCAGCAGGTTCTCTCGGATATCCGCGCAGATGGCCGGATCCTCTTGCGCTCGGCCCATCCGCTGGGCCCTGTGGCCAACACCACGGGGGATTGGTTGCATCGCTGGGCAGGGGAAACGCCTGATGCGATTTTCCTTGCGGACCGTTCGGGCGCGGGCTGGCGCGAACTGGATTACCGGTCCGCGCTGCAGATGGTGCAGGCGCTGGGCGGCTGGCTGATCGGGCAGGGATTTGCGGCCAGCGGGCCCGTCCTGATGCTGTCGGGCAATTCCGTAGACCACGGCCTGCTGGCCTTGGCGGCGCAATATGTGGGCATGGCGAATGTGCCCGTGGCCGAGCAATATGCCCTGATCCCCGGCGCCCATGACCGGCTGTCCCATATCGTGCGGGCCGTGCGCCCCTCGCTGATCCATGTCGATGATCCAGCCACCTGCGCCGCAGCCCTGGACCTTCCGGCCCTGGCCGGCATTCCCGTCATCGCAAGCCGCCCCGACCCTGCGCGCCGGACCCTGTCGATGGACCAGGCCCTGCAGGGCGATGCGGCGGTGGATGTGACCGCCGCCCATGCCGCCGTCACACCTGACACATTGGGCAAGATCCTGTTCACCTCGGGATCGACCTCCATGCCCAAGGGCGTGCTGACGACACATCGCATGATGTGCGTGAACCAGACCCAGATCGCCGATGTCCTGCCCCTGCTGCGCGCGCGCCGCCCGCGCATCCTGGACTGGCTGCCGTGGAACCATGTGTTTGGCGGATCGCATAATTTCAACATGATGCTGGCCAATGGCGGCGCGCTCTATATCGACGATGGCAAGCCGACGGACGCCCTGTTTCCCCGCACGTTGGAAAACATGCAGATGCAGACCGGCACGCTAGCCTTCAACGTGCCCATCGGCTTTTCCCGGCAACTGGCCGCGCTCAAGGCGGATGCCGATCTGCGCCGCCGCTTCTTCACGGGTCTCGATCTGACATTCTACGCGGGCGCGTCCCTGCCGCAGGAAGTCTGGACCGGCTTTGCGGACATGGCGCGCGAGGTCACGGGCGATGTGCCGTTGATGATCTCGAGCTGGGGGATGACCGAAACCGCCCCGGCCGTGCTGCTGACCCACGAGCGGATCAACCGGTCCGGGATCGTGGGCGTTCCCTTGCCGGGCACCGAGGTCTGCCTGATCCCCGAGGATGAAGGCCGGTTCGAGATGCGCGTGAAGGGACCGAATGTGCTGAAAGGCTATCTCGACGATCCTGAAAAGACGGCGCAAGCCTTCGACGACGAGGGCTTCCTGATCACGGGCGATGCGGTGCGCTTTGTCGATCCGGCCCAGCCCGACAGGGGCCTGTCCTTCGACGGGCGTATCTCGGATGATTTCAAGCTGACCTCGGGCACCTGGGTCCGGGTTGCCAGCCTGCGGGGACAGATCCTTGCCGCGCTTGACGGGCTTGCCGCCGATGCGGTGATCACCGGGCATGACCGCGACACGCTGGGTGTGCTGATCTTTCCGGTGGGACGCCCCGAACCGGGGCTTGCCGACCAGATCGCAGAGCGGCTTGGGCCCTTGTCCAGGGCGGCCACCGGTTCGGCCACGCGTGTCGGCCGCGCCATGGTCATGACCGAACCCGCCAGCCTTGCCGAGGGCGAGATGACGGCCAAGGGCAACCTCAACACAAGGCGGGTTCTGACCCGCAGGGCCGCGCTTGTCGAAAGGCTTTATGCGCCCGCCGACCCCGAGGTGATCCAGCTATGAGGCATCCCTGCTTCCCGATCCACAATACCCCTGTTGTCCGGGGCGCCACGTCAGCGCCCTGTCCGAGCCCGTGAAAGGACTGACCATGATCGACCTAGACAAGATCCGTGCCATCGATATCCACACCCATGCCGAAGAACCCTGCGGATGCCATTCCGACGACGGCTATGACGATCTGCAATCCACCATGGCCAAGTACTTTGGCGCGCCGTGGTCGCATCCGCCGACGATCACCGAAACCGCCGCGCATTACCGCGCGCAGAACATCGCCGCCGTGATCTTTCCGGTCGATGCCGAACGCGAGACCGGCTATCGGCGCTACAAGAACGAAGAAGTGGCCGAACTGGCTGCCGAGAATTCCGATGTGCTGATCCCCTTTGCCTCGATCGATCCGCACAAGGGCAAGATGGGCGTGCGCGAAGCGCGCCGCCTCGTCGAACATTACGGGATCAAGGGGTTCAAGTTCCACCCGACATTCCAGGGCTTCTATCCCAACGAACGTTTCGCCTATCCCCTCTACGAGGCGATCCAGGAGGCGGGTGCCATCGCCCTGTTTCACACCGGTCAGACCGGCGTGGGTTCGGGGATGCCGGGCGGCAACGGGATGCGGCTGAAATATTCCAACCCGATGTACCTGGATGATGTAGCCGTGGATTTCCCCGACATGAAGATCATCATGGCGCACCCATCCTTCCCCTGGCAGGAAGAGGCGCTGGCCGTCGCCCAGCACAAGCCCAATGTCTATATCGACCTGTCGGGCTGGTCGCCCAAGTATTTCCCGCCGATCCTGGTGCGCTACGCCAACTCGATCCTGCGGAAAAAGGTCCTTTTCGGTTCGGACTGGCCCATGATCAGCCCCGAGCGTTGGCTGGCGGATTTCGAGAAGATCGACATCAAGGACGAACTGCGCCCCGACATCCTCAAGAACAATGCGGCGCGCCTGCTGGGGATGGTCTAGGGCAAAGGGACGCGGGGCTGCAGGGCAGGGCGTGACAATCCCGCGCCTTGCTGATGAAATGCGCGCAAGACCCGTCGCAGATGAAAAACTCGCCTCATGACGCACCCATCCAGCCCCGCCGCCGTCCAGCCACCCGTCAGCCATAGCCAGCTGGAACATTACCCGGTTACATTTTTTGCCATCGTGATGGGGCTGTCGGGGTTCTCCATGGCGCTGCATGCCTTTGAAAAAGCCCATGGCCTGGGGCCTCAGGCCTCGGGCGTCACCTACTGGCTGACCATCGCGGCCTTTCTGGCCATTGCGGCGGTCTACCTGCTGAAGGCCTCGCGCTACCCGGCGGCGGTGCGCGCGGAATGGAACCATCCCGTCAGGCTGGCCTTCTTTCCGGCCATCTCGATCTCGCTTCTGCTTCTGGCCACGCTGACATTGCCGCGTGCGCCCCAACTGGCCGAACCGCTCTGGCTGTTCGGCATGGGTCTGCAAGGGGCACTGACCATCGCCGTCATTTCCGGCTGGATCGGCCACCGCGCCTTTCAGACGCCGCAACTGTCACCGGCCTGGTTCATTCCCGCCGTCGGCAACGTGATCGTCCCGATCGCGGGGGTGCAGATGGGTTATGTCGAGATCAGCTGGTATTTCCTGTCCGTCGGCCTGATCTTCTGGGTGGTGCTGCTGACCCTCGTGATGAACCGGTTGATCTTTCACGATCCGATGCCCGGCAGGCTGCAACCCACGCTGGTCATCCTGATCGCGCCGCCCGCCGTGGGGTTTCTGGCCTGGGTGCGCCTGACCGGGGATATCGACGCGTTCGCACGCATCCTGATGAATGGGGCCTACCTGTTCACGCTGCTGGTGGCCGTGCAACTGCCGCGTATCGTCCGGCTGCCCTTCGCACTGTCCTTCTGGGCGCTGTCCTTTCCTTTCGCAGCCGTGACCGCCGCCAGTTTTCTTTATGCCGACCGCACAGGATCGGCGGTACATGCCCTGTTCGGAACAGGGCTGATGGGGGTCCTTGTCATCATCATTGCCGCCCTTCTGTTCAGAACCTTGCGCGCCATGCGCGCGGGTGAGATCTGCCAGCCGGAATGACGACAGGGGCGACCCGTCAAGGCCGCCCCCCGTTTCTTCTTGCTGCAAATATCCCCGCCGGAGGCTCCTGCCCTGTCCACAAGGGCAGGCGATGCCGGATCAGGCGACCTTGACGATCTGCTTTCCGAAATTGCCGCCCTTGAGCATCCGCATGAAGGCCGCCGGCGCGTTCTCCAGCCCTTCGGCGATATCTTCCTGAACCGCGATCTTGCCGCTTGCGACCATCGGGCCAACCTCGGACAGGAAGGCCGGGAAATGGTCGAAATGGTCCGAGATGATGAAGCCGTGCACATGCATCCGGTTCACCAGGATCGTGCGCCACAGCTTGGGCAGGTTGTCCTTGCCGGAGCTGTCCGAGGCGCCGCCAAGCCCGCCCAGGTCATACCAGCTGATCATGCCGCAGACGGGGATGCGGCCGCCCACGTTCATCAGCGGGATCACCCCTTCCAGCACCTTGCCACCGACATTCTCGAAATAGATGTCGATACCCTTGGGGCAGACCTCGGCCAGGGCGGCGCGCATTTCGCGCCCGTCCGCATGGGCGCGGTGATCCAGGCAGACGTCAAAGCCGAATTTTTCGACCGCCAGCTTGCACTTGTCGGCCCCGCCTGCGATGCCCACGACCCGCAGCCCGCGCGCCTTGGCGATCTGACCCACCATCGAGCCGACAGGCCCGGTGGCGGCGGCGACGACCAGCGTTTCGCCTTCCTTCGGTTTGCCATATTCGGTCAGGCCGAACCAGCCGGTGAAGCCGGGCATGCCCAGAACGCCCAGTGCCGCCGTGACCGGCCCATGGGCCGGGTCCAGCTTGCGCAGTTCGCGCCCCGGCAGGCACCCGTGGCTGGCCCAGCCGAACATGCCGAAGGCGATGTCGCCCGGCTTGAAATGCGGGCTGTTGGACGCGATCACCTCGCCGACCGCACCGCCTTCCATGGTGCCGCCGACCGGCACGGGTTTGGCATAGGATTTCGCATCATCCATACGCCCCCGCATGTAGGGGTCCAGCGACATGTAGAGAACCTTGACCAGGACCTCGCCTTCGCCGGGGACCGGCATCGGCGCCTCCTCGTGGCGGAAATCCTCGGGCACGGGCGAGCCGCTGGGCCTGCGGGCCAGGGCGATGCGTTTCATCATCTCGGTCATTGGTGATCTCCTTCATGTGTCATGCGCGCCCTTCGCGGATCGCGCCTATGCGTGGTGTCGACGGATTGGCCTAGCGTCCGCGATAGCGAAAAACGCCCGTGCCCGTGGCGATCAGCGTTCCCAACTCGTCCTTGACCGTGCCTTCGGCGAAAAAGGTCTTGCGCCCGCCGCCGGTGACGCGGCCTTCGCCGATCATCACCTTGCCTTGGGCCTGCGCGACGAAGTTCACCGTCATGGACAGTGTCATCGCCATTTGCCGGTTGTCGGGATCACCCGTATGGCAGCCGCAAAACCCCATCACGGTATCAAGCATCATCGCGTGCACGCCGCCATGCGGGATGCCGAAACGGTTCATCAGGAAAGGTTCCAGCGGCAGTTCGAAGCGGCTGTAGCCCGCGGACCAGCCTGTCATCACGAAACCCAGATGCGCCTGCAGCGGATAGGGGTCTTCGATCAGGGCGGGATCAAGTTCCTGCATGGTCATCCTTTCCGTGCGGCGTCCAGCCCGCTTTGCGCAAAAAGCGGCACGAAGCTGCCCAGCTTGCGTGCCCGTTCGGGGTTCGATGCATTGCCATCCACCGCGCGTTTCAGCACGCCTTGCAGGATGCAGCCCATGCGGAAAAACGCGAAGGCCAGGTAGAAGCCGAAACCGTCGATCCCCGGCAGCCCGCGCCGGTCGCAATAGGCGGCGATGAACTCTGCGTCGGTCATCAGGCCCTGTGCCGCGCGGTCCACCCCGGCCAGCCCGCGTCCCTCGTTGCCGGGCGGCATGCCCCATTGCATCAGGACAGCGGCCAGATCGGCATAGGGATGCCCGGTCGTGGACAGTTCCCAATCCAGAACCGCCAGGCAGGTCGGGCTGTCCTTGGCGAAAAGCATGTTGTCGATGCGGTAGTCGCCATGCACCAGCGTGCGTTGCCCGTCATCGGGCGGAATATTGCTGTCCAGCCAGGCGATCAGCTCTTCCATGGGGGCGATATGATCCATCTCCGAGGCGCGATACTGCTTGGTCCAGCGATCGATCTGGCGGCGGTAGTAATTGCCTTCGGGCCCGTAGTCGTTCAGCCCGGTCGCGTTCAGGTCGACGGAATGGATCGCGGCCAGCACGCGGTTCATCTCGTCCTGAACCGCACGACGGTCTGCGCGCGCCAGTTCGGGCAGGCGGGGGTCGTCGAAATGGCGGCCGTTCACCTCGTCCATCACGTAAAAGGCCGAACCGATGACGCTCACGTCCTCGCAAAGCACATGCATCCGCGCCACGGGCACATCGCTGCCGGCCAGTGCCTTTTGCACCCGGAATTCGCGTTCCACCGCATGGGCGGATTTCAACAGGATGCCCGGCGGCTTGCGGCGCAGCACGTATCGGCCTTTTGGCGTGATCAGGCGGAACGTGGGGTTGCTTTGCCCACCTGCGAATTTCTCGGCCGTCACCGGGCCTTCGAAGCCCTCGAGATGTTGCGACAACCAAGCGGCGACGGCATCGGTATCAAGCTGGGCTGCGGCATGGGTGGTCATCGCCCTGTCCTTTCTCAGCTATAGGTCAGCAGCCGCGCGGCATTGGCGGCGGTGATATGCGGGGTCTCGTTGAACGTGCCCAGATGTTCGCCGCGCGGCGTCACCACGATCCGGCAGAGCGAGCAGTTCTTGATCTGCAACTGCAACCGGATCATCGCATCGGCGGGGGCGTCCATCACCTCGGCCACGGATTGCCCGATCGCCCCGCCCGAGGTGACAACGATCACCTGTTCATGATCCTGCGCGATGGCCTGTGCGCGCGCATCGCGCACGCGGGCGGCAAAGGCAGCATAAGGTTCCGGCGGGTCGATGATATCGCCCTTCTGCCATTCCAGAACCGTTTCGCGCAGGGTCTTGAAATGCAGCCGACGGTCCGTGTGCAGGTCCGCAGGGCGTTCTTTTCCGCGATAGCGCGCGTTCAGCAACCCGCCGAAGTCAAACTCGTTGAAGCCGGGCAGCACACCGGGATCGGTCGGAAAGCCAAGGGCTTCGTTGATCCCTTCCCATGTCTCGCGGTGCCGTCGCTGCGCCCCGATGAACACGGCATCCGGCCTTGCGCCCAAAGCCACAAGCGCCCGGCCCAGTTCGCGGGACTGTTCGTGCCCCAGCTCGGACAGCTTGTCATAATCTGCCGCGCCGAAACTGGCCTGCGCGTGTCGGATCAGCCAGAGTTCAGCCATTCACGATCTCGCGCATTTCAGCCTTTGCCGCAGCATATTCGGTTGCCAGGCGATCCACCAGCGCGCGCGCGGGGCCAACAGTCTTGACCGCGCCGATACCCTGGCCCGCGCCCCAGATTTCCTTCCATGATTTGGGCTTTGACCGCCCTTCGCTGAAATTCATGCTGGATGCGTCAGCAGTCTCAAGGTTGTCCGGATCCATGCCCGCCCGCACGATGGATGGCTTGAGGTAGTTGCCATGCACGCCCGTGAACAACGAGGAATAGACGATATCCTCGGCTCCGCTCTCGACGATCATCTGTTTATAGGCTTGATCGGCATTTGCCTCTTCGGTCGCGATGAAGGGCGATCCGATATAGGCCAGATCGGCACCCATCGCCTGCGCGGCCAGGATCGACCTGCCGGTCGATATGGCGCCGGACAAGAGCACCGGCCCCTCGAACCATTCGCGGATTTCCGAGATCAGCGCCAATGGCGATTGCGCCCCCGCATGGCCGCCCGCACCGGCGGCGACCGCGATCAGGCCGTCCGCACCCTTTTCGATGGCCTTCTTGGCAAAGCGGTTGTTGATGATGTCATGCAGGGCAATGCCGCCGCAATCATGCGCGGCCTCGTTCACCTCGACCCGCGCGCCAAGGCTGGTGATCCAGATCGGGACCTTCCACTTGTGGCAGATCTCGATATCCCGCTCCAGCCGCGCATTTGATCGGTGCACGATCTGGTTGACGGCAAAGGGCGCGGCCGGGAAATCGGGGTTGGACTGGTTGTGGCGGTCCAGCTCTTCGGTGATGCGTTTCAGCCAGGTCTCAAGCATGATCGGTTCGCCCGCCGCTTCCCGCGCGTTGAGCGCGGGAAAGCTGCCGACCACGCCGGCCTTGCACTGGGCGATCACCAGATCCGGGTTCGAGATGATGAACAGCGGTGAGGCGACAACAGGGATCCGAAGCCCCTGCAACTGTTTGGGCAACTGACGCATCAAAGTACCTCGAACAGGCCTGCAGCCCCCATGCCGCCACCGACGCACATGGTGCAGACGACATATTTCGCGCCGCGCCGCTTGCCCTCGATCAGGGCGTGGCCGACCATGCGCGCACCCGACATGCCGTAGGGGTGGCCGATGGAAATCGCGCCGCCGTTCACGTTCAGCAATTCGTCCGGGATGCCCAGAACGCGCTGCGATTGCAGAACCTGGCTGGCGAAGGCCTCGTTCAGTTCCCACAGGCCGATGTCGTCCATGGTCAGGCCATGGGCGGCCAGCAGCTTGGGCACCGCATAGATCGGGCCGATCCCCATCTCGTCCGGCTCGCATCCAGCGGCCATCACGCCGACATAGCGGCCCAGCGGTTGCAGCCCGCGGCGCTCGGCCTCTTTCGCTTCCATCACCACCGAGGCGGATGCCCCGTCCGACAATTGCGAGGCATTGCCCGCGGTGATGAACTTGCCTTCCTTGACGACCTGCCCATCCTTGAACACCGGCGCCAGCGCCTGCAGGTTTTCCAGCGTGGTCGAGGGGCGGTTGCCTTCGTCCCTGGTCAGGGTCACTTCCTTGAACGAGATTTCCTTGGTGTCCTTGTCCATCACGCCCATCATCGAGGTGAGGGGCACGATCTCGTCGTCGAACTTGCCTGCGTCCTGTGCCGCGGCGGTGCGCTGCTGCGATTTCAGGGCATAGGCGTCCTGATCCTCGCGGCTGACACCATAGCGCGAGGCGACGTTTTCGGCGGTCTCCAGCATCGACATGTAGAGCGCAGGCTTGTGGTCCTTGATCCAGGGGTCGCCCGCCCGGTCGGTACGCATGTTCTGGTTCTGCACAAGGCTGATCGATTCCACGCCGCCGCCGATCACGATATCCATGCCGTCATGGATCACCTGCTTGGCGGCGGTCGCGATGGCCATCATGCCGCTGGCGCATTGCCGGTCCAGCGACATGCCGGCGATGGTCACGGGCAGGCCCGCGCGGATCACGGCCTGCCGGCCGATGTTGCCGCCGGTCGACCCCTGCTGGATCGCGGCGCCGATCACGCAATCGGAAATCTCGTGCCCTTCCAGACCGGCGCGCGACACGGCATGGCGCACGGCATGGCCGATCAGCTCCTGCGCCTGGGTGTTGTTGAAGGCACCGCGATAGGCCTTGCCGATCGGGGTGCGGGCGGTGGATACGATTACGGCGTCACGCATGGTTCTGTCCTTTCAGGGTCATTCGTTCCACGGCAGCGGCAGGCCACGGGCCTCGGCTGCCATGCGGGCGTATTTACGGGTCTGTGCAAAGGCGTCCTTCATTTCGGACTGCCCTTGCGGATCGCGGATCTGGGCCAAGGCGGCCATGACGCCTTCGGGCGTCAGCCCCTCGCCCTGAAGGGCCACGCCTGCGGTTTCCATGATTTTCGTCTCGGTGAAACATCCCGCACCCGCGCCCATGATCATCTTGGTCGGCGCATCCTCGGACACCAGCGCCAGAAGACCGGGGGTAATCGTTTCGGGCTGCAACAACTCCAGCGTTTCGGGGGGCAGCAGGCTTTCGGTCATCCGCGTGGCGGCAGTCGGGGCCAGCATGTTGACGCGGATGCCGTATTTCGCACCTTCCTGCGCCAGCACGTTCATCAGCCCAAGAAGCGAGGATTTGGCCGCGCCGTAGTTGGACTGGCCGAAATTGCCATACATCCCCGACCCCGATGTGGTGTAGACGATCCGCCCGTAGCCGCGTTCGACCATGTGCCGCCACAGCGCATGAGTGGTGTGAACCGACCCCATCAGATGCACATCCAGCACCTTGCGGAAATCCTCCATGGTGACCTTGGCAAAGGTCTTGTCACGCAGGATGCCCGCATTGTTCACCAGAATGTCCACATGGCCAAACTCGGCGATCGCCTCGTCCACCATGGCCTGCACCTGGGCCGCATCCGTCACATCGGCGCCGTTGGCGATGGCGCGGCCACCCATGGCGCGGATTTCCTCGACCACGGCGCGGGCGGCATCGGATGATTGCCCGATCCCGTCGGTGGATGCCCCCAGGTCGTTGACCACGACCCGCGCGCGGCGCGCGGCAAGGCCCAGGGCGTGACACCGCCCCAGGCCCACGCCTGCGCCGGTCACGATGGCCACGCGGCCGTCAAAGCGAATGCTTCTCATGCTGTCGTTCCTTCGAAATAGCGCCGTGACAGCCATTCGGCGACCAGCGCGGGCTTGTCCTGTCCTTCGATCTCGACCGTGACATGCATGATGAACTGCACCTCTCCGGGGCGGACATCCGTGAGTTCGGCCAGCGTGAAACGCCCCCGGATCCGTGCCCCCGATCTGACCGGCGAGACAAAACGTATCTTGTTGAACCCGTAGTTGACGCCCATCACGGCCCCTTCGATGGATGGCATCTGGTAGGCCATCGACGACAGCAGAGACAGGGTCAGGAACCCATGCGCGATGGTGCCGCCGAAAGGTGTCTGTGCGGCGGCGGCGGGGTCGACATGGATATACTGGTGATCAAAGGTGCAATCGGCGAAGGCATCGATCTGGGCCTGCGTGATCGTGACCCATTCGGAGATGCCGATTTCGCTGCCGATCATCGACTCGAAGGTTGCACGGCTGACGGCTTTCGTGACGGGCAGGGTCATGATCTTACAGGTCCTCGTTGAACAGGCTGCCGGGGGCGTTCGACTGCATGCCGCCCGACAGCGGCAGGATCGCACCGGACAGATAGGCCCCGCCGCGTCCGCACAGGTATTGCAGCGCGCCCGCGATATCCTCGGGCGTGCCGACACGCCCCAATGGCACACCCTGCGCCGATTTCCTGCGGCCTTCCTCGTCCGCAAGGGCGAATGCGGTCATCTTGGACACGAAGGGCCCCGGAGCGATGGCGTTGACGGTGATGCCCTGCGACGCGAGGTCATTGGACAGGACACGCGTCATGTGATGCACGGCACCTTTCGACACGGCATAGGAATAGGTCATCGTGCCCTTGGGAATGTCGCCCATGACCGAACCCACATTGATCACGCGGGCGGGGTCCCCTTCGGTTCTGGCGGCCAGAAGCAGCGGCAGCAGGCTTTGCGTCAGGTGAAACATGCCCGTGACATTGAGGCGCAAGAGCTTGTCCCAGGCGTCATAGGGATGTTCGCCCAGCGGTGCGCCCCAGGTGCGGCCCGCGTTATTCATCAGGATATGCAGCCTGTCGGTGCGGCGCCCGACCTCGGCCACCATCGCGGCGATCCCTTCCTCGGTCGCGACATCGCCACCGAAGCCTTCGGCGGAACCCGCGACACCCAGGGCGTTGATCTCGGCTGCAACGGCCTCGCAGGCGTCCGCCTTGCGGCTGGCGATCAGAACGCGCGCGCCGGCGGCGGCCAGTCCTTCTGCGGCCATGCGTCCGATGCCTGTCGCGCCTCCGGTGACCAGCGCCACCTTGCCGGTCAGGTCGAACAGATGCCCAGGTGTCAGTGTCGATGTCATGTCAGGTCCTTCCCTTCAGAATCCGCGCAACGCGGCGATGACCGCAGCGTGATGGCCGTAATCGCCCAGCCATTCGGCCCCCACGCGGGCGCGCTTCATGAAAAAGCCGATGTCATGGGCATCGGTCATGCCGATACCGCCATGCATCTGTACCGCCTCGGATACGGCCAGTTTCGCCGTCTGCGCCGCACGTGCCTTGGCGAGCGATACGGCAAGCCCTGCATCCGCAGGCATATGGTCCAGCAAGCGACCCGCGTTGGCGATGGCGCTGGCTGTCACCTCGATCTCGGACCACAGATGCGCGGCACGATGCTGCAGGGCCTGAAAGCTGCCGATGGTGCGGTCGAACTGGCGGCGATCCTTCAGATACCCCAGCGTGATCGCGGCAGCACCGCCCGCGAGGCCCGTAAGTTCTGCGGCCAGTGCCGCCTGTCCCGCCTGAAGGCCGGGGCGCAGCGCGGCAAGCCCGTTGTCCAGATCGCCGATGATGTCGTCGCCTGTCGCCTCGACCCCGTCAAAGACCAGACGCGCATGATCGCGGCTGTCGATGGTGGAAAGCGTTTGCCGATCCAGCCCGGCGCGGGCGGCGTCGATATCGAAAAGCGTCAGCCCCGCGTCATCGCCAGCCATGCCGGATGTGCGCGCCAGAACCAGAATGCGACCAGCGGTGGAACCATCCGCGACAAACGCCTTGGCCCCGGACAGCCGGAACGCATTGCCCTGCCGTTCCGCCTGCAGTGCCGTGGCAGCGGGGGCGAATTTCGGCCCCTCGTCAAGTGCCAGCGCATAAGTCGCCTCACCCGCCGCAATCGCCTGCAAGGCACCATGTGCGCGTGGCCCCGCGTCACGCAGCACTGAAGCGGCGATCACGGCAGTCGACAGAAAGGGCGAGGCCGCCAGCGTGCGGCCCATCTCTTCGGACAGGATGCCCGCAGCGCGGTGGCCCATGTCGGCGCCGCCCGCATCCTCGGGCACCAGCACGCCGGTCCAGCCCATCTGTGCCATTTCGGCCCACAGGGCGGGGTCATGCGCGCGCCCCGCATCGCGGTTGGCGCGCAGGGCAGACACCGGCGCGAAATCCGCGATGAACCCGCGCGCGGCATCGCGCAGCATGACCTCGTCTTCGGTATCCAGCAGGGAAGGTGTCATGTCGTTCATTGGTTCGGCATCTCCAGCACGCGCTTGGCGATGATGTCCAGCATGACCTCGGTCGTGCCGCCCTCGATGGAATTGGCCTTGGTCCGCAGCCATTCGGGCGCAAGCCCGCCCTGTGTGCCGTCCCATTCCACGCCTTCGCTGCCGGCTGTCGCCATCAGCAGCTCGTAGCGGCGCTTGTTCAATTCGGTCCCGTAGTATTTCAGCATTGCGCTGGCATTTCCCACGCCGCGCCCCGCTTCGGCCTGATCCTTGTAACGCTCCATCGTCAGGCCAAAGGCCAGGGCATCGACCTCCAACTGCATCGCCTCGGCGCGCAGGACCGGATCGGCCATGACGTCACCCTCCTGCGAGGCGAGGATCTGGCTGACGGATCGCCCGCCCAGCAACCCGCGCGCGCCGCCACCGATCATCTCGCGCTCATGGGTCAGCAGGTATTTCGCGATATCCCAGCCGCGGTTCAGCTCGCCCACAAGGTTTGTCTTGGGCACTTTGACGTTGTCGAAGAATGTCTCGCAGAATGGGGATTTGCCGGAAATCAGCCGGATCGGCCGGGTGGTGATGCCCGGCGTTTCCATGTCCATCAACAGGAAAGAGATGCCCTTGTGCTTGGGCGCGTCGCGGTCGGTGCGCACCAGCGCAAAGATCCAGTCGGCGCGGTCGGCATAGGAGGTCCAGATCTTCTGGCCGTTGACCAGCCAGTGATCGCCCATGTCCTCGGCGCGGGTCTGCACATTGGCCAGATCCGATCCGGCGCCCGGCTCGGAATAGCCCTGGCACCAGCGGATCTCACCGCGCGTGATCTTTGGCAAATGTTCGGCCTTCTGTTCTGCGTTTCCGAATTCCAGAAGCGCCGGCCCCAGCATCCACAGGCCGAAGCTTTCCAGCGGCGGCGGCGCGCCCAGACGCTCCATTTCCTCGCGGTAGATCTTTTCCTGCGCGCGGCTCAGCGCGGCTCCACCGTACTCGGCCGGCCAGCGCGGCGCGGTCAGACCGCGCGCGACGGCGCGTTCCAGCCAGAGGCGTTGATTGTCATCGGTGAAGGTCCATTTCCGGCCACCCCAGACGATCGCGTTTTCGTCCATCGGGCGACCCAGCAGGGGGGCGGGACAGTTCGCACTGATCCAGGCCGCGATGTCGGCACGGAATCCGGCAAGATCCTCGGTTGCGTCGGACATATCACCCCTCCCTCGGCTTTATGTTCGCAATGCGGAAATGAATTTCACGATCCAAGGCAACATCATCTTGACCCAACCGTCAAGCGCACCTTGGACTGTCCCGGTCATTCCGTAACGTGACTTGCGGGGCCGTCGCCGTCGAGGCCGGCCCCGCGCAGGTGCGCTTCAGCGCAGATCGGGCAGTTTGTAATCGGCGAACTGCTGGCGCAGCGTCAGCTTGGACACCTTGCCCGTGGCGGTCAACGGCAGCGCCTCGACCCAGACGATATCGTCGGGCAACTGCCATTTGGCGAAATGCCCATCCATATGCGCGTGGATCTCCTCCAGCGAGGGTTTGTCTGCACCTGCTGCAACCGCGACGAGGACCGGACGCTCGTCCCACTTGGGATGGGGCATGGCGATGGCCGCGCAGGAGGCGATGCCCGGATGGGCCATGGCCACGTTTTCCAGGTCGATCGAACTGATCCATTCGCCACCCGATTTGATCAGGTCCTTGGACCGGTCCTGGATCGACAGGAACCCGTTGGGATCGATCGAGGCGATATCGCCCGTACCGAACCAGCCTTCGGCGTCGATCACCTTTCGCGTGGCCTCTTCGTTGTTGAAATAGCCCGACACCACCGTGTTGCCGCGCACATAAAGCTCGCCCACGGCCTTGCCGTCATGCGGCTGTCGCTTGCCGTTGTCATCGACGATCTTCAGGTCCACGCCAAAGACGCGGCGGCCCTGCTTGGCCTTGGCGTCGATCATCTTGTCGAAGGGCAGTTTCTTGACCCAACCGGGCATGTTGCCATGGGTGCCGATCGGGCTCATTTCCGTCATGCCCCAGGCATGGCCCACGTTCACCCCCAGCTTCTCGAAGGTTTCGATCATCACGCGCGGCGCGGCGGACCCGCCCACGATCACATCGCCAAAGCCGTTGGGGATGCGGCCCTGGGTCTTGATCTCTGTCAGCAGGCCTTGCCAGACGGTCGGCACGCCCCACGCAGAATAGACGCCTTCATTGTCCATCAGCTTGAAGATGCTCGGCCCGTCCAGTGCGGGTCCCGGCATGACCATGGACAGGCCCACCATCGGCGCGGCATAGGGCAGACCCCAGGCATTGACGTGAAACAGCGGCACGACTGGCAGCACCTTCGCGCCCTCGGGGAAGGCCGATCCCATGACCAGCGAGATCATCAACCCGTGCAGCACGGTGGAGCGGTGCGAATAAAGCGCGCCCTTGGGATTGCCCGTTGTCCCCGAAGTATAGCACAGCCCCGAGGCGGTATTCTCGTCCAGTTCCGGCCAGTCGAATGCCGTGGGCTGGCCGTCCAGCAAGTCTTCGTAGCACAGGGCGTTCAGGCTGTTTTCCGGCATATGCGCGCGGTCGGTCATGATCACATAGACCAGCGAGGCCGGAAGCTGATCCTTCAGCTTTTCCAGGATCGGCACGAAGGTCAGGTCCACGAACAGAACCTTGTCGCCCGCATGTTCGACGATATAGGTCATCTGCTCGGCACTCAGACGCGGGTTGATCGTGTGGCAGACAGCACCGATGCCGGAAATGGCATAATAAAGCTCGAAATGGCGGTATCCGTTCCAGGCGAGGGTGGCCACACGGTCGCCGACGTCCACCCCCATGCCTTGCAGCGCATGCGCCAGTTGCGACACGCGCGCCAGCGTCTCGGGATAGGTCTGGCGGTGTATGTCGCCTTCGGTCCGGACGGACACGATCTCGGCCCGGGGATGCGCTTCGGCCGCATAGGTCAGGATGTCGCTGATCATCAGCGGCCTGTTCATCATCATGCCCTGCATTTGGTTCTCCTCCCATTCGCAATCATGTTGCCCGGACCCTAGCGCGATGCGCGCCGTTGCCAAAGGTAAAATCCGTTCACGTCCAGCGGCTTTGCCGCTGCGTCATTCGGTCACTGTGCTTGCTGGCGACAAGCGACATCCCTAGGCTTGCCGGAACGCGCGCCATCCCGCCCCGGTTGCCGCGCCCGATCAGGAGGAGACGACCATGAAAGCCATCATCTGCAATGCCTTCGCCCCGCTGGATCAGCTGGAATTCGGCGAGATGCCGGACCCCGTGGCCAAGGATGACCAGGTGGTCATCAAGGTCGAGGCGGCAGGCGTGAACTATCCTGATGGGTTGCTTGTGCAGGGGCTTTACCAGATGCGCCCCGAACATCCCTTCGTGCCGGGGATGGAAGCGGCTGGCGTGGTGGAAAGCGTGGGCCCCGATGTGAAGCGGCTGAAGGTCGGGGACCGGGTCGCCACGATCTGTTCGCTGGGCGGTTATGCCGAAAAGGTCGCCGAGACGGAGGCGCGGGTTTTCCCGATTGGTGACATGGATGCGGCGGATGCCTGCGCGCTGCTGGTGGCTTTCGGCACCTCGCATCATGCGTTGAAACAGCGCGCGCATCTTCAGCCGGGCGAAACCCTGGTGGTTCTGGGGGCTGCCGGCGCCACGGGTGTGGCCGCGATCCAGATCGGCAAGATCATGGGCGCGCGGGTGATCGCCGTCGCCTCGACCGATGACAAGCGTGCCATCGCGCGCGAGAATGGCGCGGACGAGGCCATCGGCTATGAAAACCTCAAGGACACGCTGAAAGAGATGACCGGCGGCAAGGGCGTGGATGTGGTCTACAACTCGGTAGGCGGCGCGGCGTTTGACGCCTGTGCGCGGTCCATGGCCCGCAACGGCAGGCTGCTGATCATCGGTTTTGCCGGGGGCGAGATCCCGAAATTCCCGGTCAACCTGGCTCTGGTCAAGGAATTCAGCGTCGTGGGCGTGTTCTGGGGCAACTTCACCCGGCACGAGCCGCAGGTCTATGCCGACAACATGCGCGAACTGCTGGGCTGGTATCAGGCGGGCACGGTCAAGCCGTTGATCGAAGGGCGCTATCCGCTGTCGCAGGCGTCCGAGGTGCTGACCCGCGTGCTGGGGCGCGGTGCCGTGGGCAAGATCGCCCTGTTGCCGTGAATGGGCGAGGGGCCGGGGCGCTGATCAGCCGCCGATGCGCCCCACCTTCTGCACCATTTCCAGAAGCCGGGGGCCAAGCTCGGCCTCGATCCTCTCGCGCGGCAGGATATAGGCGGGTCCGCCAAGGTTGAAGGCCAGCATCGGGGCATCCCCCTGTGGCGAACGGTAAGGCACGGCAACCGAATTCACGTCCGATTGCCAGCTTCCGATATTGGCGTAGAATCCGCGCGTGCGGATCTGTTCGGCGGCCTCTTCGACCTCTTCGCGGATGCGGGGCATGTCGGCGGGTGGTGTGCGCGCCTCGATCAGTTCCATGATCTGGGCGCGTTCCGTCGCATTGGTGCCCGCGATATAGGCCCGCCCCATGGCCGAGCGCGCCAAGGAGATGCGCGAGCCGACGTTCAGCTGCAACGAGATCATGCCCCGCGCTGCGCGCGCGCAAGCGATATAGGTCATCGAATGATCGTCGCGCCCGCCAAGCGCCACCAGAACACCGTCGCCGCAGGCATCGGCCAGTTCCTGCATCAGGGGTTGCGCGGTCTCGCGGACCTTCAGCCCGCCCAGGCAGGCATAACCCAGGCTGAGAACGGGCACACCCATGCGGTACCGCCCGGTGCCCTCGTCATAGACCAGGTACCCCAGTTTCAGCAGCGTATAGGTCAGCCGCGAGACCGTGGAATTTGGCAGGCCGGTCCGATCTGCCAGGTCACGGTTGCCAAGGCCGGAACGGTCGGCCGGTGTGAAGGCGCGCAGGATGTCCAGCCCCCGATGCAGGGCGGTCACGAACTGGCGATCCTCGGCGTGATCCTTGTCCTCGATCTCTGGCGCGGTGTCTGCGGCTCTTTTCCTCACGGTTCGGTTCCTGTCCTGCTGTCTGTCTGCGTCGCGAACTCGGCTTCGGTCAGCGCGCGCCACAATACCTTGCCCGCGCCCGATCTGGGTAGACTGTCCATGAACGCCACCTTGGTCGGACATTTATAAGCCGCCATCTGCGTCTTGCACCAGTCGATCACGGCCTTCTCGGTCAACTGGCCACGCGCCTTTGGCGTCGGAACAACACATGCCTTGACGGTTTCGCCCCGGCGCGGGTCGGGGGCCGCGATCACGCAGACCTCTGCGATATCGGGATGGCGGTGCATCAGCGCCTCGACCTCGGCGGGCCAGACCTTGAAGCCCGAGGCATTGATCATCCGCTTCACGCGGTCGACCATGAAGAAGTAGCCGTTCTCGTCATAGTAACCCAGATCGCCGGTGCGGAAGAACCGCTTGCCCTCGATGTCCAGAAACGCCTCGGCGGTGGCCTTGGGATTGTTCCAGTAGCCCAGGAAAACCTGCGGGCCGTGGGTCACGATCTCGCCCACCTCGCCCTGGCCCAGTTCGGCGCCGACATCCCCGCTTTCGGTCACGGCCAGGATACGACTGTCCACGTCGAACATCGGCACGCCCAGGCATTGCCGCTTGGGCGCATGCACAGGGTTGGTATGGGTCGCGGCCATGGTTTCCGACAGGCCATAACCTTCGATGTAATCAAGGCCGGTGATCACCTTGAGCTTGTCCGCCACCGCCTCGGGCATCGAGGCGCCGCCGCCGCCGATCGCCTTGAGGCTGGACAGGTCATAGCCGCCGACATCGGGATCGTTCACAAGGTCGATCGCCATCGTCGTGATCGAGCGCCAGCGCGTGACCCGGTGCCGCTGTATCAGGGCGGCGGCATGGGCGCGGTTCCAACGGATCAGGATCACGATGCAGCCGCCCTTGATGACCGGGCCGTTCATCACGCCCTGCATGCCCGTGACATGAAAGAAGGGCAAGGTGGCCAGATGAACGTCCTCTTCGCTGGACGGGTTCCAGATCAGCCCGCCCCATGCGGTTTCCATCACCGTGCGATGGCTGTGCATGCAGCCCTTGGGCTGGCCCGTCGTGCCGGAACTGTAGGGGATCACCGCCAGGTCATCGGGCTGCGCCAGATGCGGGCCGGGTTGCAACCCGGCCGCCAGCGCATCTTCCCAGCGGGTCAGGCCGGTGCCCTGAACATCGGCGGCATCCAGCGCCGCAAGCGCCTCGGGCAGGGGGATGTCGCTGTCCGGATCGGTTCCCGCGGCATAGGTCGCGACCAGCACCCGGTCCAGCAGGCCTGCCGCGATCAGCGGCGCACTGTCGCCCAGACCTTCCTGACCGCCGATCATCAGACGCGCCCCTGTGTCGCGGGCCAGATGGTCCAGTTCGGCGCCCCGGCTCATCGGGTTGACGGGCACCACCACCGCATCGGCGCGCAGGGTGGCGAAATAGCCGATCACGAAATGCGGGCTGTTCTGCACACCCAGCAACACCCTGTCACCCTTGGCGATCCCCGCCTTGGCCTGCATCCAGCCCGCCAGCCGTTCCACATCGGCCAGCAGATCGGCATAGGTCCATTCCCGGCCATAGAAGATCAGCGCCTTGCGGTCGGGAAAGCGTGCGGCGGTTTCCGCGAGATTGGCGAACAGCGTACGGTCGGGCGCATCGAGCGATTTCGGCATCCCCTCGGGCCAGATGGCATAGTGGCGTGTCATCATGGGCATGGGTGTCAGACCTTCATGCCGGGCAGGTTCAGCGAGGCGGTATTGCCGCCGTCCACCGGCAAGGCCTGCCCGGTGATATAGCTGGCGTCGTCGCTTGCCAGAAAGGCGATCACGGCGGCGACCTCTGCGGGGCGGCCGTAGCGACGCAATTCGCAGCGCGCGCCAAGGCGGTCCTCTTTGCCGACGCTGCGCGCATAGTCGAAGATCGGCTGCGTCATGCCCGTCTCGATCAGGCCGGGGCAGACCGCGTTCACGCGGATGCCATGCCCGCCCAGATCGCAGGCGGTGGTCTGCGTCAGGTTGATGACCCCGGCCTTGGAGGCGGAATAGACATTGCCGCCCGCGCCGGACCGGATCCCCGCAACCGAGGCGGTGTTGACGATGGCACCGGCCTTGCGGGCGATCATCGAAGGGGCGGCATGCTTGATGAAATGCGCAGTGCCGAACAGGTTCACCCCCATCACCCGCGCCCAGTCGGCGCTGTCGATCTCGGTGATCGGGGCATGGGTGCAGGTGATGCCCGCGTTGTTGCACAGCACGTCGATGCAACCGAACCGGTCCAGCACCTGCGCGATGCAGGCCTGAACCGCCGCCTCATCCGACACGTCGCAAGGAATGGAAAGATGCGGCCCTCCCACCTCTGGCAATGGACAATCCGTCAGATCGACCAGCACTACCGAGGCCCCCTCGGCGGCCAGCCTGTCCGCCGTGGCGCGGCCGATACCCCCCGATGCGCCGGTGACCAGCGCAACCTTTCCTTCAAATCTCACACGGTCCTCCCCCGTCTTTCCGCAAAACTCGCACAAAGGTCGTGTCGGATCAACTATGCGAAATTACTTTCCGCATGTCGGGACATGTTGTGCTGTCGCGCGCGTCATTGCGGATGCGGCGCGTTGCGTGGCCATGAATGACAAGGTTTTTGCCGCGGAATGCCGCCGGTGCTGCATATTGGATTTTCCTTGCCGACAACTTCGGATAATCAGGGGCCGATGCGACGCCCTGCCCGGCGGGACGCGCCTCCTGTCCATGGACCGCAAGGAACCCGAAAAGAATGCCCGAGACCGAGAACCCATTGTCCAACCCGCTGATCCCGGCGGATCTGGCCCCCGTCATGTCGGCGCTTTGCAAGGTGGCGGTCGATCTGGCCGGCATCATCGCGCGCGGGCCGCTTGGGCAGTCACTTGGCCACGCGGTCGGGGAAAACGCCGGCGGCGACGGACAGAAGGCACTGGACGTGCTGGCAGATGACATGTTCGAAGCCGCCCTGAGGCAAACCTCCGTGCGATGGTATGCCTCGGAAGAGCAGGACACGGTGCTGGCCCTGAACCCCGATGGCCACCATGCGCTGGCTATCGATCCGCTGGACGGGTCGTCGAACATCGACGTGAACGTGTCCATCGGCACGATCTTTTCGATCTTCGCGGCCAGGGACGATGCCGATGGCAGCTTTCTGCGCCCCGCATCCGAACAGCTGGCCGGCGGTTATATCATCTATGGTCCGCAATGCTGCCTTGCCGTGACCTTCGGCAAGGGGACGCTGATGTTCGTGCTGGACCCTGCGACGGGGCAGTTCGTTCTGGTCGATGACGGGATGAAGACCCCGGCTGAATCCCGTGAATATGCGATCAACGCGTCGAACCATCGGCACTGGGACGCAGCCGTCCGCGCCTATATCGATGATTGCAACGCGGGCAAGACCGGCCCGCACGGGCAGGACAGCAACATGCGCTGGGTCGCCTCGCTGGTGGCGGAAACCCACCGGATCCTGACGCGGGGGGGCATCTTCCTCTATCCCGGCGATGCGCGTCCGGGCTATGAGAAGGGGCGGTTGCGCATGGTCTACGAGGTGGCGCCCATTGCCTTTCTGATCGAACAGGCCGGTGGTCTGGCGACGGATGGCACAACACCGATCCTGGAACAGGCGGCGGATGCCCTGCATGCGCGAAGCCCATTGGTTTTCGGCAGCCCTGACAAGGTCCGTCAGGTCGCCGGCTATTATGACAGGGCACGCTGACCACGCGTCGCGGCCCGCAGAATACGACTTTGAGGGGATGAACACACATGGCACTTATCACGATGCGTCAACTGCTGGATCACGCGGCCGAACATGGCTACGGCGTCCCGGCCTTCAACATCAACAACATGGAACAGGGCCTTGCGATCATGAACGCGGCCAGGGCGGTTGATGCGCCGGTGATCATCCAGGCCAGCCGGGGCGCGCGCAAATATGCGGGCGACCTGATGCTGAAGCACATCATGATGGGCCTGGTCGAGATGTTCCCCAGCATTCCCGTCTGCATGCATCAGGACCACGGCAACAACATGGCGACCTGCCTGACAGCGATCCGCCACGGCTTCACCTCGGTGATGATGGATGGCAGTCTGGAAGAGGACATGAAGACCCCCTCGGACTATGACTACAACGTCAATGTCACCCGCCGCGTGACCGAGGCCGCACATTTCGTCGGCGCCTCTGTCGAGGGGGAACTGGGCGTTCTGGGCAGCCTTGAAACCGGCGAGGCCGGGGAAGAGGACGGATCGGGCGCCGTCGGCAAGCTCAGCCATGACCAGTTGCTGACCGACCCGGATCAGGCCGTGGATTTCGTGATGAAGACCAAATGCGATGCCCTGGCCATCGCTTGCGGGACCAGCCATGGCGCCTACAAGTTCAGCCGCAAGCCCGACGGCGAGATCCTGGCCATGTCCACGATCGAGGCGATCCATGCCAAGCTGCCCGACACGCATCTGGTGATGCATGGCTCAAGCTCGGTCCCGCAGTATCTGCAGGATCTGATCAACGCCCATGGCGGCAAGATGCCCCAGACCTACGGCGTCCCGGTCGAAGAGATCGAGCGCGGCATCAAGATGGGTGTGCGCAAGGTCAACATCGACACCGATTGCCGCATGGCGATCACCGGGCAGTTCCGCAAGATGGCGATGGAACACCCCGACGAATTCGATCCGCGCAAGTTCATGATCCCCGCGATGACCGAGATGGAGGCGCTTTGCCGCGACCGTTTCGAGCGGTTCGGCACGGCCGGTCACGCCAGCAAGATCCGTGTGATCAGCATGGATGACATGGCGGCGCGCTACGCCTCGGGCAAGCTGGACCCGCGGGCCGCAGGCAACAAGGCCGCGTGAGTCCGGGCACGGATGGGACCGGGGGGCCAGCCCCCCGCGTCGAACCCTGTTCGACGCTCCCCCCGGGATATTTTCGGCAAGAAGAACAGGCAAGACTGGAGAGACGTCATGAGCCTTGATCGTACCATCAAGATCGCCCCGTCGATCCTGTCGGCGGATTTCGCCAATTTTGGCGCGGAAATCCGTGCAATCGAGGCGCAGGGCGCAGATTGGGTGCATGTGGATGTGATGGACGGGCATTTCGTGCCCAACCTGACCTTCGGCCCGCCTGCCGTCGCGGCCTTTCGTCCGCATGTGAAGACCGTGATGGACGTGCATCTGATGATCGCGCCTGTCGATCCCTATATCGCCGCCTTCGCCGAAGCGGGGGCTGATATCATCACCGCCCATGTCGAGGCGGGCCCGCATGTGCATCGCACCATGCAGGCGATTCGCGCCCATGGCGCGAAGGCGGGCGTGGCGCTGAACCCCGGCACACCGGTCGAGGCGGTGGATCATCTGCTGGACATGATCGACATGGTCTGCGTGATGACCGTGAACCCCGGTTTCGGCGGGCAGAAATTCATCCATAGCCAGATCGACAAGGTGCGCCGCCTGCGCGCGATGATCGGCGACCGCCCGATCCATATCGAGATCGACGGCGGCGTGACGGTGGAAACCGCCCCCCTGGTCGTGGCAGCGGGCGCGGATGTTCTGGTGGCGGGATCTGCCGTGTTCAAGGGTGGATCGGTCGACAACCCATCGCCCTACGGCGAGAACATCTGCGCGATCCGCGCCGCCGCCGAGGCCGCGCGCGGGTGAGCGCCATTGTCTTTGACTTGGACGGTACGCTGATCGACAGCGCGCCGGATATCCGGGCGGCCGTGAACCGGACGCTTGAGGGCGAAGGCCATGCCCCGCTGGACCTGCCGACGGTGGTGTCCTTCATCGGGCACGGCCTGCCCAATCTGGTGGCCAAGGCAATGGTCGCGCGCGGGATCGACATGGATGATCATGCACGGCTGACCGGGGTGACGCTTGCCCATTACAACGCTGCCTCAAACGACCTCACCCGGCCTTATCCCGGCATGATGGCGGTGCTGGAGCGGTTGCGGCGTGACGGCCACCGCCTTGGCATCTGCACCAACAAGCCAGAAGGGCCCGCGCGGAAGGTGCTGGATCAGTTCGGCATGGCGCATCTGTTCGATACGGTGGTGGGCGGCGATACGCTGGCGGTCAGGAAACCCGATCCCGCGCCGTTGCATCACGCCTTTGCCGCGCTGGGCGCAGCTTCGGGCCTCTATGTCGGCGACAGCGAGGTGGACGCGGATACGGCACGGGCCGCCGCCGTGCCTTTCGCCTTTTTCACCCAAGGCTACTGCCATATCCCGCATGACGACGTGACCAGCATCGCGCAGTTTGACCATTTCGACGCATTGCCGGGGATCGTGGCGGACATGTCCGCTACTGCCCCAGATCGCTAAGCCGCGCCAGCAGCAGCCCGGTGTTGCGCACGTCGAACTTGCGCATCAGGCGCGCGCGCACATCCTCGATCGTGCGGGGCGACAGGCCCAGGATCTGCGCGATTTCCTTGCTGGTCTTGCCGCGCGCCAGCCATGTCACGACCTGCCGTTCCCGCCCTGTCAGCGATGGCCCGTCACGGCGCGGGGTGATGGGCGCAAAGCTCATCACGATGCGTGCCAGCGGGTCCTCGGGCGTCAGCGTGCGCGCGCGGAACCGGCACCAGACCGCATGCCCGCCCGCATGCCGCAGCATCCGTTCATCCGCATAGGCCCCATCGCGCCGCAAGGGTTCAAGCCCGATGTCGCGGATCTGGATGAACTCGGCCTCGGAGCCGTAGAGCATCCGGAAGCTCTGGCCCAGAAGCGCATCCATGCCATGGCCGGACAGGTCGCAGAAGGTGGCATTGCATTGTTCGATCACCCGGTGGCGGGTCATCACGATGCCGACGGGCGCGTGATCGAAGGCGATGCGGGCGATGTCGTCCATGGGGTGCTCCACCGTGGTTCTACGGTATTGATACCGTAGTTGCGGCAAAGCATGCTGGTCTTTCCAAGACAAGCGCAAAGGAGTGGCGGCATGTCCCTGACTGACAGGCTGGATGAGGCGGTGACAGCACGGCGTGACGATCTGATCGCGCTGACGCAGGATCTGATCCGCATCCCCACGCTGAACCCGCCCGGGGAAAACTACCTCGAGATTTGCGAATATCTGGACCGCCGCCTTGCCGCGCAGGGGTTTCTGACCGAACTGGTGCGCGCCCACGGCGCCCCCGGCGACAGCGACAAGCATCCGCGCTGGAATATCGTGGCGCGGCGCGAAGGCGCCTATCCCGGAGAATGCGTGCATTTCAACAGCCATATCGACGTGGTCGAGGTGGGGCGCGGCTGGACCACGGACCCTTTCGGCGGCGAACTGAAAGACGGCAAGATCTATGGCCGCGGGGCCTGCGACATGAAAGGCGGCCTTGCCGCAAGCATCATCGCGGCCGAGGCGTTTCTGGCCGTCTGCCCCGATTTCGCGGGCGCGATCGAGATCAGCGGTACGGCGGACGAGGAATTGGGCGGCTTCGGCGGTGTCGCCTATCTTGCGGAAAAGGGTTTCTTCAGCCCCGACCGCGTGCAGCATGTCATCATCCCCGAACCCCTGAACAAGGATCGCATCTGCCTTGGCCATCGCGGCGTCTGGTGGGCCGAGATCGAAACGCATGGCGAGATTGCCCATGGCTCCATGCCCTTCCTTGGCGATTGCGCCGTGCGCCACATGGGCGCGGTTGTGGCCGAGATGGAAATCACCCTTTTTCCGGCGCTGGCGCAGAAGCGCACGGACATGCCCGTGGTCCCGGACGGGGCCAGGCAATCCACGCTCAACATCAACTCGATCCACGGCGGCGAGAATGAGCAGGAGGACGACTACACCGGCCTTCCGGCGCCCTGCGTGCCCGACAGTTGCCGTATGGTCATCGACCGCCGTTTCCTGATCGAGGAGGATATCGACGAGGTCCGCGAAGAGGTGATGCAGATCCTGCGCACCGTCGCGGAACGCCGCGCGACCTTCAGCTATGACGTGACGGAATTGCACCGTGTCCTGCCGACCATGACCGAAAATCCGCCCCCGTGGTGCAGGTGGTCGCCAAGGCCATCGCGGACACGATGGGGCGTGAGGCGGAATATGTCGTCTCGCCTGGAACCTATGACCAGAAGCACATAGACCGGATCGGCAAGCTGAAGAATTGCATCGCCTATGGCCCGGGCATTCTGGACCTTGCGCATAAACCGGATGAATATGTCGGCGTGGATGATATGCTGGATTCCGCAAGGGTAATGGGGCGGTCGCTGATCGCATTGCTTGCACGGGACTGAGAGCGTTGCTCAACAGGGAGAGAAAGACATGACTTATCTGAAATTCACGCGCGGCATGGTCAGCGCGCTGGCGCTGGTGGCCGGTGTCGGCATGGCGCAGGCCAAGACCGATATCGTCGTGGGCATGCAGCTGGAGCCTCCGCACCTGGACCCGACAAGTGCCGCGGCGGGTGCCATCGACTCTGTTCTCTATGCCAATGTCTTCGAAGGTCTGACCCGTTTCGGCCCGGATGGATCGGTGAACCCCGGATTGGCCGCAAGCTGGGACATCTCGGCGGATGGCACCGTCTATACTTTCAAGCTGCATGATGGCGTGACCTTCCATGACGGCACCACGATGGACGCCGAGGATGTGAAGTTCAGTCTGGACCGTGCCCGCGCCGAGGATTCGGTGAACGCGCAGAAGGGCCTTTTTGCCGGGATCACCGATGTCACCGTGATCGATCCCCTGACCGTGCAGGTCACGCTGGGCGCGCCGAATGGGTCCTTCCTGTTCAACATGGCCTGGGGTGATGCGGTGATCGTGGCCCCTGAAAGCATCGAGAACATCAAGACCAATCCTGTGGGTACAGGCGCCTTCAAGTTCGACAACTGGGTGCAGGGCGACCGGATCGACATCGTGAAGAACCCCGATTACTGGGGCGAGCCTGCGAAACTGGACCGCGCCACCTTCAAGTTCATCAGCGATCCCACGGCCGCCTTCGCCGCCGTGATGGCCGAGGATGTGCATGCCTTCGCCGGTTTCCCCGCCCCCGAGAACCTGCCGCAATTCGATGCCGATCCGCGGTTCCAGGTCTTGATCGGATCGACCGAGGGCGAGACGATCCTGTCCACCAACAACAAGCAGGCGCCCTTCGACAATATCAAGGTGCGCGAGGCGATGGCCCATGCGATCGACCGCCAGGCGATCATCGACGGGGCGATGTTCGGCTATGGCACACCCATCGGCACCCATTTCGCGCCGCATAACCCCGACTATGTCGATCTGACCGGCAATTCTGCCTATGATCCGGAAAAGGCGAAGGCCCTTCTGGCCGAGGCGGGCTTTCCCGATGGGTTCACCACGACACTGAAACTGCCGCCCCCGTCCTATGCGCGGCGCGGCGGCGAGATCATCGCGGCGCAGCTGCGCGCGGTCGGCATCGAGACCGAGATCAGCAACCTGGAATGGGCCCAGTGGCTTGAGCAGGTGTTCACCGGCAAGGATTTCGGCCTGACCATCGTCAGCCATACAGAACCCATGGATATCGGGATCTATGCCAACCCCGACTATTACTTCCAGTATGACAGCGCCGAATTCCAGAAGATCATGACCGATCTGACCGCCGCGACGGATCCGGCGACCCGCAGCGCGCTGCTGAAACAGGCGCAGGAAAAGATCTCGCTGGATTATGTGAACGGTTACCTGTTCCAGCTGGCGGCCCTGAGCGTGGCCAATGCCAAGGTCATGGGCCTGTGGAAGAACGCGCCCACCCAGGCGACCGACCTGACGGCCGTCTACTGGGCTGACTGAACCGGCAAGGCGTGAAACCGACCCTCGCGCGTCTGGCGCGGGGGAGCCTCCGGCGGGGATATTTCGGGCAAGAAGAAGCAGGGGGCGCGCGCGCCGGGGCCAGAGTGGCAGGGCGCGGGCGGGATATGGGGCAAATGCTGCACTATGTGCTGAAACGGCTGGTATCGCTGGTCATCTCGCTGGCCGTGGCAAGCCTTGTGATCTTCCTGGCGATCGAGGTCGTTCCGGGCGATCCGGCGGCGTATATGTTGGGCATGAACGCCCAAGCCGACACGCTGGCGGCACTGCGCGAGCAGCTGGGCCTGAACGGCTCGATCCCCGAGCGCTACGTGTCCTGGGTGACGGGCATGCTGCAGGGAGATTTCGGCACCTCTTATACCTATCGCACCCCGGTGGCCGAGATGATCGGAGAGCGGCTCTGGATCAGCCTGCCGCTGGCGCTTTATGCGCTGACGCTGAGCACGCTGATCGCCTTTCCTGCAGGTGTCTGGGCGGCGTCCCGGCGCGGCTCGGTGGTTGACATGGGGGTGATGGGGGTGACGCAGCTGGGCGTGGCGATCCCCAATTTCTGGTTCGCCATGCTGATGGTGCTGGTCTTTGCGATCAATCTGCGCTGGTTTTCCGCAGGCGGATTTGCGGGATGGGAGCAGGGGTTTTTCGCGGGCATGAAAAGCCTGACCCTGCCGGCCATCGCGCTGGCCCTGCCGCAGGCCAGCATCCTGACGCGGGTCATGCGGTCAAGCCTGCTGGACACGCTGTCCGAGGAGTTCATCCGGACGGCGCGCGCCAAGGGGCTGACGCGGCGCCAGGTGCTGTGGCGCCATGCCCTGCGCAACGCGATGATCCCGGTGCTGACGATCATCGGGATGCAGTTTTCCTTTCTGATGGCGGGTGCGATCATCATCGAGAACGTGTTTTTCCTGCCTGGCCTGGGCCGGCTGGTGTTCCAGTCGATTTCCGCGCGTGACCTGATCGTGGTGGAATTGGTCGTGATGCTGCTGGTCTTTGCCGTGATCCTGGTGAATTTCGCGGTGGACGTGGCCTATGCCGCCGTTGATCCGCGTCTGCGGGGGCGGCGATGAGCACGGGCAGCCTGATGCGCGCGGCACTGACCAACCGATCCCTTGTGATCGGGCTGGCATTGTCGCTGATCTTCGTGGGCGCGGCGCTGATCAGCTTTGTCTGGGTGCCGCAGGATGTGACAACGCTCGACATCGCCAACAAGATGAAGACACCATCCGCGGCGCATCCGCTGGGCACCGATCATTTCGGGCGCGATATCCTGTCGATGATCATGGTGGGGGCGCGCACCTCGATCGCCGTGGCTGTCGTCGCCGTGGTGATCGGCATGGGGCTGGGCGTGCCGCTGGGGCTGGCGGCCGCCGCGCGGCGCGGCAGCCTGGCTGATGAGGTGATCATGCGGGGCAATGACCTGGTCTTTGCCTTCCCCTCGCTGCTGATCGCGATCATGATCACCGCGGTCTTCGGACCATCCGCACTGAACGCGATCATCGCCATCGGGATCTTCAACATTCCCGTCTTTGCCCGCCTGACGCGTGGCGCAGCGCTGAGCCTGTGGACACGGGATTATGTGCTGGCCGCCCGCGTGGCCGGCAAGGGTGCGGTCCGCATCAGCCTTGAGCATATCCTGCCCAATGTCACCAACCTGCTGATCGTGCAGGGCACGATCCAGTTCAGCCTTGGTATCCTGGCCGAGGCGGCGCTGTCCTATGTCGGCCTTGGCGCGCAGCCCCCCATTCCCAGCTGGGGACGGATGCTGGCCGACAGCCAGACGATGATTTCATTCGCGCCGCATATGGCGATCTTTCCGGGCATGGCGATCCTGCTGACGGTGCTGGGACTGAACCTGATGGGTGACGGTCTGCGCGACCTTTTCGATCCAAGGATCAGGAGGGACCGGCGATGAGCCTGCTGCGGATCGAGGGGCTGAACCTGGCCATCCATGATTATGCCATCCTGCATGATGTATCGATAACCGTCGATCCGGGGCAGATCGTCGGTGTGATCGGGGAAAGCGGATCGGGCAAATCCATGACCGCGCTGGCGGTCATGCAACTGCTGCCGGAAGGCGCGCGCGCCACGGGGCGCGTCGTGCTGGACGGGCGGGATGTCCTGCAGGCGTCCGAGGCGGATCTTTGCGGGATGCGGGGCCGCGTCATGGGTATGGTCTTTCAGGAGCCGATGACGGCGCTGAACCCGATTCAGACCATCGGCGACCAGGTGGCCGAAACGATCCTTGTGCACGAACGCGTCAGCCGTGCCGAGGCACGGGATCGTGCGCGGCAGGCGCTGGCGCGGGTCGAACTGCCCGAGGACCGTTTTCCCCTGACCCGCTATCCGCATGAACTGTCAGGCGGGCAGCGTCAGCGCGTTGTCATCGCCATGGCGATTGCGCTGCGGCCCAGGCTGCTGATCGCGGATGAGCCCACGACCGCACTGGATGTCACGACGCAGGCGCAGATCCTCACGCTGCTCAAACGGCTGGTGCAGGAGGACGGGATGGGCCTTCTGATGATCAGTCACGATCTGGCCGTGGTGGCCGACATGGCCGATGATCTGGTCATCATGCGCCATGGCCGCGTGGTGGAAAGCGGGCCCTCGCCCGATCTGTTCCACCGGATGCAGCATCCCTATTCAAAGGCGCTGCTGGCCGCATCGACCCATCAACCCGACCGCGCGGCAGAGCCGCAGGACCTGCCGCTGCTGCAGGTGCGGGGCGTGATCCGCGACTATGCCACCGCGCGCAAGGGGATCTGGGGCAAGCCGGGCAGCTTCCGGGCGGTTAATGACGTGAGTTTCCAGATCCGGCGCGGGGAGTCGCTGGGTCTGGTGGGGGAATCCGGCTGCGGCAAATCCACCCTGACCCGCGCCATTCTGGGGCTGGAGGAGGTACAGGCCGGCCAGATCCTGCTGGATGGTCAGCCCGTCTTCACCGGGCATAGGCCGAACCGCGCCGTGCGCCGCCGCATGCAGGTGGTGTTCCAGGACCCCTACGGCAGCTTCAACCCGCGCCACCGGGTCGAGCGGTTGGTGACGGAACCCTTCCACCTGCTGGACAGGCCTCCGCAAGGCGCCGCGCGTGATGCAGCCATTGCCGAGGCGCTGGACAGCGTGGGCCTGACCGCCGATGACCAGCACAAGTATATCCACGAGTTTTCTGGCGGCCAGCGCCAGCGCATCGCGATCGCCCGCGCACTGATCATCAAGCCCGATCTTATCATCCTGGACGAGGCGGTGTCGGCGCTGGATGTGTCGATCCGGGCGCAGATTCTGGATCTGCTGGCGGATCTGGGGGATCGCCTTGGCCTGACCTATCTGTTCATCAGCCATGACCTGTCGGTCGTGCGGCAGGTGACGGACCGCGTACTGGTCATGCAAGCAGGCCGGATCGTCGAGCAGGGCGAGACGGCGGATGTCTTCGCCAACCCGCAACACCCCTATACAAGGCAGCTTCTGGCCGCGACGCCACGCCTGCCGGACTTCGAGAATACCTGAGGAGGACAAAGACATGAGCGAAGACCTGGGATTGTGGTTCGACCCGTCCAAATGCCTGATCGGGGGCGAATGGGTGGCCCCCTTGGGCGGGCAATACCTGCCGCTGGAAAACCCCTCGACCGGCGAGGTGATCGGACAGATCGCCCGTGGCACCGGGGCCGATATCGACGCGGCGGTGGCAGCAGCCGAAGCCGCGCGCCATGGTCCCTGGGGCCGGATGAGCGCGGCAGAGCGTGGCCGCATCCTGATGACCCTGGGCCGCATGGTGCTGGAGCGTGTCGACGATCTGGCCCGGATCGAGGCGCTGGACGTGGGCAAGCCGCTGAAACAGGCGCGCGCCGACGCAGTGGCACTTGCCCGCTACATGGAGTTCTACGGCGGGGCAGCGGACAAGCTGCACGGCGAGACGATCCCCTATCTGGACGGCTACACCGTCTACACGCTGCGCGAACCGCACGGGGTGACGGGCCATATCGTGCCCTGGAATTACCCGATGCAGATCATCGGGCGATCCGTTGGTGCAGCACTCGCCACGGGCAATGCCTGCGTGCTGAAACCTGCCGAAGATGCCTGCCTGACTGCGCTGGCCTTTGCCGAGATGGCCAAGGCCGCCGGCCTGCCCGATGGGGCGCTGAACGTGGTCCCCGGCCTGGGGTCCGAGGCCGGGGCCGCCCTGACCGCGCATCCCGGTGTGCATCACATCAGCTTCACCGGGTCGGTCGGCACCGGCGTGATGGTGCAGGAGGCGGCGGCGAAGAACGTGATCCCCGTGACGCTGGAACTGGGGGGCAAATCCCCGCAGGTCGTGTTCGACGATGCCGACATCCCCGCCGCCCTGCCGTTTCTGGTCAACGCAGGCATCCAGAACGCGGGGCAGACCTGCTCGGCGTCGTCGCGCATCCTTGTGCAGCGGGCGGTCTATGATCAGGTCGTGGAACGCATGGCCCTGCGCTATGATGCGCTGAAGGTGGGCCGTGCGATGGATGATCTGGACGTGGGCCCGCTGATCTCGGCCAAGCAGAAGGGCATCGTCAGCGGTTTCATTGACAAGGGCGCGGATTTGCAGATCGCGGGGCAGGGCCAGTTGGTCAGTGCACCCAATGGCGGCAATTACGTGCGCCCCACGCTTTTTGCCAATGTCAGCCCCGGCCATTGCCTGGCGCGCGATGAGATCTTCGGCCCGGTTCAGGTCGTCATCCCCTTCGATGATGAGGAAGAGGCGGTCGCAATCGCCAATGGCACCGATTACGGCCTTGTTGCCAGTGTCTGGAGCCAGAACGGCGCGCGCCAGATGCGCATGGCCAAACGCATCCGCGCGGGGCAGATCTTCATCAACAATTACGGCGCGGGCGGCGGGGTTGAGCTGCCCTTCGGCGGGATGGGCAAATCCGGCCATGGCCGCGAGAAGGGCTTCGAGGCGATGTATGGCTTCACCGTGCTGAAAACAGTCGCGGCCTTTCACGGCTGATCACCGAACACTGAACTGAAGGAAAAAACCATGAGACTGACAGGAAAGACGGCTATCGTGACAGGCGGGGCCAGCGGTTTCGGCGCGGGCATCGTACGGAAATTCGCGACCGAAGGTGCGCGGGTACTGGTGGTGGACATCAACGCCGATGGTGCGGCGGCCATGGCCGAAGAGGTCGGCAATGGCGCGCTCTCCGTCGCCTGCAACGTGGCCGATGGGGCCAGTGTCGCTGCAATGGCGGCCTTTGCGATCAAGGAATTCGGACAGGTCGATATCCTTGTGAATAACGCCGGGATCACGCACCTGCCCAAGCCGATGGAAGAAGTGACCGAGGACGAGTTCGATCGCGTCTTCGCCGTGAACTGCAAATCCGTCTACCTGACCGCGCGGGAACTGGTGCCGCACATGAAGGCCAAGGGTGGCGCGATCCTGAACGTGGCCTCGACTGCGGGCCTCAGCCCGCGCCCGCGCCTGAACTGGTATAACGCCTCCAAGGGCTGGATGATCACCGCGACCAAGACCATGGCCGTGGAACTGGCCCCAAGCAAACTGCGCGTCAACGCGATCTGCCCGGTGGCGGGGGAAACGCCGCTGCTGGCCAGCTTCATGGGCGAGGATACGCCCGAGATGCGGACGAAATTCCTGTCCACCATTCCGCTTGGTCGTTTCTCGACGCCCGAGGACATGGGCAACGCCGCCTGTTTCCTCTGCTCGGATGAGGCCAGCATGGTCACTGGCGTCGCCATGGAAGTGGATGGCGGGCGCTGCATCTGACCTGTGGGCTTGGCCCGCGTTCAGGCGCTGGCCATTTCCTCGCCATCCGTCTCGCGGCGGAACGGTTGCGCGCTGCGCACCGCAACCACGGTCAGCCCGGACACGGGCTGACCCGCATCCATGCGCAGGGTGGCCCGGCTTATCTGCGGCGTGCCGAACCCCGCTTGATCCAGCAACCCTGTCACATACGCCGCCCCATGCGCATAGCGGCGCGATGGGCGCAGGCGCAAATCGCCTTCGTCTTCCGGCAATTCCTCAAGCGTGAAGGCCAGCATGCCGCCGGGATTCAGGCTGGCGGCTGCCCATCCCACGATCTGTTCCAATGCGCCCACATAGATGAACACATCGGCGGCCAGGATCAGGTCGAATGGCGGCTCGCCCAGCGCAAGCTGGGACAGATCGCGCTTGTCGAGGGCATCATAGACGCCCTTGGCCCCTGCCTGCACCAGCATCCCGGCTGAAATGTCGTAGCCAGCCAGCCAGCCGGCATGGGGCCTGATGGCCTGCCCCATCAGCCCGGTGCCGCAGCCCAAGTCCAGAACGCGGTCGAACCGGGTGCGCCCGGCGCGTAGCAGCGCCTCCAGGATCTGTGCCGGCCCCTGGTAGCCAAGCTGATCGACCAGCGAGGCTTCGAACCTGTCTGCATACTGATCGAACAGGGTTTCCACGAATGCGGCAGGCATTGATTCCGCCACGGGAACAGACCGCGCCAGATCAAGCCGCAGCCCCGCGCCAAGCCTGTCCTGGGGGTCGATCCGGATGACACGGCGCCAGCTTTCGCGCGCGCCCTCGGTCTCGCCCAGGGCGTCCTGCCATTCGGCCAGGCGAAACCACCCCGCCGCCCAGTCCGGCACGAGGGCCAGCGCCTGCTGCATCAGGTCGATCGCAGCCGGCAGGTCGCCCGAAGCGGCCAGCGCCTGCGCGTAATCCGCACGACGGTCGGCGATCAGATCGCCCGAGGAAAAAACGAATGCTGTCATCGGATGGCGGCGGCGAACCCCTGTCCCGGTGCCTGTCAGCCGGGGTCGCGCTGAGATGATCTTGCGCGATGTCGCCGTCAAGTGGGCAGATCGCCAAAATTGCAGGGGCATGCATGGGAAAGGCAGTTCGATGGGTCCCAGAAGCTGCCTGAAAAACTTATCTTTTCCTACCTTGCACATTTTTTGGGCGCATGGCACCCAAGGCGCGGCTTCGGGAGGGGAACCAGATGCGCCTTGGGCTTGTGCTGCTCTGTGCGGGCTATGTGCTCAGCCAGTTTTTTCGTGCCTTTCTGGCGGTTCTGGCACGCGTGCTGGAGCAGGATGTCGGCGCCGGACCCGAGGACCTGGCCTTTGCCTCGGGCCTTTGGTTTCTGACATTCGCGGCGGCGCAGATCCCGGTGGGGGCGGCGCTGGACCGGATCGGCCCCCGCCGCACGGCGGCGGTGATCCTGGCCCTCGGCGGTGGCGGCGGGGCTGCGTTTTTCGCCATGGCGACGACGCCCATGCATATCTGGATCGCGATGGGCCTGATCGGGATCGGCTGCTCGCCCGTGCTGATGGCGTCCTATTTCATCTTTGCACGGATGTATCCGGCTGCCATGTTCGCCACGCTGGGTGCGGTGATGATCGGCGTCGGATCGCTGGGCAACCTGGCCGGATCGGCGCCCCTCGCATGGGCCATCGGCGCCTTCGGTTGGCGCGAGACGATCTGGGGCCTTTCGGCGCTGTCCCTGATCCTTGCCGCCGGGATCTGGCTGACGGTGCAGGACCCGCCACGGATCATCAGCGAGACGAAGGGGTCTGTCCTCGATATCCTGAAGACGCCGGCGCTGTGGGTCCTGTTTCCGCTGCTTATGGTCAATTACGCGCCGGCCGCCGGTCTGCGCGGCCTGTGGATCGGACCCTACATGGCCGATGTGCATGGCGCGACCGAGGGGCTTGTCGGAACGGCCACCCTCGTGATGGGGGTCGCGATGATTGTCGGATCCTTCCTCTATGGTCCGCTGGACCGCATCCTGGGAACCCGGAAATGGGTGATTTTCGGAGGTAACGCCCTGTCTTGCGCGGCGCTGGCCTGTCTGGCCCTCTGGCCGCAACCCGGTTTCGTCACCGCCATCGTGCTGTTTGCCATGGTCGGCATCTTCGGCATGTCCTTTCCGCTGATCATGGCCCATTGCCGCAGTTTCGTGCCGCCGCACCTGGCCGGGCGGGGCATCACCCTGATGAACCTGATCAGCATCGGCGGTGTGGGCCTGATGCAGGTTGCCACCGGGCCGCTCTACCGTGCCGTGGCTGATCCCGCCGCCCCCGCGGCACAGCCCTATTCGGTGCTTTTCGGGTTTTTCGCCGGTCTTATCCTGGTCGGTCTGATCGTCTATGCCTTCAGCCGCGACCGGCTTGATTGAGCGTTGCCAAACCACCGGAAAAAGGCGAATTCGCTTTAATTCCGGGGAAAGCTGCGATATGAGCGCGGCGTTCTGAACAAAGGAGTTGTCCCAGATGGGCTACAAGGTTGCCGTCGTCGGTGCCACGGGGAACGTGGGCCGTGAAATGCTGAACATCCTGGCCGAGCGCCAGTTTCCCGTGGATGAGATCGTGGCCCTGGCCAGCCGTAAATCCCTGGGCACCGAAATCAGCTTTGGCGACACCACCCTGAAGACCAAGGATCTGGACACCTTCGATTTCACCGGTTGGGACATCGCCCTGTTCGCCGTGGGTTCGGAAGCCACCAAGATCTATGCGCCCAAGGCCGCCGCCGCGGGTTGCGTCGTGATCGACAACTCCTCGCTCTATCGCTACGACCCGGACGTGCCGTTGATCGTGCCCGAGGTGAACGCCGACGCGATCCATGGCTATTCCAAGAAGAACATCATCGCCAACCCCAACTGCTCGACCGCGCAGATGGTTGTCGCACTCAAGCCTCTGCACGACCGTGCGCGCATCAAGCGCGTTGTTGTCAGCACCTATCAATCCGTGTCGGGTGCGGGCAAGGAAGGCATTGACGAGCTTTGGGATCAGACCAAGAGCATCTACAACCCGACCGATGACAAGCCAGCGCGCAAGTTCACCAAGCAGATCGCCTTCAACGTGATTCCGCATATCGACGTCTTCCTCGAGGACGGATCGACCAAGGAAGAATGGAAGATGGTGGCCGAGACCAAGAAGATCCTCGATCCCAAGATCAAGGTCACGGCAACCTGTGTGCGCGTGCCCGTCTTCGTGGGTCATTCGGAAGCGATCAACATCGAGTTCGAGGATCACCTGGACGAAGCCGAAGCCCGCGACATCCTGCGCGAATCGCCCGGTATCATGGTCATCGACAAGCGCGAGAACGGCGGCTACGTGACCCCGATCGAATGCGTGGGCGATTACGCCACCTTCATCAGCCGCATCCGTCAGGACAGCACGATCGACAACGGCATCAACCTGTGGTGCGTGTCCGACAACCTGCGCAAGGGTGCCGCCCTGAACGCCGTCCAGATCGCCGAAGTGCTGGGTCAGCGGGTTCTTAAAAAGGGCTGATCAACCCGGTTTCAACCAGACGACCAGACGACAGTAGCCCCCCGGTGCAGCGACCCTGCGCCGGGGGTTTTCCGTTTTGTGGGACATGGCCCCGGTCTCAGAAACGTTCCGCCCGCAGCACATCGCAATCGGTGACGCAGACCACACCGATATGGCGCTCGACCACGCCGAAGGCCGCATCCAGCAGCACGTCCAGACGATCCGGGCGGATGATGCAGACGACCTGCACCATGCCCGCGCGGCCTACCTGTCCTTCGCGCGTCCAGTCGCCGGATCGGCCTGATCCGCCCAGCACGGGCAAGATCGTGTAACCGGTGACGCCCGCGCCCTGCAGCGCGCCGGTCAGGCGGTTCTGCATCACGGCTTCGATGGTGATCTCGACGCGTTTGGCCTTGTGGGTCTGCATGTCTCAGCCTCCGGTAAGGGCCACGGCGGCCGCCATGTAAAGCGGAATGCCAAGGGTCAGGTTGAACGGAAAGGTCACACCCAGCGACAGGGTCAGGTAGATCGAGGGGTTCGCCTCGGGCAGGGCCACGCGCATGGCCGCCGGCACCGCGATATAGCTGGCAGAGGCGCTGAGGACCGCCATCAGCGTGACACCCCCCGTGGACAGGCCCAGCAGCAGCCCCGCCGCCAGCCCGAAGCCTGCGCCGATCACGGGCATCATCACGCCGAAGGCCAGCGCGCCCGCACCCAGCACGTGCCGCCCACCGCGCAATCCGCGCCCCGCGACCAGCCCCATGTCCAGCAGGAAAAGGCACAGCACGCCCTTGAACGGGGCCACGATGAAACTGTTGATCTGCGCCAGCCCGGCAGGCCCGGTGATCCATCCGATCAGGAAGGACCCGATCAGCAGCACGATGGATCCATTCAACAGGATCTCGTGCCAGAGCCCGGCCTCCATCTTGCGCCCGCCCGCTCCGCGCGCCACCAGCCAGAGCGCGGACAGGATCGCTGGGGCTTCCATCGCGGCGGCGACGGCGACCATGTAGCCCTCATAGGCGATTCCGCGCCCCTCAAGCACCGAGGAGGCCGCAACGAAGGTCACGATCGAGATCGAGCCGTAATGCGCAGCTACCGCCGCCGCATCGGTGCGCGACATGTTCGACATTGCGCTGAGCAGCGCGAAGGCCACCAGCGGCAGGGCCGCCGACAGGACCACGCCCGCAAGCAGCGACAGGCCCAGCGTGGCATCGATCCCGTGCGAGGCGACAGCGACCCCGCCCTTGAAGCCGATGGCGAACAGAAGATAGATCGACATGCCCTTGGCCACCGCCTCGGGGACGGTCAGGTCGGATCGCGCCAGCGCAGCGAAAAGCCCCAGCGCGAAGCTGAGGACGATGGGCGAGATGAGGTTGGCGCCCGCCAGTGCAAGAATGCTGTCCATGTCCTGCGGTCTTCCCCTTTGACAAAGCACCCGGCCCTGACGGATCGCAAACCGTCAGACAGGTTGGAACTGGCCCTTGGCCGGGTCGAAATATTCCAGCGATCCCTCGCCGATGTCGGTCCAGAGGCCATGCACCGACAATCTGCCGCCCTGCACCTCTTCCGCGACGAGCGGGAAGGTCATCAGGTTGTCCAGCGACACCAGCACGGCCTGTTTTTCCAGCGCACTCAATTGCGCGACCGGATCGGCCATGTCCTTGACCTGCTCATAGCCGGGACGCAGGATGTCCATCCATCGACCGACAAAGCTGCTTTTCTCTTCCAGTTCGGGCGCATGCCCGGTGCACATGTCAAGGCAACCCTTGACCCCCCCGCAGGAGGAATGGCCCAGCACGATCAGATGCGCGACCTTGAGCACGCTCACCGCATATTCCACCGCAGCCGAGGTGCCATGTGCCTCGCCATCCGGCTCATATTTCGGGATCAGGTTGGCGATATTGCGATGGATGAAGAATTCGCCCTGATCGGCCCCGAAGATCGAGGTGACATGCACCCGGCTGTCGCAGCAGGAAATCACCATGGCCCGCGGGTGTTGCCCGACTTCCGCAAGGCGCCGGTACCAGGTCTGGTTTTCGGCATAGGAGGTGGCCTTCCACCCCTGGTACCGCTGGATCAGGTAGCCCGGCAAGGGTTTGGCGTGGTTCATCGCATGATCCCCGTTCTGGTTCCCGTATCGCGCAAGGCTTCGGAGGCGTCTGGGTGGCCCTCATAGAGCGTATTGTCCGACAATTCGAGAGAAAACAAGGCCCACGCGCAACCTTTTGGGAACCTCTCGATGCGCATGTCTCCGGGATGCCGTGGGGGCGTGAGATCAAGGGTGACGTCTTGAACAAGGTGACAATGCTGGTGCAGGACGAGGCCGTTCTGCTGGACCCCGATCGACTGGGGACACTTTACGCCCAACTGGGCAAGGCTGCGGCAGAAGACGTGATCTGCCGCGCGATGGAAGAGATGGCCGTGCGCCTGACCTGCGCAGAGCGGATGTATCGCGAGGATCAGATCGCGGGGCTGCGCAAGACGGTAAGGTGCCTTGCCGCGATTGCCGACCAGGTCGGCATGCATGGGTTGGCGCGTGTCGCGCGCGATGTTGCGCAATGTATCGACGGTTCCGATCTCAACGGGCTGGCGGCGACATTGGCGCGGCTGCTACGTGTCGGTGAGCGCTCCCTGACGGCGATCTGGGACCTGCAGGACCTGTCCGGCTGACCCGCGCCCCCTTGCGGTTGCAGGCAGGGCCGCTAGGGTGCGTTCAAGGCCACTTGCGGTGCTTGGATCGCAGCGCCGGGCCCTTGTCGTCACGCACCGCCCGAAAGGCCCGCCCATGTCCCTGACCTTCGCCCCCGCCACCCCAGAGACGCTTGCCCTGCATGTGATCGAGGCCCAGGCGCTTGACGGCTGGCTGGCGGATCAGCCCGCGCAGGTTGCGACGTGGGTGCGCGCCACGGGGTTTTCGGGCGCCTTGGGCAAGCACCTGCTGGTGCCGGGTGCCGATGGCATGCCCGCCCTTGTCCTGGCCGGGTACGGCACCGCCGCGCAACGCGCGCGCGGCCGCTTTCACCTGGGCGGCGTCGCGGCAAACCTGCCTGCGGGCAGCTATCGCATCGCGTCTGGTCTTCCCGTTGACCTGGCCGAGCAGGAGGCGCTGGGCTGGCTGCTGTCGGGCTATGCTTTTGACCGTTACCGCAGCCAGAACCGCAATCCCGCCCGGCTTGTCGCGCCCGAGGGTGTGGACGCGCCGCGCCTGGAAGTGATCGCGGCGGGCGAGGCCCTGACCCGCGACCTGATCAACACGCCCGCCAATGACATGGGGCCTGACGCGCTGGAAACCGCCTGCCTGGATCTGGCGGCGCGTCACGGGGCACAGGCACAGGTCATTCGCGGCGATGCGCTGCTGGAGCAGAATTTCCCTATGATCCACGCGGTCGGTCGCGCGGCGGCGCAGGAACCGCGCCTGATCGACCTGCGCTGGGGCGATGCCGGGCCGCGCCTGACGCTGGTGGGCAAGGGCGTGTGTTTCGACACCGGCGGTCTGAACATCAAGCCCTCCTCCTCCATGGGCCTGATGAAGAAAGACATGGGCGGTGCGGCAACTGTCCTGGGGCTGGCGCATATGATCATGGCGCTTGGCCTGAAGGTCCGGTTGCGCGCCCTGATCCCTGCGGTCGAGAATGCGATCAGCGCCTCTGCCATGCGGCCCGGTGACATCCTGCCGTCCCGCAAGGGGCTGACGGTCGAGATCAACAATACCGACGCCGAAGGCCGCCTTGTGCTGGGCGATGCGCTGGCGCTGGGCGCCGAGGAAAACCCAGATCTGATGGTGTCCATGGCCACGCTGACCGGGGCGGCGCGTGTTGCAGTGGGCCCGGATCTGTCCCCCTATTTCACCGATGATGGCAGCATCGCCGCCGCCCTTGACGCAGCTGGCGCAAGGGTTGCGGACCCGGTCTGGCGGCTGCCGTTCTGGACCCCCTACGAGGCCGATATCGAACCGGGCATCGCCGATCTGGACAATGCGCCCAAGTCGGGCTTTGCCGGGGCGATCACCGCGGCCCTGTTCCTGCGCCGCTTCGCGGGCGAGGATGCGCGCTATACCCATTTCGACATCTATGGCTGGCAGCCCAGCGCGGCCCCGGCACGCCCCAAGGGCGGTGTCGGCATGGGCGCGCGCGCCTTGCTCGAAGCACTGCCCGAGGTGCTGGGCCTGTGACACGGGATCGCCGCCTGACACCTTCCAATGGGCGTGTGGCCGCTCTGTCGCTCAAAGGGCAGGTCGAGGCTGCAAGCTTTGTCGAAGGCTGGTCGCGTCTGGTCGCGGTCCCGGTCGTGGCGCTGCGCGATGCGCCCGAAGGGCGGCGCGAGCGTGAATTGCTGCGCGGCGAGGCGGTAACCGTATTCGAGGAACGCGACGACTGGTGTTTCGTACAAGCCGCGCGTGATGGCTATGTCGGTTACTTGCCCGCTGCGGTGCTTCACGAAGGGCAGCCGCCCGATTTGCGGGTCTGCGTGCGTGCGACCCATGCCTATGAGTACGCGGATATCAAGTCTGCCGATCTTTTCGGCCTAAGTTTAGGCACCCGCTTGCGTCACCTGGGGCAGGCAGGGTGGTTCATCCTGACCGATGCGGGGCATGTCCCCGCCGTTCATCTGACCCCGATGGCCGTGATGGAGGACGACCCGGTCACCGTGGCGACCCTCCTGCTGGGCACGCCTTACCTCTGGGGCGGCAACAGCGCCTTCGGGATTGATTGCTCCGGTCTGGTCCAGGCGGCTTGCCTTGCCTGCGGGATCGACTGCCCCGGTGACAGCGATTTGCAGGCCGCAGGGCTTGGCGTGCCCGTGACCGACGGCAGCCCGCCACGCCGTGGCGATCTGCTGTTCTGGAAAGGGCATGTGGCCTGGGTATCGGGGCCCGACATGATCCTGCATGCCAATGCGCATCACATGGCCGTGGCCTTCGAGGGCCTGGCCGAGGCGGTGGCGCGGATCGAGGCGCAGGGCGGTGGGCCTGTGACGGATCATCGCCGTCTGGGCTGAGGCGGACCCGTTTTTTACCTCGGTATTTCTGGCAAGATGAAGAGGGCGCTCAGGCCCCGAGATCACGTTTCAGCCGTGCAAGGGCCACCAGCGCCGCGTCGCGGCGGCGGGCAAGGTCCTCGGTGCTTGCCCCTTCGGTCGCAGCCTCTATCCCGGCCACGAGGGTTTCGATCAGATCAGGCGAAAGATCAGGCGTGGTCTGATCGGCCCAGCGCGCGACCTGCGTGGGCCCCAGATGGTCGAGATAGTGGCGATAGCCCCCCGCGCCACCACCCAGATGATAGGTCAGATGCGGCCCCATGAAGGCCCAGCGCAGTCCGGGGCCATGGGCAATCGCGCGGTCCACATCCGCGACCGTGGCGACACCGTCGGCCACAAGGCTGACCGCCTCGCGGTAGAGGGCGGATGTCAGGCGGTTCGCCAGATGGCCCACACGTTCCTTTTGCACCACCACGGTCACGCGCCCGATGCTGTCATAGAAGCCGCGCGCCGTGTCGATACAGGCGGGGTCCGTGGCGCGGCCTGCCACAAGTTCCACCAGCGGCACCAGATGGGGCGGGTTCATCGGATGGGCGACAAGGATGCGGCCCGGATGGGTTGCGCCGTCCTGAATGTCGCTGGCCATGAGCGACGAGGTCGACGAGGCGATGATCCTATCAGGGGCAAACGTGGTTTCGATCTGCGCCACGATCTGGCGCTTGATCGCGATCCGGTCGGGGCCGCATTCCTGCACCATGTCGGCACCCATGCAGGCCGTGGCGATATCCCGCGTCACGTGCAGCCGGTCGAACGGCGGCGCGGCGGCGATCGCGTCAAGCTGTGCCAGATCGGCCCATGCATCGGTGATGAAAGGGGCAAGGCCGTCCAGCGCCGTTTGCGACGGATCGCAAACCGTGACCCGCAGCCCCTTGGACAGGAACAGCGCGGCCCAGCTGGCGCCGATCAGCCCCGCGCCGATGATGGCGACATGGCGGATCATGTTGTCTTCTGCGACTTCTGTGGCACCCGTCAGTCCACCGCCCGGATCAGCTTGCGTTCCAGCACGCGCAGCACCGCGCGCAGGTCGTGCCCGCGCTTGAGGACCTGCCCATCCATGCCGATCACGGCATAGAGGCCCTGCTTCGCCCTGAGCTTGGGCCGCTTTTCTATCCGGTAGATCGGGTTCTCCGCCGTGCGCCGGAAGATCGAAAAGACAGCGACTTCGCGCAGGTGGGAAATCCCGTAATCGCGCCATTCGCCCATGGCCACCATGCGCCCGTAAAGCGTCAGGATCTGCCCCAGTTCGAGCCGGTCAAAGGCGACCTGCTCGGGCGCCTGCGCGGTGACGATCGGGATGGGAGGTTGCACGCTCATGCAACCAGAGTTGCGCCGATGCCTGGCGAAATCAAGCCCTCTGCGGATCAGGCCGGGCGGAAACGTCGTGCAAGGCTGGCATCCGCCGGGGGCATGGCGGCGATTTCACCCTCGGCGCTGTCCAGCCAGGCCTCTGCGCCGGGGGTCAGATGATGGTAGACCGCCGCCACGCGGGCGCGCGGATCCTGCGCCGCAAGGTCTGCGGGCAGCACCTCGGCTGGCAGATCGGGGTAACGCAGCACGATGCGCCGCCAGCGATGGATCAGCAGGATGCGTGCCGCGGCATGGGTCAGCGGATCCGCCGCCAGCCCCGTGAGCCGGTCCATGTCGGCCATCAGGCGGCGCAGGGCGATGGCGTGTTCGTCGCTGATCAGTGTCTCGCGCATTCCGGGTGCCAGATCCGTGATGCGCCCGACAAGGCGAAACGCGGGAGGCGGGTTTTGCGCCGCGCAGGCTGGCGCCAGCCAGAGCCCGCCAAGGGCAAGCGCCGTCTGTGCCGTGCCCTCGGTTGACAGGGCCCATTCGGTCACGGGGGCTATACGCGGGGCCGCATAAATGCGGCTTGTCGCCTCGGAAAAACGGGCAAGGCCCGAAGGGCTGAGGCGGTAATGGCTGATGCGACCGGCGCGTTCGCTGTCCACCCAGCCATCACGGCCCAGCCGCGACAGGGCAGTGCGCAGCGCGCCCGGCTCTACCCCGATGCGGCCCAGAAGCCGACCCAGACGCGCGGTCGAGATCGCGCCGCCGCGATGCTGGACGCAATCCCCGAAGACGGTGATCACAAGCGACCATACCCGCAGGCGGGATTCGGTGTGCAGCGCTGCGATGACGTGATCAAGCGGGTCCATATCCGCCTGTTACACGCATTGCGCGCGCAACTGAACCTTTTGTGACAGGTGACACCGGCAGATGGATATTTGAAGCAAGAAGAAGCCCGGATCTGCCCTAGGGCCGGTCATAAGCCACCATTGTCAGAAGCTCGTATTGCGCGACCTGTTCGCCGTCCTTATTGGTCAGGGTCGCGTTCCAGGCCACCTCGCCATAACTGTCCGTGCGCCGTGTCTTGCGCTTGCAGGTCAGGGCCACGTGGATGCTGTCGCCGGGGCTGACCGGTTTCTGGAAGCTGAGAGCGTTCAGGCCGGTATTGGCCAGAACCGGACCGGGGTCGGGTTGCACGAACAGCCCCGCCGCAAAACTCAGCAGCAGGTAGCCATGCGCCACGCGACCCGGGAAGAAGGGGTTCGCGCGCGCGGCCTCCTCGTCCATATGGGCATAGAAGGTGTCGCCGGTGAAATGCGCGAAATGTTCGATATCCTCCAGCGTGACGGTACGCGGATCGGTGTGGATCGTCTCGCCGATGGCGATCTCGGTGAAGGTGCGCTGGAAAGGGTGGGCCGGGCCCGTGGTCTGCGCGCTGCCCTGCACCCATGTGCCTGTGATCGCGCTGAGCATGTCGGGGCTGCCCTGTATGGCGGTACGCTGCATGTAATGCATGACGCCGCGGATGCCGCCCAGTTCCTCGCCGCCGCCGGCGCGGCCGGGGCCACCGTGGATCATGTGCGGCAGCGGCGATCCGTGGCCTGTCGCCTCGGCCGCCGAGGTGGCGTTGTTAATGTAGATGCGCCCATGCCAGGCGGCGCTGTCCAGCACGACCTGGCGGGCAACGGCCGGATCTGCCGTGAACAGCGACGAGACCAGCGAGCCGCCGCCACGATTGGCCAGCGCCGCGGCATGGGCCGTGTCGCGGTAGGGCAGCAGCGTCGAGAGAGGGCCGAAAGCTTCGACCTCATGCACCAGCCGCGCGGCGTCGGGATCGGCACAGGACAACAGCATGGGCGGCAGGAAGGCCTGATCGGGATCGGCATCCACCAGTGTCATGCGTGCCGGATCGCCATGGATCAGCCGCGCCTCGGTCTGCAGCTGTGCCAGCCGCGCCAGCACATCGGCCTTCTGCGCATGCGAGGCCAACGCCCCCATCCGAACGCCTTCGGCCGCCGGATTGCCGATGGTGATGGCGCCCAGCTTGTCGGACAGCGCCTGCGCCACCTGATCCATCATGCCTGCAGGCACGATCAGGCGCCGCGTCGCGGTGCATTTCTGCCCTGCTTTCGTGGTGATCTCGGCCACCGCTTCCTTGATGAACAAGGCGAATTCGGCGCTGTCGGGTCCGGCATCCGGCCCCAGGATCGAGGCGTTCAGGCTGTCCTGTTCGGCCATGAAGCGGGTCGAATGCCGCATCAGGGCGGGATTGCTTCGCAGCATCAGCGCGGTATCGGCCGACCCGGTAAAGGCCACCACATCCTGCGCGCCCAGCCGGTCCAGCAGATCACCCGTCCGTCCGATCACCAGTTGCAGCGCACCTTCGGGCAGGATGCCGCTGTCGATGATCAGCCGCACACAGGCTTCGGTCAGATAGCAGGTCTGCGTCGCGGGTTTGACGATGGATGGCACCCCCGCCAGCAGGGCAGGGGCCAGTTTTTCCAGCATCCCCCAGACCGGAAAGTTGAACGCGTTGATCTGGACCGCCACCCCCTGCAAGGGAACGGCCACGTGCTGCCCCAGGAAGCTGCCCTTGCGGCTGAGCTGTTCCACGTCGCCGTCGACATAGACATGTCCATCGGGCATCTCGCGCCGCCCCTTCGAGGCGAAAAGCCCCATGGTCCCGATCCCGCCGTCGATATCGACCCAGCCATCGCGCCGCGTGGCCCCGGTCAGCGGGTTCAGCGCGTAAAGCTCTTCCTTGCGGGCATCCAGATACCCGGCCAGCGCCTTGATCATGCGGGCGCGGTCATGAAAGCCCATGGCGCGCAGGGCCGGGCCGCCCGTGCCGCGCGCATGATCCAGCATCGCCTGCATGTCCAACGCGGCGCCACCTGCCCGGGCGATCACCTTGCCCGTCACCGGCCCGATGATGTCCTGTGCCGCATCACCCGGCGCGATCCACTGACCGCAGGCATGGCTATGGGGTGTGAGCATCGGAAATCCTCCCTTGAGATCGCGCTGTCTGGCGCGCAGCATGGCGCAGGTTTCCGCTTAAAGCAATACTCTTGACCGCGCGGTCGGTTTTGTGCAGGTTACCGTCAATGTCACGGGGAGGAGAGACCATGACGCCTCAGGAACGCGCCGAACGCTCGGCGGCTGCGATGTGGTCCACGGATGTGGCGGCGCATGCGCTGGGCATGGCGCTGATCCGCGTCGCGCCGGGACAGGCCGAGATGACCATGACGGTGCGTCCCGAACACCTCAACGGGCATGGCATCTGCCACGGCGGCTATATCTTCACCCTCGCTGACACCGCTTTTGCCTATGCCTGCAACAGCCATAACACGCTGGTCGTGGCGCAGGAGAACACCATTACCTACCTCAGCCCCGGCAAGGCGGGTGAGGTGTTGACCGCCACGGCGCAAGAGATGCACCTGGCAGGCCGGTCCGGCGTCTATGACGTGGTCGTGACCGGTGAGGACGGGCGCAAGGTTGCCCTGTTCCGGGGCTTGTCGCGACAGATTTCCGGGACCCATTTCAAGGAGAACGACGCATGAGAGAGGCATATCTTTGCGAGGGGCTGCGCACCCCCATCGGACGATACGGCGGGGCGCTGTCCTCGGTTCGGCCCGATGACATGCTGGCCGGCGTGATCCGTGCCGTCATGGCGCAGTTTCCGGGCATGACCGTGGATGAATGCATCATGGGCTGTGCCAATCAGGCGGGCGAGGATAACCGCAACGTGGCCCGCATGGCGGTGCTGCTGGCGGGGCTGGGCGAGGGCGTGCCGGGTGTGACCGTGAACCGCCTCTGCGGATCGGGTCTGGATGCCGTGGGCCAAGCCGCGCGCGCCATCAAGACGGGCGAGGCCGAGGTGGTGCTGGCGGGCGGCGTCGAATCGATGTCCCGCGCGCCGCTGGTCATGCCCAAGGCCGACAGCGCCTTTTCGCGCCGGGCCGAGATCTATGACACCACCATCGGCTGGCGCTTCGTGAACTGCGCGATGCACAAGGCCTATGGCACCAATTCCATGCCCGAAACCGCCGAAAACGTGGCTGCCGATTTCGGGATCTCCCGCGCCGATCAGGACGCTTTCGCCCTGCGCTCGCAGATGCGGGCCATCGCCGCCATCGAAAGCGGGCGTCTGGCGCGTGAAATCGCACCCGTGACGATCCCGCAGCGCAAGGGCGATCCCGTCGTGGTTGCGCAGGACGAACACCCCCGCGCCACGACGATCGAGAAACTCGCAGCCCTGCCCACCCCCTTCCGCGAGGGCGGCAGCGTCACGGCGGGCAATGCTTCGGGCGTCAACGATGGTGCTGCGGCGCTGATCGTGGCCTCGGCCGATGCGGTGGCGAAATATGGCCTCACGCCCAAGGCGCGGATCGTGTCCATGGCCACCGTGGGCGTCGCCCCGCGCATCATGGGGATCGGGCCCGCGCCCGCGACACAGGCGCTGCTGGACCGTCATGGGCTGACGATCGGGGATGTCGATTTCGTCGAATTGAACGAGGCCTTCGCCGCCCAGGGCCTGGCCACGATGCGGCAACTGGGCCTGCCCGATGACGCGGATCACGTGAACCCCCATGGCGGGGCGATTGCGCTGGGCCATCCGCTTGGCATGTCCGGCGCGCGGCTGGCCCTGACGGCGGCGATCAACCTGTCGGATGCAAAGGCAAAGCGTGCGATCTGCACCATGTGCATCGGCGTGGGCCAGGGCATCGCCCTGATGCTGGAGGCCGTGTGATGGAAGACCTGTCCCCCAAGCCTGGCGATCTGGAACCGATCGAGACCGCCAGCCGCGACGAGATTGCCGCGCTGCAACTGGAACGGATGAAATGGTCGCTGCATCACGCCTATGACAACGTGCCCCATTACCGCGCCGCTTTCGATGCGGCGGGGGTGCACCCGGATGACCTCAAGTCCCTGTCGGATCTGGCGAAGTTTCCCTTCACCACCAAGGGCGATCTGCGCGCGAACTACCCCTTCGGGATGTTCGCCGTGCCACGCGAACAGGTGGTGCGCGTCCATGCTTCGTCGGGCACCACGGGGCAGCCCACGGTGGTGGGCTATACGCGGGGCGATCTGGACGTCTGGGGCACAGTCGTGGCGCGCAGCTTGCGCGCGGCGGGGCTGCGGCAGGGGCATATCCTGCACAATGCCTATGGCTATGGCCTGTTCACCGGGGGGCTGGGCGTGCATCTTGGGGCCGAGAAGCTGGGCCTGACGACCGTGCCCGTCTCGGGCGGCATGACCCCCCGCCAAGTCAGGCTGATCGAGGATTTCCGCGCCGACGGCATCACCGTCACCCCGTCCTACGCGCTGTCGATCCTGGACGAATACGCCAAGCAGGGGCTGGATCCGCGCAAATCGCCGCTCAAGGTCGGTATCTTCGGGGCCGAGCCATGGACCAACGCCATGCGCCGCGAGATCGAGGATGCCTTCGACATGCATGCGGTCGACATCTACGGCCTGTCCGAGGTGATCGGACCGGGTGTCGCCAATGAATGCGTGGAATCCAAGGATGGCCTGCATGTCTGGGAGGATCATTTCTACCCCGAGGTGATCAACCCCGACACCGGCGAGGTTCTGCCTGACGGCGAACTGGGCGAGCTGGTCTTCACCTCGCTTACCAAGGAAGCCTTCCCCATCATCCGTTACCGCACCCGCGATCTGACGCGGCTGATGCCCGGAACCGCGCGCAGCATGCGGCGGATGGAAAAGATCACGGGGCGCAGCGACGACATGATCATCCTGCGCGGCGTCAACGTCTTTCCGACCCAGATCGAGGAAGTGCTGATGCAGGTTCGCGACCTTGCCCCGCATTTCCAGATCGAGTTGCACCGCAAGGGCCGGATGGATGCCATGCGCGTGCTGTGCGAGGCCTGCGAGGGTGTCAGCCCCTCCGCGCGCGAGGCGGCAGCCAAGGACATGTCGCACCGGATCAAGCAGACCGTCGGCATCTCGGTCGAGATCCATGTCTTCGATCCGGGTGGCGTTGTCCGCAGCGAAGGCAAGGCCCAGCGCATCATCGACAACCGCCCCAAGGGTGATTGACATGGTGAGCGACTGACATGGCGCGCGGACTGGCACGCGATCACGACGAAAAACGCGCCGCCCTGCGCAAGGGGGCGGCGGATTATTTCGCGCAGCACGGGTATGACCGCGCCTCGATGACCGGGGCCGCAAAACACTGCGGCGTGTCCAAGGCCTTGATCTATCACTACTACGCCAGCAAGGAAGACCTGCTGTTCGACATCCTGGACGATCACCTGGGCGCGCTGGTCGAGGTGGTCGAGGCCGCGCGCGGCGAGGGTATTCGCGGTGTGATCCGCGCGGTGCTGTCAGCCTATGAGGATGCGGATTCCGAGCACAAGCTGCAATTGGACGCGCTGGCGACATTGCCGCCGGAACGTCAGGCCCCGCTGATCGCGGCGCAACGGCGTCTGGTCACCGTCATGGCCGAGGCGGTGGATGCCGAACGCCCCGGCCTTGATGCGGACCGTCTGCGCGCGCTGACCATGTCGGTCTATGGCATCCTCAACTGGTTCTACATGTGGCATCGCCCGGGCAAGGGGCTGAGCCGCGCCGCCTATGCCGATCTGGCGGCGGATTTCGTCATGGGCGGTCTGCGCGCCGTCTGAGATGCTGCGCCTTACGCCTGTCGCCTTACGCCTGCCGCTTGTGACTGTCCGGGTCGCTGCCTCAGGCAAAGCTGCCATGGCAGAACCAGCCGCGCGACATGCTGGCGCCGTGGGCGAAGAACAGCCATAGCCGCGCGCCGCAGGTGGTGGTGACGATCCAGTAATCGCGCGTGCCGCTGCGCCAGTCGGGCTCGTCCAGCCACCATTCCGGCGCGATCCGTTCGGGACCTTGTGCGCAGGCCAGCGCCAGATCGCGCCGCCGCCAGCGAAAGTGCGCGGGCAGGTGGGGCGTTTCGGCGGCCGTGACGGGTTCGGGTCGCCACAGCAGCGCCGGTCGCGGTGTGGGCGGCGCGGGCCAGCCGGGTGCCGGGTCCGACCAGGCGGCGGCCAGCACCTGTGCCGATTTCTCGGGGATATGGCTGTTGCCGGGGTGATGGCGGGTGATCGCCTCCATTCCGATGCGCGCGCCGATGCGGGCCATCAGGTCTTCCAGTGCGGTGTCGCGCGCGGCGCGGCCGGCGGCCGCGCGGGCCGCATCCAGATGACCGCTGGCCTGCTTGTCATGCAGGGGCTCGGTGCGCAGCGCCTCAAGCCGCATCATGTCGATCCCGAAACCTGCATCGATCTGGTCCAGCCGCATGACCAGCAGTGGGCGGATGCGCGCGGGATCATGGCTGGCACGGGCCAGTGTCAGCGTGATCTCCTGCCTCTGGCCGTCGCTGCGGTATGCCTCCAGCCGGACGATCCGCGCGCCCTGCCGCTTGTTCGCCAGCAACTGGCACAGACGCTCCAGCAGCCGGTCGGTTGTGGCCAGGATGTCCGCTGTCAGCCCGATGGGATCGGGCAGGCTGATCCGTGTGGCAAAGGCCGTATCGGGGCGCGCCGGGCTGATCGGTTCGGGGGCGCTGCCCAGGGCCTGATCCAGCCGCAGCACCAGCCCCTTGCCGAAACGCCGCGCCAGCGCCGCGCGCGGCTGGCCGGTCAGATCGCCCACATGGCGCAGGCCCAGCCGGGTCAGTTGCGCCACGGTGTCCGGGTCCAGCCGCAAGGCCGCGACGGGCAGGCGGGCAATGGCGGAATGGGTCTGGCCCACGGGTGCGATCGTGGGGGCGAAGGTGGTGCTGGCCCGTGATGGCGCATGGCGCGGCCGTGTGGCGGCGCGCGACCGGGTCGCCCGCGCCTCCTGCTGGATGGCGTCACCGCTGCGCCCTGTCGCGGCATGGCGTCCGGCGTGACGGGCCAGCGCCCATGCCGCCCCCGGCGTATCGGCCAGCCCGGCCTGTACCGACAGGCCCATGCCCTCCAGCGCCGCGCCGATCTGGTCGATCATCGCGGCCTCGCCCCCGAACAGATGGGCGCAGCCGGTGATGTCGAGGGCCAGCGCATCGGGCGGTTCTTCCGCCACCAGGGGCGACCAGCGCCCGGCCCAGCGGCGCAACCCTGTCAGAAAGGCTGCCTCGGCCGCCACATCGCGGGCCTGTGTTGCAAGCTGGGGGCAGATCGCCAGCGCATCGCGCAGTGGCTGACCCGGATAGAGCCCCGCCGCCTGCGCCGGAACCGAGACCGAGGCGATGCGCTGCGCCGATCCCGCCTGTTCGATCACCGCGAAAGGCACGTCCGGCAGGCCGCGCCGCGCCCGCAGCAGACGTTCCGCGCCAAGGCGGGGAAACCAGAGCGAAAGGATTCGTTTCGGGGCCATGGGCAGCTTCGCGGCAATATGTTCACTATTTGTTCTTATCTAGCGCCGCCCTCGCGCAGAGTCGAGTCCGCGCCCTCAGCCGCACCAGATCCGGGTGATCCGGCCCTGTGCGTCATGGGTCACATTCAGCCGGTCGGCGCGGTAATCCATCGTCATCGGGCTGCCGTCCGTCATGATCCGCTGCGCGGCGCCGATGCCGGAAAAGTCCTGATCGGTGACCTGCTGCCCCACCAGGCCTTGCAGGCCCGAGGCGCCGCAGGCGTCCTCGGCTGGCAAGGTTGCGGGCGGCTGTTCGGGCATGCAGGCGGCCATAAGCAGGATGGCACCCAGGGCGGCAGGGACAGGGAGACGCATGAATGTCGGCCTTTGCATCAATTGATACGCTTGCAGCCTAGACCGAAACCCGGCCGCCGGATAGGAGGAGGTTGAACATCGGCGCGCTTTCGCAAAAGGTGGCGCGCGACAACAGGAGGATGCAACACATGCGCACACGTGCCGCCGTGGCCCTTGAGGCCGGCAAACCGCTGGAAATCATGGAAGTGAACCTGGACGGCCCGAAGAAGGGCGAAGTCCTGATCGAGGTCAAGGCGACGGGCATCTGCCACACGGATGAATTCACCCGTTCGGGCGCGGACCCCGAGGGTCTGTTCCCCTGCATCCTGGGCCATGAGGGCGCAGGCATCGTGATCGAGGTGGGCGAGGGTGTGACCACGCTGAAACCCGGCGATCATGTGATCCCGCTTTACACGCCGGAATGCCGTGAATGCTATTCCTGCCTGTCGGGCAAGACCAACCTGTGCACCGCGATCCGCAATACCCAGGGCCAGGGGCTGATGCCCGATGGCACCACGCGTTTCTCGATGCTGGATGGCACGCCGATCTACCACTACATGGGCTGCTCGACCTTCGCCAATCACACCGTGATGCCCGAGATTGCGCTGGCCAAGGTCCGCGACGACGCGCCCTTCGACAAGATCTGCTATATCGGCTGCGGCGTGACCACGGGCATCGGCGCGGTGATCAACACGGCGGGTGTCGAGATCGGATCGACCGCCGCCGTCTTCGGTCTGGGCGGGATCGGCCTGAACGTCATCCAGGGCCTGCGGATGGCGGGGGCCGACATGATCATCGGTGTCGATCTGAACGATGACAAGGAAGCGATGGCGCGCAAGTTCGGGATGACCCATTTCATCAACCCCTCGAAGATCGAAGGCTCGGTGGTGCAGGAGATCGTCAAGCTGACCCAGCGCGGCAATGATCATATCGGCGGCGTGGACTATTCCTTCGACGCCACCGGCAACGTCAAGGTCATGCGCGATGCGCTGGAATGTTCGCATCGCGGCTGGGGCGTGTCGGTGATCATCGGCGTGGCGCCCGCAGGGGCGGAAATCAGCACCCGCCCCTTCCAGCTGGTCACGGGCCGTGTCTGGAAAGGCACCGCATTCGGTGGCGCCAAGGGGCGCACGGATGTGCCGAAATTCGTGGATTGGTACATGGATGGCAAGATCGAGATCGATCCGATGATCACCCATACCCTCAGCCTGGACGAGATCAACCACGGGTTCGACCTCATGCATGAAGGCAAGTCGATCCGCGCGGTTGTCACCTATTGATCCATCTTCCGCCGGAGGCGCTTGCCGTGATGTCGGTGCCTCCGGCGGGGATATTTCCGGCAAGAAGAAACAGGGTTGCGCGATGAGCGACGTGACGATGCGTGCGGCAACAACAGCGGACCGCGCGGCTGTCTGGGACATCCTGCGCCCGGTATTCCGGGCGGGCGAGACCTATGCAATCGATCCCGCGATTTCCGAGGCCGATGCGCTGGCCTACTGGTTCGGGCCGGGGCGCGAGGTGCGGGTCGCCGAAGCGGATGGCGTGGTGCTGGGCAGCTATTACATCCGCCCTAATGCCGAGGGTGGCGGGGCCCATGTCTGCAACTGCGGTTTCGTGACGGCAGAGGCGGCGCAGGGACGCGGTGTGGCCCGCGCCATGCTGGCCGAAGCGCTGGACCGTGCGGCGCAATCGGGCTACCGTGCGATGCAGTTCAACTTCGTGATCAGCACCAATACCCGTGCCGTGGCCTTGTGGCAGACTGCCGGGTTCCAGATCGCGGGCCGCCTGCCCGGCGCCTATCTGCATCCCGCGAAGGGCTATGTGGATGCGCTGGTGATGTATCGCAGCCTGCTGCCCGAGGAGGTGGCGGGCGCAACCTGACAGACTGGACAGACCCATGGACAATCCCGCCCGCCCGCCGCTTCTGGCCGTGCTGATCGACGCGGACAACACATCCCCCAAATGGACGCGCGCCATTTTCGAGGAGATCGCAGGGATGGGCGAGGCCAGTGTCCGCCGCGTCTATGGTGATTTCTCCAGCACGCAGATGAGCGGCTGGAACAAGGTGCAGGCCGAATTCGGGTTGGTCCCGCATCATCAGCCCGCCAATACCGTCGGCAAGAACGCATCCGACATCGCATTGGTGATCGACGCGATGGACCTGATGCATTCGGGTCGTTTCGACGGTTTCGTGCTGATCTCGTCGGACAGCGATTTCACGCGCCTGGCCAGCCGCATCCGCGAGCAGGGTCTGGATGTCTTCGGTATCGGCGCGCAGAAAACGCCCGAGGCTTTCCGCAAGGCCTGCAAGCGCTTCATCTTCCTCGAGAACCTGGAAGGGGCCGATCCTGCGGGCAAACCTGCAGCAAGGACCGAGATGCGGACAACCGGGAACCTGCTGGAGGCGCGCGATCTGATCCTCAAGGCGATGGACAGCATCGACCAGGAGGACGACTGGTATGCGCTGGGCCCCCTGGGCCAGTTCATCACCGCCGCCAACCCGGATTTCGATACGCGCAGCTATGGCAAGAAGAAGCTGAGCGACCTGATCGGTGATCTGAAGATCTTCGAGACCAAGCGCGGATCGGGCAACCAGATCCTGGTGCGGCGGATCGACTGAGGCGTCAGTCGCGCATGCCGTAGCGGGCGAGGAATGTCGTGACGGCGCCTTCGATCACGCGGTCGATTTCCTCGTCCGAGAACCGGTTCTGGATTCCGAACACGGCCCTGGCCCAGAGATCGGCCTTGCACAGTTCGGCAAACTGGTCGGCGGCCAGTTCGAAATCCTCGATCGCGACTTCGCCGCGCGCCTTGGCCTGACGCAGGTAATCCGCGATCCGGGCACGCCCCAGCGCGGGGCCGCTGTCATAGAAGGCCTGACCGAGTTCAGGGAAACGGTCGGATTCGGCGACGCAGACCCGGAAGATGCGTTGCGAGAAATCGGACAGGATGATCCGGATCAGCCGCCCCGCGGTCTGGCGCAGGACCAGCGCGGGTGGGGCGGTCATGTCGATCACCTGCAGGGCGGCGCTGGCCTGACGGGAGCATTCGCGTTCGGCCATCGCGGTGAACATCAACCGCTTGTCCGGAAAATAGCTGTAGAGCGTGGCCTTGGATACGCCCGCCGCACGGGCGATGTCATCGACCGAGGCGCCTTCGAAACCGGACAGCAGAAAGACCTCGCGCGCGCCGTCAAGGACCTGGTCGTACTTCCGGCCCTTGCGCGGTTTGGCGCGCGGCTGTTCGGCGATGATGTTCATGCGACCCTTCCCTGTGCGGAGCCTCAGTTTAAACCGATTGGTTCAGTTTCGACAAGCGATCTGCGCGCGACCACCCCCTTGCCGAACCGCTCAGGGGGAATTAGGTTAAAATCATTCTAATTTAGCTGGAAACAGAAACATGCCTTTCCTGTCCCAACGTCGCCGTTTTCGCGATCTGTCCGAACAAGAGATCCTGGCGCTTGCGATTTCGTCCGAAGAGGATGACGCTCGTATTTACCGCAGCTATGCCGAAAGGCTGCGCACAGATTTTCCCGACACCGCTGCCATGTTCGATGGCATGGCCGCCGAGGAGGACGGACATCGCCGCCGTCTGATCGACCTGCACGAGGCGCGTTTCGGGACCATCATCCCCCTGATCCGCCGCGAACATGTCGCGGGCTATTACGCGCGCCGCCCGGTCTGGCTGATCGAGAACCTCGGTATCGACCGTATACGTGCCGAAGCCGAAGGCATGGAGCGTGATGCCGCGGCCTTCTACCTCAAGGCGGCGCAGCGCAGCACGGATGCGGCTACCCGCAAGCTTCTGGGCGATCTGGCGGCGGCAGAGGCCGGACATCAGGCGCTGGCCGGCGATCTTGCGGAAAAGCACCTGCCGCAGGATGTGCGCGCCGCCGAGGGGCGCGCGGCACATCGGCAATTCGTGTTGACCTGGGTGCAACCCGGTCTGGCCGGCCTGATGGATGGATCCGTGTCGACCCTGGCCCCGATCTTTGCCACGGCATTCGCCACGCAGGATACATGGACCACGTTCCAGGTTGGTCTGGCCGCGTCGATCGGTGCGGGGATCTCCATGGGGTTCACCGAGGCGGCCTCGGACGATGGCGAACTCTCCGGGCGCGGATCGCCCGCCAAGCGCGGCTTTGCTTCCGGCATCATGACTACAGTGGGCGGGCTGGGTCACGCGCTGCCTTACCTGATCACCGATTTCTGGACCGCCACGGTCATCGCCATCGCGGTTGTCTTCGTGGAATTGTGGGCGATCGCCTGGATCCAGAACCGCTACATGGAAACGCCGTTCTTCCGCGCGGCGTTGCAGGTGGTGCTGGGCGGGGCGCTGGTGCTGGCAGCCGGGGTGCTGATCGGCAGCGGTTGATACCCTGTGCGCCGATGATGCTTTCGGCGATTGACGCCGCCCCCCGCCGTGTTACCAACGGCTGATGTTCGAGATCTTTCTGAAGACATTGCCCTTCTTCATGGTGATCGGCGTCGGCTACGGCGCGGGGCGCAGCGGCTTCTTCACCGAGGCGGCCACGGCATGGCTGACCAAGTTCGTCTTTTACTTTGCCCTGTCGGCGATGCTGTTCCGTTTCTCGGCCAACCTGTCGCTGGCCGAGGTTTTCGACCTGACCTTCGTCAAGGCCTATCTGCTGGCCACCGTGGTGGTCTATCTGGTGGTGACGGCCGTGGCCCTGCTGCGCCGCATTCCCCTGCAGGAGGCCGCGATCGAGGCGCAATGCGGCGCCATCGGCAATGTCGGCTTTCTGGGTATCCCGATGCTGGCGCTTCTGTTGGGCGAGGCGGCCATCGCCTCGGTCATGCTGGTGCTGGCGGTGGACCTGATTGTCTTCGGCAGCCTGATCGTGATCCTGATCACCGGTGCGCGCGACGGGCGGCTGTCCTGGGGCATCTTCCGCAGCATCGGGCTTGGCTTGCTCAAGAACCCGATGATCGTGTCCATCGTGCTGGGTCTGGGCTGGTCCGGCCTGCAAATCCCCATTCCTGGCCCGCTGAATGAATTCGTGATCCTGTTGGGCAATGCGGCCACGCCGGGCGCGTTGTTCGCGATCGGCGCCTCGCTGGCATCGAAATCGGCCGAACGGGTCTTTGTGGCCGGGTGGCTGTCGTTCTGCAAACTGGTGTTGCACCCGGCGGCGGTTGCCGTGTCGGCGCTGCTGATCTTTCCGGTCGAACCCTATGCCGCAGGCGTCATGATCGCGGCGGCGGCTTTGCCTGTGGCGGGCAATGTCTACATGCTGGCGCAGCACTATGGCGTGGCGCCGCATCGGGTGTCGTCCTCGATCCTGATTTCGACGGCGCTGAGCATCGTGACCGTCTCGCTTGTGATCGGCTGGATTTCGACGCTCTGAGCTTGTGGGCAGGTGGCCCTTGGCTTAGCCATGACCCAAACGCGAAAAGGAGACCTCTGATGCAAACCCTTTCCGAAAACGCCTGTTTCGGCGGTGTGCAAGGCGTCTACCGCCATGCTTCGCAAGCCACGGGAACCGACATGACATTCGGCCTGTTCCTGCCGGCCGAGGCCAAGGATGGCCCCGTGCCCGTGCTGTGGTATCTGTCGGGGCTGACCTGCACGCATGAGAATGCGATGGTCAAGGCAGGCGCGCAGGGCTGGGCGGCGGAACAGGGGATCGCGCTGGTTTTCCCGACACCAGTCCGCGCGGCGAAGGTGTGGCGGATGACGCCGCCTATGATCTTGGGCAGGGGGCCGGTTTCTACGTGAACGCCACGCAGGCGCCCTGGGCACCGCATTTTCGCATGTGGGACTATGTGGCGGATGATCTGCCGGGCCTTCTGTTCAACGAATTCGCGCTGGACGCGGACCGTCAGGCAATCACCGGCCATTCCATGGGCGGGCATGGCGCACTCACCCTTGCCATGGGCCTGCCGGGGCGGTTCCGCTCCGTCTCGGCCTTCGCGCCGATCTGCAACCCGACGGGGGCCGACTGGGGGCGCAAGCAACTGGGCGCCTATCTGGGCGATGACGAATCCACATGGGCGCGCCATGACGCCAGCCTGATGATGCGCGCGGTGGGTCTGGATATCCCGCTGCTGTGTGACACTGGCACCAAGGACCAATTCCTTGACAACCTGCGCCCCGAAACCCTGGCCCATGCCGTGATGACCCGCCGCGCCCAAGCCACCCTCCGGCTGCAACCGGGCTATGACCACAGCTATTTCTTCGTCTCCACCTTCATGGAAGATCACGTCACCTTCCACGCCGAGGCGCTCTATTCGTGACCACGCTTTTCATCGACGCCGACGCCTGCCCGGTCAAGGAAGAGGCCGAACGTGTGTCCACCCGCCACGGCATCCAGATGAAACTCGTCAGCAATGGCGGGCTGCGCCTGTCGCGCAATCCGCTGGTCGACGTGGTGATCGTGGACGCAGGCCCCGATGTGGCCGACATGTGGATCGCGGATCGTGCGGGGCCCGGCGATGTGGTGATCACCGGGGATATTCCGCTGGCTGCAAAATGCGTGGCGGCGGGGGCGCGCGTGCTGAAACACAACGGCGAGGCGCTGACACAGGCCAATATCGGCAATGTGCTGGCGACCCGCGATCTGATGGCCGACCTGCGCGCCGCCGATCCGTTCCGGCAAGGCGGCGGCAAGGGCTTTACAAAGGCGGATCGGTCGCGCTTTCTTGAGGCGCTGGACCGCGAGATCCGCGCGGCCCAGCGGCAGGGCTAACCCAAGAGGAGAGGCGAATGACCGTTCAGGCCGTGATCTTCGATATCGGCAATGTGCTGATCGAATGGCAGCCCGAACGGTTCTATGACGCCAGCATAGGGCCTGATCGCCGCCGCGCGATGTTCGCGGATGTGGATCTTCATGCGATGAACGACCGCGTGGATTCGGGCGGCGGTTTCGCCGATGAAATCGCTCGCACCGCGCGGGATTATCCCGATCACGCTGCGGCGATCCTGATGTGGCACACCCACTGGCTGGATATGGCGCGGCCCGAGATCCCCCATTCCGTCCGCCTGCTGCGCGCCCTGCGCGCGCGCGGCATGCCGGTCTTTGCCCTGTCGAATTTCGGGCTGGAACCCTTCGGGATGGCGCGGGGTGTCTATCCCTTCCTCGATGAATTCGACCAGCTTTACCTGTCGGGGGCGTTGGGCGTGACCAAACCCGCCCCCCGCATTTACGAGATGCTGGAACAGCGCTGCGGCATCCCGCCCGACCGTCTTCTCTTTACCGATGACCGCGCCGAAAACATAGACGCCGCCACAGCACGTGGGTGGCAAACCCATCTTTTCGATGGACCCGAAGGCTGGGCGCGCCGTCTGGTCGACGAGGGGATCCTGACCACAAGCGAGGCCGCATGAGCATTCCCATCATTCCCTTCACCGCCGAGGCGCATCTGGACTGGCGCGCCCTGACCAGGGCGCTGACCCATGGCCACACCCTTCCGAAGGCCGAGATTGCGGATACCTTCCTCTATCGCACCCCAGACACGCTGCTCAACCGCGCCGCATGGATCGACGGGCTGGGGCTGGCGGTGAAATCCGCCACGATCTTTCCGGGTAACGCCGCGCAGGGCCAACCCGTGGTCAACGGCGGCGTCACGCTTTATTCCGACCGTGACGGGATGCTCGAGGCGATTGTCGATTTCCATCTGGTGACCAAATGGAAAACCGCAGGCGACAGCCTCTGTGCCGCGCTCCGGTTGGCGCGGCCCGACAGTCGCCGCATCCTGATCGTGGGGGCCGGCACCGTGGGCCGTTCCCTCCGGCAGGCCTATGGCGCGGGCTTCCCGGATGCAGAATTCACGATCTGGAACCGCAGCCGCGCCGGCGCCGAGGCGCTGGCCGCCGACTGGCCCGGCATGACCGTGGCCGATGATCTGGCAACCGCCGTGTCACAGGCCGACATCATCACCTGCGCCACGATGAGCACCGAACCTGTGATCAACGGCGACTGGCTGCGCCCCGGACAGCATCTGGACCTGATCGGCGCCTACCGTCCCGACATGCGCGAGGCGGATGACGCGGCCCTGCGCCGCGCGCGCATCTTCGTGGACAGTTACGACACCACCGTGGGTCATATCGGCGAGATCAAGGACCCGCTGGCGCGCGGCGTGATCGACCGTGCCGACATCCAGGCCGATTATTACGAGCCTGAAAACTTCATGCGCCGATCCGAAGACGAGATTACCCTGTTCAAGAATGGCGGCGGCGCGCATCTGGACCTGATGACAAGCCGTTATATCCTGGATGCCTGGAGGGCTGCACAATGATCTGGTTCCTCGTCTTTCTGCTGGTACTTGGCCTGATCGCGATCTGGCCCTTCGCGCGTGAGGCGATGCGCAAACCCATGGATGACGCGGCCCGACAGGATGCGCCGGGGGAATTCGCGCAACTGTCGCAGGGCGTCACGCATTACCGATGGATCGGGCCCGTGCGCGGCCCCGTGGCGGTCTGCGTGCATGGCCTGACCACACCCTCGATGGTCTGGGACGCGGTGGCGCAGGGCCTCGCGCTCATGGGCTTTCGCGTTCTGGTCTACGATCTTTACGGGCGCGGCTATTCCGACCGGGCGCCGGGCCTGCAGGATCAGGATTTCTTCATCCGTCAACTGGATGATCTTCTGGCCGCGCAGGGTGTGACAGAGGATGTGACCCTTCTGGGGTATTCCATGGGCGGTGCCATCGTGTCGGCCTATACGGCGCGCAACCCCGGCCGTGTGCGGCGCATGATCCTGCTGGCGCCTGCGGGCATGGGGCATGATCTGGGCAAGCTTGCCAAGTTCACCCGCGACACGCCGATCCTTGGGGATTGGCTGATGCTGCTGCGGTATCCGGACCTGCACCGGAAAGGCACCGAGGCCGAGCGCGCCCTGCCCACCGAGGTCGAGGGGATCATCGACTACCAGCAGGCCGAACTGGGCAAGCGTGGCTTCGTGCCGGCGGTCCTGTCCTCGATGCGGGGGATCCTGCCGCGCCCGCTGGAAGATGAGCATCGCACCATCAGCCGCGAGGGGATTTCCGTGATCGCGATCTGGGGGCGCGATGATGCCGTCATTCCGATCAGCGCGATGGGCCGATTGGCGCAATGGAACCGCATGGCCCGGCAGGAGGTGATCGACGGGGCAGGTCATGGGCTGACCTATACCCACGCCAGCGCCATTGTCCGTCTCATCGAGGCGGGCATCGCCGCCGAGGTGAAAGGCGAGTGATCGACGCTGTCTTGGGGGTCAGGCAGCCTTGGCAGTCAGGGGCATCGGCTTTTCGCGCACCGGCAAATGAACAATGGCGCTGAAGGCGCCAACGCCGACACCGATCCACCAGACCAGCGTGTAGTCGCCGGTCAGGTCATACATCTTGCCCCCCAGCCAGACGCCCATGAAGCTGCCCAGCTGGTGGCTGAAGAACACGATGCCGTAAAGCGTGCCCATGTAGCGCAGCCCGTAGATATGCGCGATCAACCCCGAGGTCAGCGGCACCGTCGCCAGCCAGAGCGATCCCATCGCCGCCGAGAACAGCAGCACGGTCGCGGGTGTGATCGGGGTCAGGATGAACGCGGCGGCCACCACGGTCCGCGCGGTATAGATACCCGCCAGCAGATACTTGCGCGGCCAGTATTTGCCGGCCCAGCCTGCGGTCAGCGTGCCCGCGATATTGGCCAGACCGATCAGCGAAATCGCCACGGCACCCAGCGCCGATGTCGTGGTGATGCCAAGTCCGTGCAGCACGCCGCCCGGCAGGATCGGGCCGCACATCTCGGTCACGAAGGCCGGGAAATGCGCCGTGATGAAACCCAGCTGATAACCGCAGCTGAAAAAGCCCACGAAGATCAGGGTAAAGGACGGGTCGCGAAACGCCTTGTTCAGGATGCCGCCCAAGCTCTGTTCAAGCTCGGCCCGGCTGGCGGGGGGCGTGGGCGCGCGCATCAGGGGCAGAAGGCAGAGCACCGCAAGGATGGATGCGGCAAAGACCAGAAACACGCTTTGCCAGCTCATCATCGTCAGCAGCCACTCGGCCAGCGGCGCGCCGAAGATCTGCCCGCCCGACCCGGCAGCCGTGGCAATCGCCAGGCTCATCGAGCGGTTCTCGTCCGTGGCGGCGCGCCCGACAACGGCCATGATCACGCCGAACCCGGTGCCGGCGATGCCGAAACCCACGAGGATTTCGTAGAACTGATGTGCTGTCGGCGTCACCGCGAAGGACGACAGCACAAGCCCCGCCGCATAGAACAGCGCGCCCAGAACGATCGCCTTGCGGTCGCCCAGTTTCTCGGCCATGGCCCCGAAGAAGGGTTGCCCGATGCCCCATGCCAGGTTCTGGATCGCGATCGCCAGGCTGAATTCTGCGCGCAGCCAGCCGAATTCCTCGGCGATCGGGATCTGGAACACGCCGAAACTGGCCCGGATCGCGAAAGACACCATGATGATGGCGCAACCGACCAGAAGGACAGGCGTGAAGATGGAGGCGGGTCTGGCGGCGGGGGCGCTGTGCATCTGAGGCTCCTGGGGTGGTGGCCGGACCTTAAGCCGATGGTTGGCAGCGTCAATCGACGAAATATGCGCCCAATCCTCACCTTTCGTGATGTCCTGCGTCTTTTCATGGCTTGGGACGCGGGCTAAGGAGGGACATGGAAACGCTGCTCCAGATCTACGAGACCCGCGTGCAGGAGGGTCGCCTGAGCCCGGATGACGCCCAGCTTGAGGCGCTGCCCGAGTTCGAGCGTATTCGCGCGGCCCTGTCCCAGCCGGTGAAGCGCGGCCTGTTCCGCAAACCGCCGGAACCGCCCAGGGGGCTTTATCTCTGGGGCGGTGTCGGGCGCGGCAAGTCGATGCTGATGGATCTGTTCGTCGAAAGCCTGCAGGTCCCGGTGCGCCGCGTGCATTTCCATGCCTTCATGCAGGAAATCCACAACGGCATGCACAAGGCGCGCCAACGCGGGGTCGAGGATGCGATCGCCCCGGTCGCCGCCGACGTGGCGGCCTCGGTCAAGGTTCTGGCCTTCGACGAGATGCAGATCACCGACATCACCGATGCGATGATCGTGGGACGCCTGTTCGAGGCGCTGTTCAAGGCGGGCGTGGTCGTGGTGACCACGTCGAACCGGGTGCCGGATGACCTGTACAAGCACGGTCTGAACCGGCAGATCTTTCTGCCGTTCATCGCCCTGCTCAAGGAACGGATGGTCGTTCATGAACTGGTCAGTCACAGGGATTACCGGCAAGACCGGCTGGCAGGCTCGCCTGTCTATTTCACACCAGCCAACGACGCGGCGCGGGCGGCCATCGCGCAGGTCTGGCAGGACCTGACAGGCGGTGGTGCGGAACCGCTGACGCTGCACGTGAAGGGGCGGCAAGTTGAGATACCCGCCTTTCGCAATGGCGTGGCCCGCGCGTCATTCTACGATCTATGCGGCAAGCCGCTGGGGGCTGCGGATTACCTTGCCCTGGCCGAAGCGGCGCGCGTTCTGGTGCTTGAAAACATCCCCGCGCTTGGGCGGACTAATTTCAACGAGGCAAAGCGCTTCGTCACCCTGATCGACGCGCTCTATGAGGCAAAGGTGCGCCTGATCTGCTCGGCTGCGGCCGAGCCGGAATACCTCTACCTCGAGGGTGAGGGGACATTCGAATTCGAACGCACCGCCAGCCGCCTGCGCGAGATGCAATCGGCGGAATGGGCCGGCGATCTGATCTGATCGGCGTCGCTTTGCCGATGTGGAAAACAGCGGTTCTTTTCGATCCGCCTGCGGGCTATCACGCGCCTATGTGAAACCCTTTCGAGGCTTGTGATGGTACCCTGTTCCCGACGTGTCGCCCTTGGCCTGATGGCGGCCCTTGCCGTGTCGGCCTGTGCGCGGTCTCAACCCGAAGCGGTCGCAGACCTGACCACCCGCTCGACCCCGCTTTATCCGAATGAAACGCCCGAACTGCGTCGCCTGATCGTGGCCGCTGCACAGGAAAACGATGTGCCCGTGGACCTGGTGCAGCGTGTGATCCTGCGCGAAAGCACCCACCGCCCCGGTGCGCGCAACGGGCCATATTACGGGCTGATGCAGATCCTGCCCGCCACCGCGCGCACGATGGGCTTTCGCGGGCAGCCCGCCGACCTTCTGGATGCGGAAACCAACCTGCGCTACGCCGTGCGGTATCTGCGCGGCGCGTGGCTGCTGTCGGACGGCAGCCATGACCGCGCGGTCATGTGGTATGCGCGTGGTTACTACTACGAGGCCAAGCGGCGCGGCATGCTGCGCGAAACCGGCCTGCGGGCCTGATCGCCTGAGGGCAAACCGGGGTCCCTGAAAATGAAAGGGGGCCGTTGGTTCGGCCCCTCTTTCGTCTCCTGCCTGCCTTAACTGTCAAATCGTCGGGATCACCAGACGTTGCCCGACCCGCAGGCTGTCCGGGCTGGACAGGACCGTGCGGTTGGCATCGAAGATCGTGTTGTAGCGCGACATGTCGCCATAAAACCTGAGCGCGATAGACCCAAGGCTGTCGCCCGCGCTGACCGTGTAGACCTGTTGCTGGCCTGGCTGGATGCGGCCCGAGGATGAAACCTTTGCCGCGCCGATATCCTGTCCGCTTGCAATCGCCGCCTGGGCCACGATGGTGCTGAGGATGATATGGGTATCGACGCGCCCCTCGGCGGTCACAAGGGCGCTTGGCACGGTGATCCGGCCGCTTCCGGCGGCTTCGTTCAGCAAGGCGTCGATATAGGCGTCTGACTGACCCGCCTGCAGTGCCTGCGCGATCAGTGTCTGGAATGCGCTGGGCGACTGCGCGGGGTCAGGTTGCCCCGTCATCTTGCGCAAGCCGCTGAGCGCGGCCATGGACATCGCGTGCAGCGGATCATCGGCACCTGTGTCTGTCGGGGGCGGGGCCGGTGGCGTCACGCCCAGTTCGGCCAGAACCCCACGGGTCATGGCCTGCAGGTCAACATCCGCCGCAACGGCCGGAAGGGACGCCACATGGCCCTGATCCTGTATGCGCGGCCCTGCCTGCGGCACGCTTTGCGCCACTTGCGGCACCGCAGCCGTGGGGGTGATCGCCAGATTGTCGAAGCCGGCCGAGGATCGCGTGACATTCGCCCCCTCCGCTGCCGGTGGTGCGCCCGGATCGGCCTTGAACAGAACAAGGGCAACCGTGATCCCGGCGAAAAGGCTGGCGATGGCAAGGGCGCGAAGCATGGAAATCTCCGGTAAACGGCGGCTACTGGCAAGAAACATGTTGCCCCCCAGGTAGTCCGGGGGGGCATTCAATGTGGTTGTGACCCGTGCGGTTGCGGACAAGGTCAACCTCCGCTCGGGGTATGGGTGCTCAGGCCCAGTTGCAGCCAGACCTGCATCCCGCCGCGATAGTAGCTGAGCTTTTCGGCAGGATAGCCCGACTGAAGCAGATACCGGATCGCAAGCGGTGCCTGATCGCACCAGGGGCCGTTGCAGAAGATTGCCAGCTGCCTGGCCTCCGAGAAATCCCAGTCCGACCCTGTCAGGGTCGCGCCAAGCGCCTTGAGGATCTCGTCACGATAGGGATTGGCCGGATCGAGCGTGGCAAAGGGCAGGTTGATCGCGCCGGGGATCGTGCCCTTGGCGAAGAATTCGGGAAGCCTGCTGTCCAGAAGCAGGCCCTCACCCGCCGCGACGCTGGCATCCAGGAAATCCATCACCTCAAGCTCGCCCAGGGTGACGACACCGGGCGCCACGGTCATCGGCGTGATGCAGAAAGGCGGGCAGGGGCGCGAGGTGCGGGCAAAGTCGCCCTCAAGCCGGTTCTCGCTGTCCTGGATACGGTCGATGACAATCTCCGCACCATTCAGCGTGATCGTCCGCGCCTCGATATCCTGGGTGATGCGCACGCTCTCGGCATGGGCGGGAAGTGTTGCAAAACTCACAAAAACACACACAAGGCCAAAACGGCGCAACATCACGAATATCCCCCTGAAAAGGGACAGCCCTGAATATCGGCAGACGGGCTTGCCCCGATGAATAGGCCAGATATAGGCGAATCGGTCCGAATCAGTCAACATAAAGTGATTCGCAGCGGGGGCGAATCGTCCATCTGCCGCTGCTTTGCCGATATCACGTGCGCTGCGGGTGGCGCGTTCCGGCTGCCCCGTGGGTCAGCCGTTCTCGCGCAGGATCGATCCTGCAAGGTACAGCGATCCGCAGATCAGCACCCGCGCCACGGGATCCTTTGCGGCGATATCGGCCAATGCCGCGCTGACCGATGCGGCCACGCTGGCGCTGATCCCGGCCTGTGTCGCTGCTGCCGCCGTATCCTCTGCCGGAAGCGTCGCCTCGGTATCGGGAATGCTGACGGCGTGAAGGCTGTCGACATGAGGAGCCATCGGGCGCAGATAGCCGCCGATGTCCTTGGTGTTCAGCATGCCGCAGATCAGATGCGTGGGGCGCTTGGGCAATGTTGCAAGATGCGCGCCGATCGCTTCGCCCGCTGCCGGGTTATGCCCGCCATCCAGCCAAAGCTCGATCTGCGGAGCCGAAGCGACAAGCGGACCCTCGCGCAGTCGCTGCATGCGGGCGGGCCAGAAGGCGCGGGTCACCGCAGCTTCGAAGGCGACATCGGGCTGTCCCAGATGCCGCAGGGCCGCCAGCGCCGCGCCGGCATTCTGGATCTGATGTGCGCCGGGCAGATTTGGCAGGGGCATGTCGACCAGCCCGTTCTCGTCCTGATAGATCAGGCGGTCGCCTTCGCGTCCCACGTGCCAGTGCTGTCCATGGATCAGCAGGGGCGCGCCGACGCGCGCGGCGCTGGCCTCGATCGCATCCAGCCCCTCATCGGTCTGGGGCCCCACGATGCAGGTCACGCCACGTTTCAGGATGCCGGCCTTTTCGCCTGCGATCTTGCCGATGGTGTCGCCAAGATATTGTTCGTGATCCATCGAAACCGGCGTAATGATGCACAGCGCGGGCTTTTCGATCACGTTTGTTGCGTCCAGACGTCCGCCAAGGCCAACCTCAAGCAGGGTGTAATCGGCCGGGATGCGCGCAAAGGCCAGCAGCGCCGCGCAGGTCGTGATCTCGAAATAGGTGATGTTGGCACCGTCATTCGCGCCATAGCAGTCCTGCAGCATCTCGGTCAGATGTTGCTCTGTGATCAGCTCTCCCGCCAACCGGATCCGCTCATGGAACCGCGCCAGATGCGGCGAGGTATAGGCATGAACCGCATGTCCTGCCGCCTCGAGCCCGGCGCGGATCATGGCCTGTGTGCTGCCCTTGCCATTGGTGCCTGCGATATGGATCACCGGCGGCAGGCGATCCTGCGGGTTGTCCAGTGCGGCCAGCAGCCGCCAGACACGATCCAGCGTTAGGTCGATGATCTTGGGGTGAAGCGCCATCATCCGTTCAAGGATGATGTCCGAACCTGCGGTTGCCATGATCGGATCAGGTTGCGCTGGTGGGTGTCGCTGCCGCCGCTTCGGGGGCGGGCAGATCCCCCCAGACGGCGGGCGTCTGGCCCGTCAGCATGCGGATGATGGTGATCAATTCCTCGCGCAGCTTGGTGCGGGGCGTCACGCGGTCCAGCATGCCATGATCCAGCAGGTATTCGGCACGCTGGAATCCTTCGGGCAGTTTCTCGCGGATCGTCTGTTCGATCACGCGGGGACCGGCAAAGCAGATCAAGGCGCCGGGTTCCGCGATCTGCACATCGCCCAGCATGGCATAGGATGCGGTTACCCCGCCCGTGGTCGGATGGGTCAGCACCACGATATAGGGCAGGCCCGCCTCTTTCAGCATCTGGATCGCCACGGTCGAGCGCGGCATCTGCATCAGGGACAGGATGCCTTCCTGCATGCGCGCGCCACCCGCAGCGGAAAACAGGACAAGTGGCCGCTTGAGCTTTACCGCTTCTTCGGCGGCGGCGATGATCGCATTGCCCACATACATGCCCATGGACCCGCCCATGAAGCTGAAGTCCTGCGCCGCGGCCACGATGGGCGTGCGCCCGATCTCGCCTGTCGCGACAAGCATCGCGTCACGCTCACCGGTCGATTTCTGCGCGGCTTTCATGCGCTCGGGGTATTTCTTCTGGTCGCGGAATTGCAGCGGATCGGCCATCGGTTCCGGCACCGCCACCTCGCTGAAGATGCCGCCATCGAACAGGGCCTTGAACCGCGCGCGCGGCGTGATCGACATGTGATGCCCGCAGGATGTGCAGACATTCTGGTTGTCGCTGAGTTCGCGATGAAACAGCATCGTTCCGCAGTCGTCGCATTTCGTCCAGAGGTTCTCGGGCACTTCGCGACGCGAGAAGATCGAGTTGATCCGCGGGCGGACGTAGTTGGTGATCCAGTTCATGGGCGACAGGCCTTTTTCGTGGTCGAGTGTCCGTGTGGACGGTTCTAGGGCCGAGGTAAGCCTTCGGGCAAGAAAATGCAATCAGCGCCGGATCGCGATCCGGGCACCGACCCATAGCATGCCGATCCCCAGAAGCTCGACCAGAAAGCCGGGATCGAACAGGCTGACGGGGGCCATGCCGTCCGAAGGCAGAGGGTGCGGCATGGTCGGCGGCGGCAAGAGGGACTGGGCCGGATCGGCGGGAAACAGGAACAGCGCCAGACCGGAATCCATGCCGCCCGCCTGCCCGAACAGAAGAAACGCCAAGGCGTTGTTCACCAGGTGAAACCCGATGGCCGGCCCCAATGTGCCGCTGCGCGCGGTCAGGTCCGCCGCGGCAAGACCGAAGCAGAAGGCCCAGATCATGTAATGAGCGGCCTCGACCGGGGGCAGTTCCGGCGTGTAATGCGCCGAGGCGAACAGCAGGCTTGGCAGCACCAGCCAGACCCATGGCCGGTCGAACCGCGCTGCAAGCTGTTGCTGGACATAGCCCCTGTAAAACAGCTCCTCTGCCCCGGTCTGGATCAGCAGCGCCAGCAGGGCCACTGGCAACAGCGCCAGCCAGGGGCCCAAGGGGCGCATCTGGGTGAACGACAGCAGTTCGACATCGGGGGGTATGAATTCGATGGCCAGCGTCCCGATGGCCAGCAGCAGCGTGACCTGAAACATCTGTTGCACCGCCAACGATGGTTGCCCGATCAGGCTGGCAAGGCCGCGCCCATGCAGCTTGGCGCTGACCAGCACGACCGCAAGGCCCAGGGCGAGAAAGCTGTAAAGCTGGACCAACAGCCCGCGCGGTGTGCTGCCGCCCGCCACTTCGGTTGGGTTGGCCAGCGGCACCAGTTGCAGGAACGGCTCCATCAGGTGCACCGACGCCAGATACATCACCTCGACCAGCAGGATTCCGATCACCAGCAGCTTCGGTTCCGACCGCGCCCGGGCAGGCTCGACGAAACGCAAATGCGGATCATAGGCGCGCCGGGTCATCAGCGCCGAATCGCAAGCCGCGCCGCCAGCCAGCCGATCAGGATCAGCATGGCGTCGATCATCAGATAGGGTCGCAGGGCCACGGGATCGGCCATGTCGATCTGCAACCGGAACAGCGCCAGCCCGGACAACGTGCCTTCAGCCGACAGGATCAGCAGGGCGCTGGCATTGGTCACGAAGTGCAGGGCGATGGCCGGACCCAGCGTGCCGGCACGCGCCGTCAGATCCGCGGCGGCCAGCGCGAAACCCGCTGCCCAGGCCATGATCAGCCAGCCATTGGCACCGGCATCGGGCCGGTAATGCAAAAGACCGAATATCGCAGCCGGTGCCACCATCCACACCAGCGGGCTGCGAAACCGCGCGGCCAGTTGCTGCTGGATATAGCCGCGAAACAGGATTTCCTCGGCCGAGGTCTGCACCAGAACCGCCACCAGCGATACGGGCAGCAGCAGGATCCAGGTCACCGGCGAAAGACCGGGCACCAGCGGATCGGCAAATCCCCATGGCGGCAGCACGATGATCGCGATAGCAATCGCGATCAGCACCGCCAGCGTCGCACCGAATTGCCGCAGCATCAGCGGCCAGTGCCCCAGCAGCGTCAGCGGATTGCGCCTGTGCAATTGCAGGGTCACCAGCGCCGCGGCGAGGGTCATGATCAGAAAGCTGTAAAGCAGGATCAGAACGCCGGCCGCGCTCTGTCCCGGTGTTTCGATGCGGGTAATGTCGCGGTGCAACCCCTCGCCGGCAAGGCGCAGGACCGCCTGCCCGAACAGGGCGTTCAGGCCGATCACGATGACAACGATCAGCACAAGGCCCAGCGCCAGCCGCCAGACCTGCGCATGCGCACGCGCGGGGCCGACAAAGTCATTGTGGGCATCGTAGCGCATCGGTCGGGTCTGGCTCCTCGTGTCGCGGCCTGTCCATCAGACCCATGCCGTGAACCTAGCGCGTGGTCGGGGGTGCGAACAGGGGGCTTGCAGCCGTCGGTGGCCCACTTGCGGCATCACGCCGGTCGGGATGACGCGATCCGCAGCACATCAAGGTAATTGCGACCGATCTGCATCTTCGCCGCATGCCCCCGTTCCACCATCAGCCGATGCAGGCGCGGCAGGTTGCGCGCGGGGACGTGCATCACCAGGTGATGCTCCAGATGGTAGTTGACCCAGTAGGGCGCGACCAGCAGGCGCATCAACGGCCCGGCATGGGTCGTGCGGGTGTTGCGCAGCGGATCGTCCACCGCCTCGACCGCGCCATGTTCCGCGATATTGCGGATGCGCAGGACAAGCTGGAACCACGTCAGCAGCGGCAACACCCAGAAGGCCAGCCACCACCACCAGGCACCCACTGCCCACATCACGGCAAACAGCACCGCATTGGCGATGATCGCCCGCCCGATCACCGGACCGGAAAACGCCTGCGCCAGGTCCTGCGCGCCGGGCTGGCCTTCGACTTCACCCGCCATCTTCAGCGCGAACATGATCTGCTGGCTGCGCTGCTTGAGGCCGGTCCGTCCGGTGATGTCACGCCAGAACTTGCGCCTGAGCGAGGCGCGCGTGGTCGGAAAGGGGCGGGACAGCTTCAGGTCGGGGTCTTCCTCGGTCTGGGTATGGCGGTGGTGCTTCAGGTGGTAGCGGCGATATTCGCCCAGATCGGCAAGGATCGGCCGCCCGCACAGCCATTCCCCCGCCCAGTCGTTCAACCCCCGCGACCGGAACAGCGCGTTATGCGCCGCCTCGTGCATCAGGATCGCCAGCCCCAGTTGCCGCGATCCGATGACGACGACGGCCAGCACAAAGGTCAGCGGATTGGGCCAGATCCCGAACAGCGCCAGCGCCAGCGCGATCGTGCCCCAGCAATGCACCACCAGCCACCACCCCCAGATGTCCGAGCGTTCCGCCAGCGCGCGAATTTCATCGGTGCTGAAGAAGTCCCGCCCCAGCGCCTGATGGCTCTTGCCCTCTGGTCCGATGCTCTGGCCGGTTGTCATCGCGTCCTCTCCTCCGTGATGCTTGGCACACAGTGTTTGCCTGCACGGCGACCCTGTCAACGCCGCAGCACGGCCGCGCGCCCTGTGACGCCGCGTCTTGCAATCGCACTTGTGCCATTCGAAACCCTTCTTTATTCCGATCCGGACAGATTTACCGGGGAGGCACCAATGTCCACGAAACCGCGCATCGACAAATCCAGACTGCCCAGCCGCTATGTGACCGAAGGGCCCGCCCGCGCGCCGCACCGGTCCTACCTCTATGCGATGGGCCTGAACGAGGAAGAGATCCACCAGCCTCTGGTCGGCGTGGCCACCTGCTGGAACGAGGCCGCCCCCTGCAACATCGCCCTGAACCGTCAGGCGCAGGCCGTGAAGATGGGCGTCAAGCAGGCCTTCGGCACCCCGCGTGAATTCACCACGATCACCGTGACCGACGGGATCGCCATGGGCCATGAAGGCATGCGCTCGTCGCTGGCCAGCCGCGAGGCGATTGCCGACACCGTCGAACTGACCATGCGCGGCCATTGCTATGACGCGATTGTCGGCCTGGCCGGCTGCGACAAGTCGCTCCCCGGCATGATGATGGCGATGGTTCGCCTGAACGTGCCTTCCGTCTTCATCTACGGCGGGTCGATCCTGCCGGGCCGCCTGAACGGCAAGGATGTCACCGTGCAGGACGTGTTCGAAGCCGTGGGTCAGCATCAGGCCGGCAACATGTCCGATGCCGAGCTGGAAATTCTGGAGCGCGTCGCCTGCCCGACTTCGGGTGCCTGCGGCGGCCAGTTCACCGCCAATACCATGGCCTGCGTCTCCGAGGCGATTGGCCTGGCGCTGATGAACTCTTCCGGCATGCCCGCCCCTTACGAAAGCCGCGACCAGTATGGCGAGGCGTCGGGCCGTGCGGTCATGAACCTGATCGAAAAGAACATCCGCGCCCGCGACGTCGTTACGCTCAAGTCGCTGGAAAACGCGGCCCGCGTCGTGGCCTGTACCGGCGGGTCCACCAACGCAGGCCTGCACCTGCCCGCCATTGCCCATGAGGCGGGGATCGACTTTTTCCTCGATGACGTCTGCGAGATTTTCCGCGATACCCCCTATTTCGTGAACCTCAAGCCGGGCGGCGATTATGTTGCCAAGGACCTTTACGAGGCAGGCGGCGTGCCCGTCGTGATGAAGGAACTGCGCAAGGCGGGCCTGATCCACGAGGATTGCATCACCGCCAGCGGCTACAGCATCGGCGAGGAACTGGACAAGATCACCCGCGAAGCCGATGGCAAGGTCATCCACACCGTTGCCAACCCGATCACCAAAACGGGCGGCGTTGTCGGCCTCAAGGGCAACCTTGCCCCCACCGGCGCCATCGTGAAGGTCGCGGGCATGTCCGAGGATCAGCAGGTCTTCACCGGCCCCGCCCGCGTGTTCGAATGCGAGGAAGACGCCTTCGCTGCCGTCCAGCGCCGTGACTACAAAGAAGGCGACGTGATCGTCATCCGCAACGAGGGTCCCGCAGGCGGCCCCGGCATGCGCGAAATGCTGGCCACCACCGCCGCCATTTCCGGGCAGGGCATGGGCAAGAAGGTGGCTCTGATCACCGATGGCCGTTTCTCCGGTGCAACGCGCGGCTTCTGCGTGGGTCACGTCGGCCCCGAAGCGGCCCATTGCGGCCCCATCGCGCTGGTCAAGGACGGCGACATGATCACCCTGAACGCCATCAAGGGCGAAATCAGCGTCGATCTGACCGATGCCGAACTGGAAGCCCGCAAGGCCGACTGGAAAGGCCCGCGTCCCACGATCTATGCCAGCGGTGCGCTGTGGAAATACGCCCAGATCGTCGGCGAGACCTACAAGGGTGCGGTCACCCATCCGGGCGCCAAGGCGGAAAAGCACATCTATATGGATCTGTGACATAAGGGGGCGCGGGTCTATGCGGATCTGGTTGGCCCCAATTCTGGCCTTGTGCCTTTCGGGGTGCCTCCAGCTTGGTGGTGGCACCTCGCCCGTCCCGGTTCTGCGTGAGGCGGAACTGGCCGGGGGCAACGTCGTCCTGCGCCCTCCGTCGGGGTATTGTGTGGATGCCGGCAGTGTCGTGAACCGGGCGCAGGGCGGTTTTGCCCTGATCGGCAGTTGCGCCAGCCTTTCGGGCGACACCAGTGGCGTTTTCGTCGAACCTGCGATCATCACCATCTCGGCCTCGCCCATCGGCGAGGGGGGCGTCAGCACCGACAGCCGCGACTTTCAGCAGGCCCTGGGCCGTGGCCGCATCCTGCGCGCCATCAACCGCGAGGGTCTGGCCCTCTTGCAGGTCGAGGGTGGCTCGACCGTTCCGCCCAAGGCGGACCCAAGGCATTGGCGGGGTCTGATGACGGTCGGGGACACGGTCCTGGGCCTGGCCCTCTATGGCGCGCCCGACAGTGCCATGGTGTCGGATCGCGGCATGCGGTTCATGCTGGATCTGGTCGAGGCGATCCGCCGCGACAGTCCGGCCCGCTGAGTGACACCTGCAGGCTTGCCTCCCTGCTGCAGATTGATCCGCCGTTCGTGTTTCTGTAATTGTGTCAATGCGCTGCATCGGTAAGGATTGTTTCGTCATTAGGCGGTACTGACAGACGCCGAGTGTGGTAAGCGGATAAGACAGGCAAGGCAGGTCGGGACATCATGACAAGGTTGGGTGGCAAGGTTCTCGACGCAATTGCATTCGCGCGCAGTCGCAGCCGCTGGGCCAGTGCCGCCAGTCGGGCCGACAAGGCCGATCTGGCTGATTTGCGGCTTCAGCGTCAGCGCGCCCGCCAGTTGCGGCGTCATCTGGATGATCTGATCCATGTCGCCGAAAGCCGTCTTGCCCTGCCGATGATCGGGTCCAACGCCTTTCGCAGGCCGCATGGGGCCGATTGGGGCTGGCGGCCCGAATTGTGGCGCGGCCCCTTGCCGGTGCCCGGCTTCGCCTCGGTCCCCAGCAAGAGCACGCTTGGCAACGAGGTGACGCTGTTTCATGACTGCGAACGCTCCGAAGTGACCCTGCGCCAGCTTCGCAACCGGCGCGAGCAGGATCTGGCGCCTTTCGGTCTGCGGCTGGATGTGTTCCGGTTCGACGGATCCTTCCTGTCGCTTGCGATCGATCTGCCCGGCGATGCCGTGGCCGGGCTGAAGCGGCGCCACCTGATCCGCATGAATACCATCATCGAAATGGAAAAACCGCTGGAGATATTTGCCCGGCTCAATATTCGCCACGGGCCGAACACCGAACAGATCGTGCGCGAATTGCCTCTGCACGAAGAAGACATCATGGTGGAATTCGACCTTGCCTATTCCGGCATGAACGAAAAACGTGTCGAAAAGGCCTGGGTCGACCTGATCTTCGAAGGCCCCGAGATGAACCAGGTGATCCTGCGTGACCTCACCTTCAGCAGGCGCCCGCGCGCCGAATTGTGATACCGGATCCAAGAGGATGAACACGTGAGTGCATTGACCGTCACCAAGACCCGTCTGTTCCAGGGGATATGGGAAGGCGTCGTGACAGGCGCGCCCGCGGGGGTGCGCCCGTCGGTTGCCGTGACCCATCTGGAACAGCCCGTGCCCGGTGCCGAACTGCTGGAGGGTGCGAAAGGCGCAGGCTGGGTGCTGCGCGTCCCGGTTCCGCGCCAGGCCCTGTCCGACGGTATCCATACCTTCCTGATCCGTGACGGCGAAACGGGCGAGACCCTGAACAGTTTCGCCATCCTCGCCGGAGAGGCGCTGGCCGATGACATTCGCGCGGAAATGGATCTGTTGCGCGAGGAACTGGATCTTCTCAAGCGCGCCTTCCGGCGCCATTGCCTTGAAACCATGTAACCACGGGGGCTGCATGATCACCGAGATCGTCACCTTTCCTATTCCCGACGGCATGACCCGCGCGCAGGTGATCGCCAATTTCCAGGCGACGGTCCCCGGCTGGTCCGCCAATGCCGATCTGATCCGCAAGAACTACCTCTATGATCCCGAGGGTGGGCGCGGGGGCGGCGTCTACCTTTGGAAAACGCTTGAGGCCGCGAAGGCCGGACATGATGCGGCATGGTGCGAAAAGGTGCGCGGCATCTACGGCGCCTATCCGCAATTTGACTATTTCGAAACGCCCTTCGTCCTGGACAATACGGTCTGACAGCCCCCGGCCGGTGCTGACGCTGGGTTTCGGGTGACAAATCCCGCGCCTTCCGCTCAGATGGCGCGCAAACGGGAGGCACCACATGACCGAATATCCGCATCTTCTTGCCCCGCTCGATCTGGGCCATGTCACGCTGAAGAACCGCGTTCTCATGGGCTCGATGCATACCGGCCTCGAGGAAACGAAGGACTGGAACCGCGTTGCCGAATTCTACGCCGCGCGGGCGCGCGGCGGTGTGGGCCTCATGGTGACGGGCGGCATGGCCCCCAACCGCGAAGGTGGCGTGTTTCCGGGGGCGGCGGGCCTGTTCACCGATCAGGACATCGCCAACCACCGGATCGTGACCGACCGCGTCCACGCGGCGGATGGCAGGATCGCCATGCAGATCCTCCATGCGGGCCGCTATGCCTACGGCCCCGAATGTGTCTCGGCCAGCGCCATCAAGTCCCCGATCTCGCCCTTTCCGCCGCGGGAACTGGACGAGGAAGGCATCGAAAAACAGATCCACGACATCGCCACCGCCGCCGCCCGCGCCCGCGAGGCCGGGTATGACGGGGTCGAGGTGATGGGATCGGAAGGCTACTTCATCAACCAGTTCCTCGTGACCCATACCAACAAGCGCACCGACCGCTGGGGCGGCTCCTATGAAAACCGGATGCGCCTGCCGCTCGAGGTGGTCAAACGCGCCCGCGCCGCCGTGGGCGACGATTTCATCATCATCTACCGCCTGTCGATGATCGACCTTGTGCCCAACGGCTCCACCTTTGAAGAGGTGGTGCAACTGGCACAGGCCATCGAAAAGGCCGGGGCCAGCATCATCAACACCGGCATCGGCTGGCACGAGGCGCGCATCCCCACCATCGCGACTTCCGTTCCGCGCGCGGCCTTCGCCTGGGTCACGAAAAAGCTGATGGGTCAGGTGGGCATCCCCGTGATCACCTCGAACAGGATCAACACGCCCGCAGTGGCCGAGGATGTTCTGGCAACGGGCTGCGCCGACATGGTGTCGATGGCGCGCCCGCTGCTGGCTGATCCCGATTTCGTGGTCAAGACCATGGCCGGACGCGCCGACAGCATCGCGCCCTGCATCGCCTGCAACCAGGCCTGCCTGGATCACACTTTCGGCGGCAAGATCTCAAGCTGCCTCGTGAACCCGCGCGCCTGCTATGAAACGGAACTCGTCATCGCCCCTGCCGCCGCGCCCAAGACGATCGCCGTGGTGGGCGCAGGGCCTGCGGGACTGTCCGTGGCGCTGACCGCGGCGGATCGCGGCCACAAGGTCACGCTGTTCGATAGGGCTGCCCGCGTGGGCGGGCAGCTCAACATGGCGCGACAGATCCCCGGCAAGGAAGAATTCCACGGGCTGGTGGACTGGTACGAGACCATGGTCGCCGATGCCGGCATCGATCTGCGGCTGAACACCCCTGTCAGTGTCGATGATCTTTCAGGCTTTGACGAGGTGGTGATCGCCACCGGCGTTATCCCGCGCGATCCCGGCATTCCCGGTCAGGATCGCCCCAACGTGCTCTCTTATATCGACGTTCTGGCGGGCAAGGCGCCCGTGGGCAAGACCGTCGCCGTGGTGGGCGCGGGCGGCATCGGCTTCGATGTGTCGGAATATCTTGTCCACGAAGGGCACAGCCCGACCGAAAGCATCCCCGACTGGATGCGCGAATGGGGCGTTGCCGATCCCGCCGACGCGCGCGGTGGCCTGGCCGTCGAAGGCCCGCGCCCCGGCGCACCCGCCCGCCAGGTCACGCTTTTGCAGCGCAAGGCCGAACGCCCGGGCAAGCGGCTGGGCAAGACGACAGGCTGGATCCACCGCGCCGCCCTGCAGATGAAGGGCGTACAGATGATCGGTGGCGTGAACTATGAACGCATCGATGACGAAGGCCTGCATGTCACCTTCGGCGAGGCGCGGGAAAACCCGCGCGTGGTTCCGGCCGATACGGTCGTGCTCTGTGCGGGCCAATTGCCCGAGCGCAGCCTGGCCGATGCGCTGGCCGAACGCGGCATCACCGCCCATGTGATCGGGGGCGCGGATGTGGCCGCCGAACTCGACGCGAAACGCGCCATCGACCAGGGCACAAGGTTGGCGGCCACTCTCTGACCGCTGTTTCTTCTTGCCTCAAATATCCAAGTCCCACATCTGCACGCGCTCACACCGTGTGCAGATAAAGGTCGTAATCCACGTCCGAGATCGTGCGCGCCACGCGGGCATATTCGGCGGCTTTGACAGCCACGAAGGTGCGGTGCATGTCCTCGCCCAGGGCGTCTTTCAGAAAGGCTGACGCCCGCGCCGCAGCGATGGCCGCACCCCAGTCGCGCGGAATGCCGTCATCCCCGCCCGCCTCGTCATAGCCGTTGCCCGTTGTCTCGGGGCCGGGATCGATCCGTTGCGCCAGCCCGTGCCGGATACCCGCCAGAACGGTCGCCGCCACCAGGTAGGGGTTCGCATCCACCCCTGCAGGCCGGTGTTCGATCCGCCGCGCGCGCTTGTCGCCCGCAGGGATGCGCAGGGCAACCGACCGGTTGTTGACGCCCCAGCTTGTCGACACGGGCGCATAGCTCTGGTTGGCGAAACGGCGCCATGAATTGGCATGCGGGGCAAACACCAGCATCGCTTCGCCCATCGTGGCGCGCAAGCCGCCAAGGGCATGCAGGATCTGGGGCGACCATTCCCCTTCCACCGCCTCGGTAAAGACATTGCGCCCGTCACCGTCCTGCAAGGACACATGAAAATGCATGCCCGATCCGGCGTAATCCTCGACCGGTTTGGCCATGAAGCAGGCGGTGACCCCATGCGCGCGGGCCTGCGCCCGCACGATCCGCTTCAGCCGCATCAGGTCATCGGCGGCCTGCATCACATCGGTACGGTAATGCAGCGTCAGCTCATACTGGCCGGGGGCGTATTCCGAGATCATGGTTTCCGCCTTGATCCCCGCCTTTTCGGCGCCCGCGTAGATGTCGGAAAACAGCGGCAGCATCCCGTGCAGGTGATCCACCGAATAGACTTCGGTCCGGTGGCTGGCGCGCCCGTCCAGCACATCGGCGGCGGGGCGCACGCGCCCGTCCGGTCCGCGATCATTGGCCAGCAGGAAGAATTCAAGCTCGAAGGCGCCGGCCGGGAACAACCCCTCGGCCGCCATGGCATCGACCTGCGCCTGCAGCGCATGGCGCGGGTCCGAAGTCATCGGTGCGCCCTCCAGCGTGTAGAGCGACATCAGCACCTCACCGCGTGGCGGCATGGTGCTATGCAGCGGCTTCAACGTGCCGGGGATCGGCCAGGCCCGCAGGTCGCCATCGCCCTGGTCCCAGATCAGCCCGGTCTCGTGCACGTCCTCGCCGCAGATATCCAGCCCCAGGATCGAGATCGGCAAGAACCGCCCCGACTGGTAGAAGGCCAGCAACTCGTGCCGCCGGATGATCTTGCCCCGCCCGATCCCGTTGGAGTCGTGCAGCACGATGTCGAAAGCCTCGATCTCGGGGTGGGCCTCAAGAAAGGCCTGCGCCTCGGCGATGGTGGCGCCCGAGGGGGCATTGGTCTGGGTCGTCATGTCAGTCCTCATTGGGCCTCGTCAGGCCCGAAAAGCAGGGCCAGTGTCGCGTCGAATGCGGCGATCAGCCGGTCGACCTGTTTCATGGTGGTCACGGGGCTGACCAGCATCATGTTGTGAAAGGGGGCGATCAGGCAGCCCCGGTTCAGCAGGCAGGTATGGATCACGGCCTCCAGTGCGGGTTGATGCGCGGCCCCGGCCTCGGTTCCGTTTCGCAGGGGACCCGGCGCGCAGATGAACTCGACCCGCGCACCCACGCGCACCACATGCCAGGGCGCGCCAGCCCGCGCGATAGCGGCGGCAAGCCCCGCCTCCAGCCGGGCGGCACCCGCCTCCATATGGGCATAGGCCTCGGGCGTCATCACCTCGGACAGGGTGGCGCGCAGGCAGGCGAATTGCATTGGGTTCGCGGACAGGGTGGTGCCCATCCCCGAATGCCCCGCAGGCCGCGTCGCGTCATAGGCGGCAAAGCGCGTGGCCACATCGTCGCGCAGCCCCCAGATCGCCGTGGGCATGCCCCCCGCCACGCATTTGCCCGCCACGAAAATGTCGGGGTCCAGCCCGTGCACGGCGGTATAGCCGCCCAGCCCGCTGGAGATGGTATGCGTCTCGTCGATGATCAGCAGCGCGCCATACTGGCGCGACAGGGCGCGCAGCCCTTCGTGAAAGCCGGGATCGGGCAGAACCATGCAGGAATTCGTCATCACCGGTTCGGTCAGGATCGCGGCCACCTCGCCGGTGGCCAGCGCCGCCTCGACCCCCGCCAGATCGTTGAACTCCACCGCGACAGCCGTGCGCGTCAGGTCAGCCACCTGCCCGGTCAGACCGGGGCGCGCGACGGTCTGACCCTCGTACAGGGCGACCATCGCCTCGTCCACGGTGCCATGGTAGCACCCGTTGAAGACCAGGACCTTCGGCCGCCCGGTCACCGCACGGGCCACGCGCATGGCAAAGCGGTTGGCATCCGTGGCGGTCGTCGCGATCTGCCAGCGGAACGCGCCGAAGCGTTCGCACAGCAACCGCCCCGCTTCAAGCGCGGTCTCGGTAGGCAGCATATAGGTCAGCCCGGCGCGGGCCTGTCGCCGGATGGCACGGGCCACGGGGGCAGGGGAATGCCCGAACATCGAGCCGGTATCGCCAAGGCAGAAATCGTCGATCCGGTGCCCGTCCAGATCGGTCAGCCGCGCCTTGCGGGCCTGCGCCACCAGCATCGGGAAAGGCATCGGCCAATCCTTCATCCAGTGCATGGGGACACCGTCCAGCCAGGCCTCTGTGCCGCCTGCCAGTGCAGCCTGCGTGCGCGGCCGCCGCGCGGCGTAGGTTGCGGCCTCTCTGGCGCGCACCGTTTCCAGGCGGGCGATCGGCACGCCGGCCAAGCTGTCCGCGGTTGTTTCCATATTGCCGTCCATGGTGTCATGCCCCTGGCTGAAACCCTGCTTCTGTCGTCTCAATATATTTGATCAAATGCAAAGGGAACAAATTTGATTATCTGCGAAATGAATCATGCCGACAGGCTCCATATGATCAAATTTCGTGGCGCCCAGCCCCAACGAAAGAGGCTTTGCGCCACCCTATGACCGCGTGGCAGGCGTGGTTTTTTCGGATATTTCTGGCAAGAAGAAGCAGGGTTCGGCCCTTCCGCCACCTGTTTCCATGCCATTAACGATCCCCGACAATACCCCGATATTGTCCGCACCCTGCCCAAGTGATGCCTGATTTCGACGCGATACCGGAAACAACACAAATGAAAGGGTGTCGCGGATGGATCGTCTGACGGAAATGGAAGCCTTCGCCACGGTCGTGGACCAGGGTGGCTTCACGGATGCCGCCAAGAAGATGGGCATTTCCAAATCGGCCGTGTCCAAGCATGTCTCGAGCCTTGAGGCACGCCTGGGCGCGCGGCTGCTGAACCGCACCACGCGGCGTGTCAGCCCGACCGAGATCGGTCTGGCCTATTACGACCGGGCGCGTCGGGTGCTGAATGATGCGGGCGAGGCGGATGCCCTTGTCACATCGATGCAATCCGCCCCCTCGGGGCTGCTGCGGATTTCCGTGGCCACCGATTTCGGGGTGAACCACCTGTCGCCGGTGCTGGGCGAATTCCTGTCAGAATTCCCCGATATCACGGTGAACATGGTGCTGAACAACCGCTATGTCGAACTGATCAGCGAAGGCTTCGACATGGCCGTGCGGATCGGAGAGCTTGAGGACAGCACATTGCGCGCCCGCAAGCTGACCGAAACGACCAAGCGCATGATCGCAAGCCCCGGCTATTTCGAGAAATACGGTCGCCCGCAGAAGATCGACGACCTGAACGATCACAAGCTGCTGCATTACTCCAACCAGTCCAACGGCAACGTCTGGAAGCTGACCGCCCCCTCGGGCGAAAAGCGCCAAGTCCGCACCGCCGGCTGGCTGAGCGTGAATGACGGGCAATCCCTGCTGAACGCCTGTGTGGCCGGGCTTGGCATCGCCTATCTGCCCAGCTTCCTTTACGCCGAAGCGATGGAAAAGGGCCTGGTCGAGGATGCGATCCCCGATCTTCCCGTGGAAACCCAGGGCATCTATGCGGTCTATCCGCCGGGTCGCTTTACCCAGCCCAAGGTGCGCGCCTTCATCGACTTCCTGGTGCATGCCTTCGCCGACAAGGGCCCGACCGAGTGGTAAGCGCCTTAGCGCAACGACCATGGCAAACCTGCCCGCGCCCTTGGTGCGGGTTTGTCATTTCCGGGCCGTCGTCGCGGAAAAATGCGCGCGCAGGACCGTGACAAGGCGCCGTTGCAAGGGGCGGTGCCGCTGGCGCAGCGGCAAGGCCACAAAGACCGGTTGCGGGATGCGTGGTGCCTGGGCAACCGCATGGGCCTGGCCGGTTTCGATCATCGCCTGGGCCGTATCATCAAGCACATAGCCCGCGCCATTCAGGGCCAGGATCAGACCGGCGACGGTCGCATTCTGACCGCTTGAAACCGGGGCCACCGTCAACTGCGGCAACAGCCCCGCATGTGCGGCGCTGAAGGCAGGCGAGATATTGGCCCGCACATAGCGTTCCAGCGGCAGGTTGGCCAAGCTGATCGGCTGCGTCGATACCATGCGATAGGACAACTCGCCCACGGTTTCGAAATGCAGGTCGGGTTGCGGTTTTGGCGTGAACAGCAGCGCCAGGTCCAGCGCCCCGCTGACCAGATCGGCACACATCTGCGCGGAATAATCCGCCTCGATGTAGAAGGCCGCCTCGGGCAGGGCGGCGCGGAACTGCCGCATCCAGTCCCCGATGTGGTGATCGGTCAGATCGCGTTGCAGCCCGATCCGCAGGGTCATGGCGCGGCTGCCGGATCCGGCGGTGTCCTGCAAGGCTTCGGTCCATCCCTGTCGCAACGCGCGGGCGTGCGGTTCGAACCGCAGCCCTTCGGTCGTCAGCCCCGTACCCGCCCGCGAGCGATGAAACAGGCGACACCCCAGCGCGGTTTCCAATGCCCGCACGCGGCCCGATACGGTGGATTGCGTCACCCCCAGCCGGTCGGCGGTGCGGTTGAAGCTGCGCGTTTCACACAGGTCGAGGAAAGTTTCCAGAAGCTCGGTTTGCATCGCGGACCCTGATCGGTTTTTCCGATCAATAAACCCGGCTGGCCCGGATTGATAGAGGCCTTGGCTCGACTGATAGTCGGCAAGCGAATGCAAGACGAAGGGACAGGGCATGGCGGATTTTCCGACACAGGCAAGAGTGGTCATCATCGGTGGCGGTGCGGTGGGGGCATCGGCCCTCTATCATCTGGCACGCGCGGGATGGACCGATTGCCTGCTGCTGGAGCGCAATGAGCTGACAGCGGGATCGACATGGCATGCCGCGGGCAATGTGCCGACCTTCTCGTCAAGCTGGTCGATCATGAACATGCAGCGCTATTCGGCCGATCTCTATCGCCGTCTCGGGGCCGAGGTCGATTATCCGATGAACTATCATGTCACCGGTTCGCTGCGCCTGGGGCATAGCCGCGAACGGATGCAGGAATTCGCCCGCGTGGTGGGCATGGGCCGCTACCAGGGCATGGACCTTGATCTGCTGGGTCCGGACGAGATTCGCGGGCGTTATCCCTTTCTGGAAACCCATGACCTGCAGGGCGCGCTTTATGATCCCAATGATGGCGACATCGATCCGGCACAGCTGACCCAGGCCCTGGCCAAGGGCGCGCGCCAGATGGGCGCGCGGATCGAACGCTTCTGCCCGGTCACCGGCGTGCGGCGCGAGGGGGATGAATGGGTTGTCGTGACACCCAAGGGCGAGGTGCGCTGCGAAAAGGTGGTGAACGCCGCCGGTTATTATGCGCGCGAAGTCGGCGCGATGTTCGGCCGCGATGTGCCGATGATGGTGATGAGCCACCAGTACCTTTTGTTCGATACTGTCCCCGAACTGGCGGAATGGTCCACGGCGCAGGGGGCCAAGCTGCCCCTGCTGCGGGATGTCGACAGCAGCTATTACCTGCGGCAGGAAAAGCATGGCTTCAACCTTGGCCCCTATGAACGCAATTGCCGCGCGCATTGGATCACCCCCGAAGATCCCATGCCCGAGGATTTCAGCTTTCAGCTGTTTCCCGACGATCTGGAGCGGCTTGAATGGTACATCGGCGATGCGATGGCCCGTGTGCCGCTGCTGGAGAAGGCCGGGCTGAGCAAGGTCATCAATGGCCCGATCCCCTATACCCCCGATGGCAATCCGTTGATCGGTCCGATGCCGGGCCTGCCCAATGCCTTCGAGGCCTGCGTCTTCACCTTCGGCATCTGCCAGGCGGGCGGCGCTGGCAAGGTGCTGGCGGAATGGATCACCGAAGGCGGCACCGAATGGGATATGTGGTCCTGTGATCCGCGCCGTTTCACCGGCTTCGAGGATCCGGCCTATTGCATCGAAAAGGGCATGGAGGTTTACGGCCACGAATACGGCATGCATTTCCCGCACGCCCGCTGGCCCGCCGGGGCCGATCGCAAGCTGTCGGCGCTGCATTCCCGTCTGAAGGATGCAGGCGCGCAATTCGGTGCCTACAACGGCTGGGAGCGGGCGAACTGGTTCGCCAAACCCGGTGACGACACCAGCTGGGAGGGCAGCCAGACCTGGGATCGCGCCGGTCCATGGGCGCCCCGCGTCGCCGAGGAATGCGCCGCCGTCCGCGATGGCTGCGGCGTTCTGGCGATTTCCGGCTTCACCCGCCTGTCGGTCGAAGGGCCGGGCGCGCAGGACTACGTCAACAGCCTGACGGCATCGCGGATCCCGCGCGTGGGTCGCGTGGGGCTGGCCTATTTCGCCGATGACAAGGGCCGGATCGTGACCGAAATGTCGGTGATCCCGCAGGGGCCCGATTGCACCTGGCTGATCACGGCGGGCGTGGCGCAACTGCATGATGGCGAATTGCTGTCACGACAGGCCCCTGCCGGCATCACCGTGCATGACCGGTCCGACAAATACGACTGCCTGCTGGTCACTGGCCCCAAATCGCGTGACATCCTCGCCCCTCTGACCGATGCGGACCTGACCCTGCCCTGGCTGTCGGCGCAGCAGGCGCGCGTCTGTGGCGTGGATTGCACCCTGATGCGGGTCTCCTTCGCGGGCGAACTGGGCTGGGAGGTGCATTGCCCCGCGGCAGATACGGCCACGATCTGGGATTCCGTCACAGGCGGGGGCGCAACGCCCTTCGGCATGTTCGCCCTGAACGCCCTCAGGATCGAAAAGGGCTATCGCGCCTGGAAGGGTGATCTGTCCACCGATTACACCCTGCTGCAAGGCGGGCTTGAGCGCTTCATCGACTGGTCCAAGGAATTTCCCGGCAAGGCGGCACTGCTGGCCGAGAAACAGGCGGGCGTGACCAAGCGTTTTGTCACCCTCAAGGTGGACGCAGGCGATCAGGATGCCCCCTACATGTCCACGCTCTGGCATGACGGACAGATCGTGGGCGAAACCACCAGCGGCGCATGGGGCTACCGCGTGGGGGCGTCGGTCGCCTTGGGGATGGTGCGGGCGGATCTGGCAGTGCCCGGCACCGCGATTGACGTCGAGATTTTTGGCCAGCGGTGCGCCGCTGTCGTGCAGCCGGATGGCCCGCTGTGGGATCCGGCCAATGAAAGGATCAGATCTTGAGCAGGATCACACTTCTCGATGGGGGCATGGGGCAGGAAATTGTCCACCGCTCCGGGGATCGCCCGACACCGCTGTGGTCGACCCAGGTGATGGTCGACCATCCCGGCATCGTGCGCAGCGTTCACCGGGATTATTTCGATGCCGGATCGACCATCGCCACCACCAACAGCTATGCGGTACACCACGACCGGCTGATCGGAACCCCGCTGGAAGGGCAGCTTGATACGCTGATCGACCTGGCCCTGGCCGAGGCGCAGACCGCGCGTGATGTCCATGGCGGCGGGCGCATCGCGGGCAGCATCGGCCCGCTGATCGCCAGCTACCGCCCCGATATCCACCCGCCCCATGACGTGGCCGCACCCCGCTATGCCGAGGTGGCAAAGGCCCTGGCCAAGGGCTGCGATCTGCTGATCTGCGAAACCGTGGCCTCTGTCGATCATGCCCGCGCGGTGCTTGACGGCGCGTGCCAGGCCGGCCTGCCCGTCTGGCTGTCGCTGACCGTGGACGATGCGGACGGCACGCGCCTGCGCTCGGGCGAGGCGCTGGGCGATGCAATGGCCGTCGCCGATGGGGCCGATGCCATCCTGATCAACTGCTCGGTCCCCGAGGCGATCCCGGCGGCGCTGGATATCCTGTCCAAAGGCAGCAAACCCTTTGGCGCCTATGCCAACGGCTTTACCCGGATCACGCAGGAATTCCTGGGCCATAAACCCACGGTCGATGCGCTTTCGGCGCGCCAGGATCTGGGGCCCCAGGCCTATGCCGCCCATGCGATGGGCTGGATCGGGCAGGGCGCGACGATCGTTGGGGGCTGTTGCGAGGTGGGCCCGGCCCATATCGAAGAACTGGCGCACCAGATCCGCGCCGCCGGGCATGAGGTGGCTTGACCATGGTGGACCTTCCCAACAAGGCGCAGGCCGTGATCATCGGGGGTGGGGTATCGGGCTGTTCGGTCGCCTATCACCTGGCCAAGGCGGGCTGGACCGATATCATCCTGCTGGAACGCAAGCAGCTGACATGCGGCACCACATGGCATGCCGCCGGCCTGATCGGCCAGTTGCGCGGCAGCCAGAACATGACCCGGCTGGCGAAATACTCCGCCGATCTCTACGTCAAGCTCGAGGCTGAAACAGGCGTCGCCACCGGCATGAAGCAGACCGGATCGATTTCGGTCGCGCTGACCGAACACCGGCTCGAGGAATTGCGCCGCCAGGCCACGCTGGCCCGCGCCTTTGACGTGGATGTGGCCGAAATCTCGCCGTCCGAGATCAAGGCCATGTATCCGCATCTGAACGTGGGCGATGTGCTGGGCGGCGTCCACCTGCCGCTGGATGGGCAATGCGACCCCGCGAATATCGCCATGGCGCTGGCCAAGGGCGCGCGGATGCGCGGCGCGCGGATCGTCGAAGGCGTCAAGGTCACGCGTGTCACCGACGATGGCGCGCGCGTGACCGGCGTTGACTGGGAAACCGCCGAGGGTCAGGGCCATATCGCCGCCGATGTGGTGATCAACTGCGGCGGCATGTGGGGCCGCGACCTGGCCGCGGCCTCGGGCGTGACCCTGCCGCTGCATGCCTGCGAACATTTCTACCTGCTGACCGAACCGGTCGAAGGCCTTGGCCGCCTGCCGGTGCTGCGCGTGCCCGATGAATGCGCCTATTACAAGGAAGACGCGGGCAAGATGATGCTGGGCGCGTTCGAACCCCGCGCGAAACCATGGGGGATGCAGGGCATCTCCGAGGATTTCTGCTTCGACAGCCTGCCCGAGGATTTCGACCATTTCCAGCCGATCCTTGAACACGCGATGCACCGCATGCCACTGTTCCAGACCGCAGGCATCCACACCTTCTTCAACGGCCCCGAAAGCTTCACACCCGATGACCGCTACTATCTGGGCGAAGCCCCGGAAAAGCGCGGCTACTGGATCGCCGCCGGATACAACTCGATCGGGATCGTGTCCTCGGGCGGGGCGGGCATGGCGCTGGCACATTGGATCACCGAAGGCGCGCCCCCCTTCGATCTGTGGGAGGTGGACATCCGCCGCGCGCAACCCTTCCAGCGCAACCGCCGCTATCTGAAGGAACGCGTGACCGAAACGCTGGGTCTGCTTTATGCCGATCACTACCCCTACCGGCAGGTGGAAACCGCGCGTGGCGTGCGCCGCTCGCCGCTGCATGGTCATCTGGCCGAACGCGGCGCGGTCTTTGGCGAGGTTGCGGGCTGGGAACGCGCCAACTGGTTCGCCAAACCGGGGCAGGAACGCGAATACCGCTACGACTGGGGGCGTCAGAACTGGTTCGACAACCAGCGCGCCGAACATATGGCGGTGCGGCAGGGCGTGGGCCTTTTCGACATGACCAGCTTCGGCAAGATCCGGGTCGAAGGGCCGGGGGCGCTGCCGTTCCTGCAACGCCTTTGCGCCAATGACATGGACGTGGCACCGGGCCGCATCGTCTATACCCAGATGCTGAATGATCGCGGCGGGATCGAATCCGATCTGACCGTCACCCGCCTGACCGAAACCGCCTATCTTCTGGTGGTGCCGGGGGCGACCCTGCAACGCGATCTGGCCTGGCTGCGTCGCCACCTGGGCGACGATTTCGCGGTCATCACCGATGTCACGGCGGCAGAATCCGTGCTCTGCCTGATGGGGCCGAACTCCCGCGATCTTCTGGCGCGTGTCAGCCCGGACGACATGGGCAATGACACCCATCCCTTCGGCACCGCGCGCGAGATCGAGATCGGCCTTGGCCTCGCCCGCGCGCATCGCGTGTCCTACGTGGGTGAACTGGGGTGGGAGCTGTACGTCAGCAGCGACCAGACCGCCCATGTCTTCGAGGCGCTGGAAGAGGCGGGCGCCGACATGGGCCTCACCCTCTGCGGCCTGCACACGCTGGACAGCTGCCGCATCGAAAAGGCCTATCGCCACTGGGGCCATGACATCACCGATGAAGATCATGTGCTCGAGGCCGGGCTTGGCTTTGCGGTTCGCACGGGCAAGGGCGATTTCATCGGCCGTGACGCTGTCCTGCGCAAGCGCGAGGCGGGGCTGTCGCGCCGCATGGTGCAATTCCTGCTGCAGGACCCGGAACCGATGCTGTTCCATAACGAGGCGCTGGTCAGGGATGGCCAGATCGTGTCGATCGTGACCTCTGCCAACTACGGCCATGCGCTGGGCGGTGCCGTGGGCATGGCTTATGTGCCCTGCGCCGGCCAAAGCGCGGAAGAGGTGCTGTCCTCTACCTATGAAATCGAAGTGGCGGGGCGACGTCATGCGGCGCGGCCCTCGCTGGCACCCATGTATGACCCTACGGGCGAAAGGATGAAAGCATGAGCGAGGCCTTGATGGACGACGGCTGCGCGCCGTCGCGCGCGCGGCGCAGTGGTGGGCGGGCGGCCCGCGTGGCAGCAAGGGGCGCGCCCCTTTCCGACAGCATGCGCCCGGTCCGCCCCGGCATGCCGGGCGGGCAATACAGACCCCTGACCGAAGCGGGGATGCAGCGCATTCACCTGGCCGCGCTGGACGCGCTGGAAACCATCGGTCTTGCCGATGCCCCGCCGTCCGGGATCGAGATCATGACGCGGGCGGGGGCGATCCTTGGCGATGACGGACGGTTGCGCTTTCCCCGCGCCCTGGTCGAGGACATGCTGGCGCTGGCCGCGCGCGACATCACCCTGTTCGGGCGCGATGCGAAATACGATCTGCACCTGACAGGCAGCAACGTGCATTTCGGCACGGCAGGCGCCGCGGTGCATGTCGTCGATCTGGAAACCAACAGCTACCGCGACAGCACGGCGCAGGATCTCTACGATGCCGCGCGTCTGACCCAGAATCTGGACAATGTGCATTTCTTTCAGCGCGCGATGGTCTGCCGTGACGTGGTCGACAACTTCCAGATGGATATCAACACGCTCTATGCTTGCTGCGCGGGCACCAAGAAACATGTGGGCACGTCCTTTTCGGACCCCTCGCATGTCGATGGCTGCTTTGATCTGCTGCATATGATCGCGGGTGGCGAAGCCGCGTGGCGCGCCCGCCCCTTCGTCAGCAATTCCAACTGCTTCGTCGTGCCGCCGATGAAATTCGCCACGGAAAGCTGCCAGACGATGGAAGCCTGCATCCGCGCGGGCATGCCCGTGCTGCTGCTGTCCGCCGGTCAGGCCGGGGCCACCGCACCCGCGCCCATCGCGCTGGCCATCGTGCAGGCAGTCGCCGAATGCCTGGCAGGCGTGGTCTATGTCAACGCCATGGCGCCGGGCCATCCCGCGATCTTCGGCACCTGGCCCTTCGTGTCCGATCTGCGCACCGGCGCCATGTCGGGCGGCAGCGCCGAACAGGCGCTGCTGACGGCGGGCTGCGCCCAGATGCACCAGTTCTACCGTCTGCCGGGTGGGGCTGCGGCGGGCATCGCCGACAGCAAGCTGCCCGACATGCAGGCCGGTTGGGAGCAGGGCATCTCCAACGTGCTGGCGGGCCTGTCCGGCCTGAACATGGTCTACGAGGCCGTCGGCATGCATGCCTCGCTTCTGGGCTTCTGCCTTGAATCGCTGGTTCTGGGCGATGACATGCTGGGGCAGGTGATGCGTTGCGTGCGCGGCATCGACGTCACCGAGGACAGCGTCAGCATCCAGGCGATGCGCGAGGTCTGCCTGGAAGGGCCGGGCCATTACCTGGGCGCATCGCAGACCCTGGCATTGATGCAAACCGAATACATCTACCCCGAAATTGGCAACCGGATGAGCCCCAAGGAATGGGCCGAGGCGGGCAAGCCCGACCTGCTGCGCGAGGCGCGGGGGCGGATGGACCGTATCCTGTCGCAGGCGGGATCACTGATCGATCCGGCGGTCGACGCAGAAGTACGCAAGCGATTCCAGATCGCATTCAACGGAAGGACAGCATGATGCGTTTGGGATTTGTAGGACTGGGCAACCTGGGCGGTCATCTGGCCGCAAGCCTGCTGCGTCATGGCTTTGCCGTCACGGTGCATGACCGCGACCGCAGCCTTGCGGATCGGCTGGTGGCGGCAGGTGCCACCTGGGCCGATAGCGCCGCCGATGTTGCAGCGGCCTCGGACACGGTTCTGACCTGCCTGCCGTCGCCTGCGGTATCCGAGGCGGTGCTGCGCCAGATGCTGCCCGTGATGCGCCCCGGCATGACCTGGGTCGAAATGTCCACGCTGGGTCGTGACGATATCCTGCGGCTGGCGGCACTGGCGCAGGCGCAGGGTGTGCAGGTGCTGGAAGCCCCCGTGACAGGCGGCGTGCATCTGGCCGCGCGGGGCGAGATCACGGTGCTGGCCGGTGGCGAAGCCGCCGTGTTCGAGGCGCATCGCCCGGCCCTGCAGGCGATGGGCAACCGCATCTTCCACATCGGCCCGCTGGGGTCGGCCGCGGTGATCAAGGTGATCACCAACATGCTGGCCTTCATCCATCTGGTCGCCGACGGCGAGGCCTTGATGCTTGCGAAACGCGCAGGCCTTGACCTGAAAACCGCGTGGGAGGCGATCTCGGCATCCTCGGGCACATCCTTCGTGCATGAAACCGAAGGTCAGCTGATCCTGAACGGCAGCTATGACATCGCCTTCAGCATGGATCTGGCCCTGAAGGACCTGGGTTTCGCCATGGGCTTCGGGCAGGAATTCGGCGTGCCGCTGGATCTGGCGGGGCAGGTGCAGCAGACCTTCGTCAAGGGGCGCGCGGCCTATGGCGGCGAGGCGCAATCGACGCAGATCGTCAAGCTGCTGGAGGATGTGCTGGGCACGGATCTGCGCGCCGAAGGCTTTCCGGCACGGTTGGAATGAGCATTCGCGGAATGATGAAATGAACAACGCCGCCCCGGATCAGGGGGCGGCGTTTTTCGTTGCGGATCAAGTTCAGCCGCGCAGCGCGCCGCCGGTGGCCTTGGCGACCTTTTCGATGATCTTGGCCCCCACTGCCTCGATCTCGGCCTCTTTCAGGGTCTTTTCCGTGGGCTGCAGCCGCACGGTGATCGCCACGGATTTCTTGCCCGCACCCATCTGCGCCTCGGCCTTCTCGCCGGTGAACTCGTCGAAGACGCGCACCTGATCGATCAGCGCCTTGTCCGCCCCCAAAGCGGCATTGACGATGGTCAGCGCCTCGACCGTGCTGTCCACGACAAAGGCGAAATCACGCTCCACCGCCTGCAGATCGCGCATCACCAGCGCGGGCCGTGTGGCGCCGGTCTTGCGCGGCGCGGGTACGGCGGCGGGCCAGATGGTGAAGGCCACCGCAGGCCCTTTGACATCCATCGCGGCCAGCACCTTCGGATGCACCTCGCCAAAAACCGCCAGCGGGTTCTTGGGGCCAAGGCTGATCACCCCGTGCCGCCCCGGATGGAACCACGCGGCACCGTTGCGCAGGATCTGTACCCGCTCGGGCGCGCCAAGGGCAGCCAGAACCGTCTCGGCATCGGATTTGGCGTCGAACACATCGACCGCGCGGGATGACCCATGCGGATCGCGCGGGCCTGTGCGACCCACCAACAGGCCCGCGACCTGCACCACCTGTTCGCCCGGCTCGCCGCCGGTGAAGGCATGGCCCACCTCGAACAGCGCAAGGTCCGCAAAGCCGCGTGCCTGGTTGCGGGCTGCGGCCTGCAACAGCCCGGCCAGCAGATCAGGGCGCATGTGGGACATGTCGGCGCTGATCGGATTGGCCAGCATCGTTGCATCCGTGCCGCCACCGAACAGCGCGGCCGCCGCCTGATCGATGAAGCTGTAGCTGACGCATTCGTTATACCCCAGCGCCGCCACCGTGCGCCGCGCGATCTGCTCGCGCCGCTGGCCCAGCGACAGGATCGGTTTGGGCACACCTGCATGGGCACGCGGCATCGGCTTGCCGACCAGCTTGGTCAGCGATGCGATACGCGCCACTTCCTCGACCAGATCAGCCTCGCCAAGGATGTCGGGGCGCCAGCTGGGCACATGGGCCATGTTGCCTTCCAGCTTGAAGCCCAGTTTGGTCAGGGTCTGGCGCTGTTCGCTTTCGGGGATGTCCATGCCCACCAGCGACTGCACCCGCGCCGTATCCAGCTTGTAGGCACGGGCCACGTCAGGCACCTGGCCCGCTACCACAACCTCGGACGCCTCACCGCCGCACAGATCAAGGATCATCTGCGTCGCCAGATCGACCGCTTCCATGTTGAAGGCCGGATCAATCCCGCGTTCGTTGCGATAGCGCGCGTCGGAATTGATCTTGAGCGCGCGGCCCGTCATCGCGATCTGTACGGTATCCCAGACCGCCGCCTCAAGGAACACGTTCACCGTGTCATGGGTACAGCCCGTGGACAGCCCGCCCATGATGCCGGCGATGGATTCGATCCCTGCATCATCGGAAATCACGACCTGCCCCGCGTCGAACGTGTAGGTCTTGTCGTCCAGGCCCACCAGCGTTTCGCCACCCGAGGTGCGATGAATGCGCAGGTTGCCCTTCACCTTGTCCGCATCGAAGACATGCAGCGGGCGGTTGCGGTCGAATGTGAAGAAATTGGTGATGTCGACCAGTGCCGAAATCGGGCGCAGCCCGATGTCGCGCAGCCGGGTTTGCAGCCACTCGGGGCTGGGGCCGTTCTTCACGCCACGGATCAGACGACCGGCGAAAACCTCGCAGCCGCCCACGCGCGCATCCTCGTCGATGCTGACGCCGATGGGGCAGGGGAAGCTGCCCTTGATCTCGGCCTCTTTTGCAGGCTTTAGCGTGCCAAGGCCGCGTGCGGCCAGATCGCGGGCAATGCCGCGCACACCCAGCGCATCGGGACGGTTGGGGGTGATCGCGATCTCGATCACCGGGTCGACCTTGGCGGGGTCATTCTTGGCCAGCCAGTCGGTGAACCGTTCGCCCACCTCGCCGCTGGGCAACTCGATGATGCCGTCATGTTCTTCCGACAGTTCCATCTCGCGTTCGGAACACATCATGCCGAAGCTTTCGATGCCCCGGATCTTGCCCACGCCGATGGTCGTGTCGATGCCGGGCACGTAAACACCGGGCTTGGCGATCACCACGGTGATCCCTTCGCGCGCATTGGGCGCGCCACAGATGATCTGCGTCTCGCCCTCATCGGTCAGAACCTTGCAGACCCGCAGCTTGTCGGCGTCGGGGTGCTTTTCGGCATGGATCACCTTGCCGATGGTGAATTCGGCCAGCTTGGCGGCGGGGTTTTCCACGCCTTCGACCTCAAGCCCCAGATCGGTCAGTGCATAGGTGATCTCATCCACCGAGGCGGTGGTCTCGAGATGTTCCTTCAGCCAGGAGAGGGTGAATTTCATGTTGCTGTCCCGTCTCGTTCGGTGGGATCGGACCCACCTGTGTCTTGGATGTGGCGGGCAGCGCCCGCCCAATGATTAACGCGAAAGGCCGCCATGCAGCGTCGGCTGATCCAGCGATGCAAAGCCGTAATGCCGCAGCCAGCGCAGGTCTGAATCGAAGAATGCCCGCAGATCGGGGATGCCGTATTTCAGCATCGCGATCCGGTCGATGCCCATGCCGAAGGCAAAGCCCTGCCACTTGTCGGGATCGATCCCACCCGCCTGCAGGACCTTGGGATGCACCATGCCGCTGCCCAGGATTTCCAGCCAGTCATCGCCCTCGCCAACCTTCAGCGTGCCGCCTTCCCATGAGCAGCGGATATCGACCTCGGCCGACGGTTCCGTGAACGGGAAATGCGAGGCGCGGAAGCGCAGCTCGACGTTGTCCACTTCGAAAAACGCCTTCACGAATTCCTCGAGGCACCATTTCAGGTTGGCCATCGAGATATCCTTGTCGATCGCCAGGCCTTCGACCTGATGGAACATCGGCGTATGGGTCTGGTCGTAATCGGCGCGGTAGACGCCACCGGGGCAGATGATGCGGATGGGTGCGCCATGCGCCTCCATCGACCGGATCTGCACCGGGCTTGTATGCGTGCGCAACACATGCGGCGGGCGCGGATCATTCGCGTCGCGATGCATGTAGAACGTGTCCATCTCGGCCCGCGCCGGGTGATGCGAGGGGATGTTCAGCGCGTCGAAATTGTACCAGTCGGTGTCGATGCGCGGGCCTTCCGCGACCGAGAAACCCATATCGGCGAAAATCGCCGCCACTTCCTCGGACACCTGCGAAATCGGGTGGATCGTCCCCGCGCGGCGGCCCCGCCCCGGCAGGGTCACGTCCAGCCATTCGGCGCGCAGACGCTCGTCCAGGGCGGCATCGCCCAGGGCGGCTTTCTTGGCGGACAGCGCGCTCGTGATCTCGTCCTTCAGCGCGTTCAGCGCGGGGCCTGCGATCTGCCGCTCTTCCGGGCTCATCTGGCCCAGTTCGCGCATCTTCAGGCTCAACTCGCCCTTCTTGCCCAAGGCGGCAAGGCGCACCTCTTCGATGCTGGCCTCATCCGCGGCACCTGCGATCAGGTCCAGGTATTTGCGTTTCAGATCATTCATCACATGGCGTTCCTTGCTGTTGTGACCAGTCCCCGCACGGCATGGCCCGTTCATGCAAGAAGCCGCAAGACCCTGAACAGGTCCGCGGCTTCCTTTATCTGCAACTCCGGTAGGGGAGTGGCTTACGCGAGCGCGGCCTTCGCCTGTGTGACGATGGCACCGAAGGCTTCGGGCTCGTGCACGGCCAGATCGGCCAGAACCTTGCGGTCCACTTCGATGCCGGCCAGGGCCAGACCGTTGATGAAGCGCGAATAGGTCATGGTTTCATCGAATGCGCGCACACCGGCGTTGATTCGCTGGATCCACAGCGCGCGGAAGTTCCGCTTGCGGGCGCGGCGGTCGCGGGTTGCGTACTGGTTGGCCTTGTCCACGGCCTGTGCGGCAACGCGGAAGGTGTTCTTGCGACGACCATAATAACCTTTTGCGGCCTTGATGATCTTCTTGTGACGGGCGTGGGTGACTACACCGCTCTTGACGCGAGACATGTTCGGTTCTCCTTAACGATCGTACGGCATCATCGACTTGATGATCTTCTCATCAGGTGCCGACATGACTGTGGTGCCGCGTGCATTGCGGATGAACTTCTTGTGCCGCTTGATCATGCCATGGCGCTTGCCGGCCTGAGCGGTCAGGATGCGTCCTGTCGCCGTCACTTTGAACCGCTTCTTGCAGCTCGACTTGGTCTTCATCTTGGGCATTTCCGTCTCCTTGACTTTGGGTCGGTTCACGCGCGACTCGGCATGCCACATTGGCCGGTCCCGCAGTAAGAGCGCGCGATATACGAGGGATCGGGCAGGCTGTCCAGCCCAAAGCCGCCATGAAAGGCCGCTTTGCCGCTTTCCGGCATCGGCCCGTCAGACGAAATCGGCAATCACCTTGATGAAGACTTCTGGCACCTGGTCGATCCGGTAGCCGCCGGGTTTCTGGGTCAGGGCATAAAGCGTAAGCCCCCCGCCGATGACCAGCGTCAACATCGCCGTGCGCGGCGCGCGCCCGTCCGAGATGGCGCTGACGATGGATGGCGCCGACAATCCCAGCACCACAAGCCCGATGACCAATGCAAGATCAGTATCCATGGCCGTGCCCCCAACCATGATGAACATATAAAAAGTACAGGGTCAGACTACTCTGGATCAGTGGCGAAAATCAAACGTTCCGCGCAGGGGGCGACGCGAAGGATATTGGTCGTGCCGGCCTTGTTGAACGGCACACCCGCAATGACCAGGATCTGGTCGGACTCGGTGGCGTAGCCCTGCGCGCGCGCGGCGCGCGCGGCATTGACCACGGCCATCTTGAAGCGGTCCAGCGCCCCGGTCATCACGCAGTTTACGCCCCATGTCAGTGCCAGGCGCCGTGCGGTGCCGCGCAGGCTTGTCATCGCGATGATGGGCACGCGCGGGCGCTCGCGCGCCGTCAGCAGGGCCGTGGTGCCTGATTGCGTATAGCAGCAGATCACCTTGATATCCGTGGTCTCGGCGATCTCGCGCGCGGCGGCCACGATCCCGTCGGCCACGCTGGTGCGGGTCGCCTTGCGGCTGGCCTCGATCACCTCGCGGTAGGTGGGATCGCTTTCCACCTCGACAGCCACGTTGTTCATCGTGCTGACCGCCTCGACCGGGTAATGTCCGGCTGCGGATTCCGCGCTCAGCATGATCGCATCCGCACCCTCGTAGATGGCTGTTGCCACATCGGATACCTCGGCGCGGGTCGGCATCGGGCTTTCGATCATCGATTCCAGCATCTGGGTTGCCACGATCACCGGTTTCGCCGCGGACCGGCAGCGCCGGACCAGGCGTTTCTGGATCGGCGGCACGTTCTGCACCGGCAGCTCCACGCCCAGATCGCCGCGGGCCACCATGATTCCGTCACTGACGGCAAGGATGTCGTCAAAGCATTTCACGGCACTGGGTTTTTCGATCTTCGACAGGATCGCGGCGCGTCCGGCGGCAAGTTCACGCGCTTCGATCACATCTTCGGGGCGCTGCACGAAGGACAGCGCCAGCCAGTCCACCCCCAGCGCACAGGCGAATTCCAGGTCCTTGCGATCCTTCTCGGACAAGGCCGCAAGCGGCAACACCACATCGGGCACGTTCACACCCTTGCGGTTCGAAATCGTGCCGCCGACAGTCACGGTGCAATCCGCGAAATCCGGCCCGCAGTTCTGCACCGTCAGGCGGATCTTGCCATCGTTGACCAGAAGGTTCGCGCCCGGCTCCAGCGCCGCGAAAATCTCGGGATGGGGCAGGCAGACCCGGCTCGCATCGCCCTCGGCCGGGTCAAGATCCAGCCGGAAGGCCGCGCCCTCGGACAACTCTTCCTCGCCACGGGCGAAACTGCCCACGCGCAGCTTCGGCCCCTGCAGATCCGCCAGGATGGCGATCGGGCTGTCCAGATCCTTTTCGATCTGGCGGATGATCTCGTGACGTGCACGGATATCGTCATGGGTGCCGTGGCTCATGTTCAGACGGAACACATCCGCACCGGCCTCGTGCAGGGCGCGGATCATCGCATAGTCATTCGATGAAGGCCCCAGCGTTGCCACGATCTTCACATTCCGGTGCCGTCTCATCCTGTCTCCTCGATCTCTGGCCTGCATCCTGCATGTTATCGCTAGCAATCGCGCAATTGCGAACGCTCTGCAATTCCATTCCGTCGCCAACTGTCCTAGGTCTTCCACAAAGGAAATGACAGCCCCATGACATACGCGCCTTTCGAAATCACCGGCCATGACCGCGCATCGCGCTGGCTGGTGACCTGTGACCACGCCGCCAATACGGTGCCCGCTTTCGTCAATGGCGGCGATCTGGGTCTGGCGCGCTGCGATATGGAACGTCACATCGCCTATGACGTGGGCGCGGCCGGCGTTACTCGCGCGCTGGCCGATGCGCTGGGATGCCCCGCCATCCTGTCGAATTTCTCGCGCCTGGTGATCGATCCCAACCGGGGCGAGGATGATCCGACCCTGCTGATGAAGCTCTACGATGGCACGATCATCCCCGCCAACCGCCACGCGGGGCGCGACGAGCTGGAGATGCGCCTGAACCGCTGCTACCGCCCGTATCACACGGCGTTGGCCGAACTGGCCGCGCGGCGCGATGACACCGTGATTGTCTCCATCCACAGTTTCACCCCGCAATTGCAGGGCCGCCCGCCGCGCCCCTGGCATGTGGGCGTGCTCTACGCCGCCGATACGCGCTTTGCCCGCCCGCTGCTGGCGCGCCTTCGGGCCGAGGCCGATCTGTGCATCGGCGAGAACGAGCCCTATGGCGGCCACCTGCCCGGCGATGCCATCGCGCGTCACGCCATCGCCTGGGAACGGCTGAACGCCCTGATCGAGGTCCGCAACGACCTGATCGCCACCCCTGACCAACAGATGGCATGGGCCGCCCGCCTTGCCCCGATCCTGCAACAGGCGCTGGCCGATACCGGGCAGTAAATCACACAAGGAGCAACAGAATGGACGACCAGACCCGCATCGAACTGGAAGCAGCCGCATTCCGCGCCCTGCGCGATCACCTGATGGTGCAGCGCCCGGATGTGCAGAATATCGACATGATGAACCTGGCGGGGTTCTGCCGCAACTGCCTCAGCCGCTGGTACCAGGAGGCCGCGAACGAACGTGGCATCGACATGACCAAGGATCAGGCGCGCGAGATCTACTACGGCATGCCCTATGAAGACTGGCGCGCCCGCAACCAGACCGAGGCCAGTCCCGAAAAGAAAGCCGCCTTCGACGTGGCCTTCGCCGAGAACGTCACGAAAAAAGCGCCGAAGTAATCCCCGGCGCCCCTGTCTTGCTGACGTGTCTCGCTGGCGTTTCTTCTTGCTGCAAATATCCTGGGGGTGTGGGGGCAAGGCCCCCACGGTGGGGTGCGGGGGCAAGCCCCCGCGCGCGCCGATGCCTCAGACAGCCGCCTTGAGGCTCTCGTCCAGGTAGATCTCGCGCAGCCGTGCCGCCACCTTGCCCGGCGCACCGGTGCCCACCTTCGCCCCGTCGATTTCCACAACCGGCATCACGAAAGTCGAGGCTGACGTGATGAAGGCTTCGTCCGCATCCTGCGCCTCGGCGATCGTGAAGGCGCGCTCCTCCACTTCCATCTGCGCCTCGCGCGCGAAGCGCAGCACGGCGGCGCGGGTGATCCCGTGCAGGATGTCGTTGCTCAACTGGCGGGTGATGATGCGGTTGCCCTTGACGATATAGGCATTGTTGCTGGTGCCCTCGGTCACCGCCCCATCCTCGACCATCCATGCATCGTCGCAACCGGCCTTCTTGGCCATCATCTTGCCCATCGACGGATAAAGAAGTTGCACCGTCTTGATATCGCGCCGGCCCCAGCGGATATCCTCGATGCTGATGACCTTGATCCCCTTCTGCGCCACGGGGTTCGCGGCCAGACCCGGCTTGTTCTGCGTGAACAGCACCAGGGTGGGCTTGGTCACCTCCGGGTCGGGAAACGCGAAATCCCGGTCGCCCGGCGCACCGCGCGTGACCTGCAGATAGATCATCCCCTCCTCGATCCCGTTCAGCCGGACCAGCTCGCGGTGGATCTCCAGCAGGTTGTCGAACCCCTCGGGCTTGTCCATGTCCAGCTCCGACAGGGACCGCTCCAGCCGCGCCAGGTGCCCGTCGAAGTCGATCAGCTTGCCGCCCAGAACGGATGTCACCTCATAGACGCCATCGGCCATCAGAAAGCCGCGGTCGAAGATCGACACCTTCGCCTCGGTCTCGGGCAGGTATTCTCCGTTCACATAGACGGTGCGCATGTCTTGTCTCCTTGCTGCGGGGCGCGAAGGATCAGCCCCAAAGGCCCGGTTCGGGCGGATGCACGCCCGCCTCGTCGAACCGAAGCGGTGTGTCGCGGTCTTCGGCCAGAAGAAGCGGCCCGTCAAGATCCGTCACCATCGCGCCCTGCGCAACAAGTGTCGCAGGCGCCATGGCAAGCGAACTTCCGACCATGCAGCCGACCATCACCTTGTAACCCTGCGCCAAGGCCGCATCGCGCAGCGCCAGCGCCTCGGTCAGCCCGCCGGTCTTGTCCAGCTTGATGTTCACCACGTCGTATTTACCCGCCAGGTGCGGCAGGCTCGCGCGGTCGTGGCAGCTTTCATCGGCACAGACGGGCACAGGCCGGTCCATCCCGATCAGCGCCTCATCCTCGGTGCCGGGCAGGGGTTGTTCCACCAGCGCCACGCCCAGCCGCACCAGGTGCGGCGCCAGGTCGGCATAGACCGCAGCCGACCAGCCCTCATTCGCATCCACGATGATCGTCGACCTGGGGGCCCCGCGCCGCACCGCCTCCAGCCGGGGCATGTCATCGGGCGTGCCCAGCTTGATCTTCAACAGCGGCCGGAACGCATGTTTCGCCGCCTGCGCCTCCATCTCGGCAGGCTCGGCCAGGGACAGCGTATAGGCGGTGATCTCCGGCCCCGGCCGCGCCAAACCCGCCAGTTCCCAGGCGCGGCGACCCGTCTGCTTCGCTTCCAGATCCCACAGCGCGCAATCCACCGCATTCCGCGCGGCCCCTGCTGGCAGAAGATCGTAAAGCGCCGCCCGCGTCACCGGCCCGCGCAACCCCTCGATCTCAGCCGTCACCGACTCCAGCGTCTCGTCATAGCGGGCATAGGGCACACATTCGCCCCAGCCGGTCACGCCGCCTTGCGCGATCCGCACCGTCAGAACCTTCGCCTCGGTCCGCGATCCCCGGCTGATGGTAAAGACCTGCGCCAGCTTGAAGATATCGCGCGTCACCGTGATCTGCATGACCGCCTCCTGCTTCTTCTTGCCAAAAATATCCATATCCTCCGGCTCGCACCCGGCACGCCAGAGGATTGTCTGCGAAAACCTCTCAGATCGCGGCCAGCGCGTCCACCAGCTTGTCCGCGCCGTAACGATAGGGATCGGTCGCCGGCAGCCCCAGCCGCGCCTCCACATCCGCCAGGTAGGCCTGCGCCTCGTCCTCGCCCATGTGTTGCGTGTTGATCGCATAGCCGATCACCTGACAGGCCGGGTTGGCCACCTTTGCCAGTTCCAGGGCCATATCCCGCACCTGCTCCAGCGATGGCAGCTTGTAGCCGGGCAGCCCGCGCATGTGTTCGCGCGTGGGCTCGTGGCACACGACCAGCGCATCGGGCTGGCCACCATGGATCAGGGCCATGGTCACGCCGGAATAGGACACATGGAACAGGCTTCCCTGACCCTCGATCATGTCCCAATGATCCGCGTCATTGTCCGGCGTCAGCCATTCGACGGACCCGGCCATGAAATCCGCGATCACCGCATCCAGCGGCACGCCGTCGCCGGTGATCAGGATGCCTGTCTGACCCGTGGCGCGGAAACTCGACTTCAACCCGCGCGCCTTCATCTCGCGGTCCATGCACAGCGCGGTGTACATCTTGCCGACCGAGCAATCCGTGCCGACAGCCAGGCAGCGCTTGCCGGTCCGCTTCACCCCGTTGGCGATGGGATATTGCACCGTGGGCACGCGCACATCATGCAGTTGCCGACCGCAAGCCTGCGCCACCGCCACCAGGTCAGGCTCGTCCCGCAGCAGGTTGTGCAGGCCGGATGCAAGGTCGAAGCCTTCTTCCAGTGCCTGCACCAGTACCTTTTTCCACGCGGCCGAAATCACGCCGCCACGGTTCGCCACACCGATCACCAGCGTTTTCGCACCGGCCGCGCGCGCCTCTTCCAGCGTCATGTCGGGCAGGCGCATGTCGGCGCGGCAACCTTCCATGCGGAACTGGCCCACGGCATTCTGCGGACGCCAGTCCTTGATGCCCTGCGCGACCTTGGCGGCCAGACCATCGGGCGCATCGCCCAGGAACAGAAGATAGGGGGTTTCGATCATCGCGTTGCCCTTTCACATGCGTATTGACCCGAGGGTTACGGATTCCGCGCGGGATTGCATTGCAAATCGGGCGTCAGAATCCGCAGTCGCGCAAGATCTTCCGCCATTTGTCCGTTATTTGCGCAGTTTCTTCGGTAGCTGCTGCCGACTCGCGCGTCGAATGCGGCGTTGCGGCAATCATGCCGCAGCTGCAAAAGGCGCTTGCGCCCACTTGCGCAATTTCATACCCAATGGCGCCAGAAATACGCAATATCCTTACCCGAGAGGTCCAAGCCCATGAGCTTCCGCATCCAGCCTGCCGCCCCAGCCCGTCCGAACCGCTGCCAGTTGTTCGGCCCCGGCTCGCGCCCCGCGATCTTCGAGAAGATGGCAAGCAGCGCGGCGGATGTGATCAACATCGACCTCGAGGATTCGGTCGCCCCCTCCGACAAGGACAGCGCCCGCGCCAATGTGATCAAGGCCATCAACGAAATGGACTGGGGCAACAAGTACCTGTCCGTCCGCATCAACGGGCTGGATACCCCGTGGTGGTATCGCGATGTCGTCGACCTGCTGGAACAGGGCGGCGAACGCCTGAACCAGATCATGATCCCCAAGGTCGGCTGCGCCGAGGATGTCTATGCGGTCGATGCCCTCGTGACCGCGATCGAACGCGCCACGGGCCGCAAGACGCCCATCACCTTCGAGGTGATCATCGAATCCGCCGCCGGCATCGCCCATGTCGAGGCGATCGCCGCCTCCAGCCCGCGCCTGCAGGCCATGAGCCTGGGCGCCGCCGATTTCGCGGCCTCCATGGGGATGCAGACGACCGGCATCGGTGGTACGCAGGCCAATTACTACATGCTGCACGAGGGCGCGAAATACTGGTCCGATCCCTGGCACTGGGCGCAGACCGCCATCGTCGCGGCCTGCCGCACCCATGGCATCCTGCCCGTGGATGGCCCCTTCGGCGATTTCAGCGATGACGAGGGTTTCCGCGCCCAGGCGCGCCGCTCGGCCACGCTGGGCATGGTCGGCAAATGGGCGATCCACCCCAAGCAGGTGGCGCTGTCCAACGAGATTTTCACCCCCTCTGACGAGGCTGTGGCCGAGGCGCGCGAAATCCTTGACGCGATGGAGCAGGCCAAGGCCCGCGGCGAAGGCGCCACCGTTTACAAGGGGCGCCTGGTCGACATCGCCTCGATCAAGCAGGCCGAGGTGATCGTGCGCCAGTCCGAGATGATCACGGGCTGATCATCGCGCGATGATCGCCCCGTCGTGCTGGCGGGGCGGTTTTTACTTGGATATTTGAAGCAAGAAGAAACGGCAGGCGCGGCGTGCCTCAGCCGCGTTCGTCCTTGGGTGATCCCATGACGACGAAAGACGTGATCGAATTGACCTGCGGCAGGGTGCCCAGAACATCGGTGTGAAAGCGCTTGTAAGCCGCCAGATCCGCAGCCTCGATCCGCAGCAGATATTCCACATTGCCCGTGATGTTGTGGCATTCGCGGACTTCGGGCGCGCGCGCGATGGCACGTTCGAAGGCTTCCTGTGCAGTTTTCGTGTGAGAATTCAGTCCGACCGTGATATAGGCCGTGAACCCGACCCCCATCGACAGCGGGTCAAGGATCGCCCGGTATCCCCTGATCACACCGCGCCGTTCCAGGTCCTGGACCCGGCGCAAACAGGCGGAAGGAGACAGGCCAACCCTGTCGGCCAGATCAGTGTTGCTGATCCTGCCGTTGCGAGAAAGCTCTCGCAATATGTGTGCGTTGATTTTGTCTGTATCGGTCATTTGTTGTTTTTGTTCGCACGATTCTTGCAAAATAGCAAACTAATTGCGCGCCACTTCGCATAGTGTTGCGTCATGACACTTGACAGCTTTCTTGCACTCTCGGCCTTTGCCCTCGTTTCCTCGATCACGCCGGGGCCCAACAACCTGATGCTGATGGCGTCGGGCGCCAATTTCGGGTTTCGCCGGACGGTGCCGCATATGCTGGGAATCGGGCTGGGATTCGGCTTGATGGTCGTGCTGGTGGGCCTTGGGCTGGTACGCATTTTCGACGCATTTCCGGTGACGCATCTGATTCTGACCGTTGTCGGCGTGGCCTACCTGCTGTGGCTGGCCTGGAAGATTGCCCATGCCGCAGCGCCGGATGCGGCGCGGGCGGGGGCACGGCCCTTCACCTTTTTTCAGGCGGTGCTTTTCCAATGGGTGAACCCCAAGGCCTGGCAGATGGCGCTGACGGCGATCACGCTTTACGCGCCGGACAGGTCCGTGGTGGCCATCCTGTGGGTGGGGCTGGTGTTCGCGCTGATCAACCTGCCTTCTGTCAGCACATGGACCGTGATGGGCCAGCAGATGGGGCGCATTCTGTCCAGTCCCAAACGCTTGCGCCTTTTCAACTGGAGCATGGCCGCACTGCTGGTCGCCTCGCTTGTTCCGGTCGTGCTTGCCCCCGTCTAGCGCGGGTGCAGGGTCCGATCCGTCATGATGCCGTTGCATCCGGCGGCCGAGGAGGCCATATACCAAGCGTCGACAGCCGGAGTGATCGGATGACCAACTATCTCGATTTCGAACGTCCCCTTGCCGAGATCGAAGGCAAGGCAGAGGAACTGCGCGCCATGGCGCGCCAGAATGCCGAGATGGATATCGAGGCCGAAGCAGCCGCTCTGGACAAGAAGGCCGCCGATTTGCTGGTGTCGCTCTACAAGGATCTCACGCCCTGGCGGAAATGCCAGGTCGCCCGCCACCCCGATCGTCCGCATTGCAAGGATTACATCGAGGCGCTGTTCACCGAATACACGCCGCTGGCCGGGGACCGCAATTTTGCCGATGACCATGCGGTCATGGGTGGCCTTGCCCGGTTCAACGATACGCCCGTGATGGTGATCGGCCATGAAAAGGGCAATGACACCAAAAGCCGGATCGAACGCAATTTCGGTATGGCCCGGCCCGAAGGCTACCGCAAGGCGATCCGGCTGATGGATATGGCGCACCGTTTCGGCCTGCCGGTGATCACCCTTGTCGACACCCCCGGCGCCTATCCCGGCAAGGGCGCGGAAGAACGCGGCCAGTCCGAGGCGATTGCCCGCTCGACCGAGAAATGCCTGCAGGTCGGCGTGCCGCTGGTCAGCGTGATCATCGGTGAAGGCGGTTCCGGCGGGGCCGTGGCCTTTGCCACCGCGAACCGCGTCGCCATGCTGGAGCATTCGGTCTATTCCGTGATCAGCCCCGAGGGCTGTGCCTCGATCCTGTGGAAGGATGCAGAAAAGATGCGAGAGGCGGCAGAAGCCCTGCGCCTGACCGCGCAGGATCTGCGCAAGCTGGGTGTGGCCGATCGCGTGATCCCCGAACCCGTCGGCGGCGCGCATCGCGACAAGCAAAAGACGATCAAGGCCGTGGGCGAGACGATTGCCGCGATGTTGGCCGAACTGTCCGACCTCAAGGGCAAGAAGCTGATCGAGGATCGGCGCAAGAAATACATCGAGATGGGCCGCAAGGGTCTGGCGGCCTGATCAGGCGGACCGCTTGCCCATGGCGCCTGCCCTGCGCAGCGCCCAGAGTGTTCCCAGCGGTCCGATCAACTCGAATATCACCGTGCTGCCTATCGTGAGGGTCAGGATCATCTCGCCGCTGGTGGGCAATTCCTGTGCCGCCACCAGCGCCATGCCCACAGCCACGCCTGCCTGCGGCAGCAGGGCGGGGCCGTAAAGCAGGGCTTCCTTGGGGCTGCGTCCCGCGATCCGCGCGCCCAGCCATCCGCCGATCAGGCGGGCCACGATCCGCAGCACGATATAGGCCGCGCCCAGAAGGCCGATCTGTCGCAATGTCTCGATCTCGAGCGTGGCGCCCGCCAGCAGGAAGAACAGCAGCATGAAGGGCCATTGGACATGGCGTATCTCGTGAAAGGCGCGGTCATGGTGGCGGGCGACATTCACGATCACCGCGCCCACGGTCATCCCGGCCAGAAGGAACGACACGCCCAGCCATAGCGACAGTCCCGCAGTCAGGAAGACAAGCGCCAGGGCTTCGGTCTGCAGGGGTTCGCCCCGCGTGATGCGACCGGTCAGAAACGCGCCCGGCAGTCCGATGGCAAGGCCAAGGGCGATGGCACCCAGAATGTCGCGCCCTGCCGCCGCCAGAAGGTTTTCCTGAACGCCGGTGCCGGACAGGCCGACGGCAAAGACCAGCGCCAGCGAAAACGCGATCATGCCCCAGGCGTCATCAATCGCCACGATGCCCTTGATCGTATCGACGAATGGCCCCTTGGCGCCGGACTGCCGAATGATGTCTTGGGTTGCGGCGGGGGCGGTTGCGGTGGCCACGGCCCCGATGACCAGGGCCGCGCCCGGCGGCACCCCCAAAAGCCATGCAGCGGCGGCGACAAGTGCAAGCGTGACCGCCACGATCGCGACCGAGATGAACAGGATCGCGCGCCCATGGGCCGCCAGCGTCTTGCGTGTCAGCGATCCGCCCAGAAGAAAGGCCACCATGGTCAGGGCCATGACCGACAGCGCCTCGTACCAGGCGACGGCTTCGGCTGGGATCAGGTCGAACCCGGCGCCGCCCATGATCACTCCCACAAGCAGCAGCAGCGTGACGCGGGGCAGCCGCGTGCGCGTGCCCAGCCAATCCGCGGCAAGACCGGCCAGGAAAAGCCCCGCAAGCACAAGGAAACTCTGTGAGAGTGCCATGAGGCCCCCTTTCAGCCCGCCAGCATCTTGAGGCCCTGCGTCACATCCGACCGCACCGCCAGCCGCAGCCCCGGTTCATCCCCGGCCTTCAGCGCGGCGATGATCAGCCTGTGGAAATGCGGCGGATCCCTGCGTTTCAGTCGCACGTAAAGCGCGCGCATCGTGGGACCCATCTGCAACCAGACGGTTTCCGCCATCGCCAGCATCGCGGGGGCCTGCGCACGCAGGTAAAGCGTGCGGTGGAATTCCAGATTGGTGCGGATATAGGCCACGGCATCCTGACGCATCGCGGCATCGCCCACGGCGGCGTTGATCGTCTGCAACCTTTCGATCAGCGCCATGTGGGCGCGGGGCAGGGCGCGGCTGGCCAGCTCCACCTCGATCAGCGACCTGAGCGCGGCCAGTTCCTCGATCCGCTCGTTGCTGAGTTCCGGGGTCGAGACGCGCCCCGAGGATGACAGCGTCAACGCGCCCTCTGCCACAAGGCGGCGGACGGATTCGCGCGCGGGCGTCATCGAGACACCGTATTCCTTGCCGATCCCGCGCAGAGTCAGCGCCTGGCCGGGCGCGATGTCGCCATGCATGATCCGGCTGCGCAGACCGCGGTAAACCCGGTCATGGGCATTGGGAAGCGGATCGGTGCGGGTGATGACTGTCTGCATGTCGCCATGTGATCACAAATCGGGAAAGGGTCAACCTCGGATCAGCCGCCGAAATCGTAGCGATGCAGATCGCCGCCCTTCTCGCGCAGCCAGCGGCGCGGGGCGCGGTAATCACCGTAGAGCCGCGTGACCACGGACCAGAAGGCATCGGAATGGTTCATTTCCGCCAGATGCGCGACCTCATGGGCGGCGACGTAGGCCAATACCTCGGGCGGTGCCATGATCAGCCGCCACGAATACATGAGCCCCCCGTCCGCCGTGCACGATCCCCAGCGCGAACGCGTGTCGCGCAGGCTGATGCGGTCATAGCCTCGCCCAAGCCGTGCGGCATAATGATCCGAGGCCGCAGCCAGCCGGTCCCGCGCCATGTGCTTGAGGAAACCGGCGATCCGGGCGGCGGACCTGTCGGGCGCACCGGGCACCAGCAGATGATCGTCCTCGACGCGGACAAGCCGCCCTGATCCGCTTGCGATTCGCAGCAGACGGCCTTCGAGCGGCAGCTCGGCGCCGATCCCGATCCGCGCGGGTCCGGGATTGGCGATCAGGTTCTGACGCAGCCAGTCCGCCTTTTCATGTGCGAAAGCCAGTGCTTCGCGGTCACTGACCCGCAAGGGGCAGGTCAGCGTCACACGCCCGTCAAGCCGCGAGATCCGCAGGGAAATGCGGCGCGCCTGCGCGGTTTTGCGAAGTGTGATGGCCACCGGGGGGTTGCCCGGCAGGAAATGCTGTCCCATATGCCCTCTCGACCCTGCGCCAAGCGTTCCGTTAAAGCCTTTGACACGCGTGACCCGTTATGGCAGTTGGCGCGGATCGTCGACAAGACACAAGATTTGAAAGGGATATCCATGCCCAAGGAAGAATGGGGTGTGAAACGCGTCTGCCCGACAACCGGCAAGCGTTTCTACGACCTGAACAAGACCCCGATCGTCAGCCCCTACACCGGTGAAGTGGTGGAATTCGACATCGGCAAGAGCCGCATGATCGCCGCTGATGCCGAGGATGCTGCGACCAAGAAGATGAAAGTCGTCGATCTGGATGCCGATGAGGACGTTCTGGACGATGAAGAGGTCGATGTGGATCTGGATGATGATCTGCTGGATGACGACGAGGATGACAACGTATCGCTTGACGATATCGCCGATGTCGCCTCGGACGATGACGAAATCTGACCTCGTCGAATGACTGGCCGCGGGCGGAATTTTCCGCTTGATCCCGCCCGCGCCATTGCCTAAAGAACCGCGACACCCCGCAGGGGTGCGACGACACGGCCCGACAAGGGCTGACAAGATGGGGCCTTAGCTCAGCTGGGAGAGCGCTTGCATGGCATGCAAGAGGTCAGGGGTTCGATCCCCCTAGGCTCCACCATCTTCCCGATAGCCAGAACTGACAGCCGCGCCGCCCAACGGTGCCATGTTACCGTTTTGCATGTGTTCTGCACGGATTGCAGTCTCCCTGATATCTTCATGTTCCGCCGCCGTGGCGCGTGATATCTTTTGACGGCACGTCCGCGTGAATGCTCGCCTTTCCAGTGAAACAGGCGCGCATCCTTGGAGCGGTGCAACACGGACCGGTCGCATGGCCGGTATGGTAGCCAATAAAGAGGGACATAATGATTAAAGAATTCAGAGACTTCATCGCGCGTGGCAATGTCATGGACATGGCTGTGGGTATCATCATCGGCGCGGCCTTCACCGCGATCGTCAGTTCGATGGTGGCCGACCTTATCAACCCGATCATCAGCCTTGTGATCGGTGGTATCGACTTCTCGGGCATGTATGTGCTGCTGGGCAGCGGGGAATACAGCTCGATTACCGCCGCCGAAGAGGCGGGCGCGGCCGTCTTCGCCTATGGGCGCTTCATCATGGCCGTGGTCAATTTCCTGATCATCGCCTTCGTGGTGTTCATGCTTGTCAAGGCGGTCAACCGCGCGCGCGACGCGGCGATCAAGAAACCCGAACCGGAACCCGCGGCCCCCGCCGGACCCAGCGAACTGGATATCCTGATCGAAATCCGGGATGCGCTGAAGAAGTGACCCGCTGGCTTCACGGCCAGTCAAGAGCACGTGAGACAGAGGACCCGCACGCGATGTGCGGGTCTTTTCGCTTGTTGCGGTCAGGCGCATCATGTTGCCTATTGCGGACAAAAGTTTACTTGTTATCCGTAATTTGTAGGAAATCATGTCTTGATCGGGGCTCTGGCCGACCAAGGGCCTTTTGCGCTACCCGCTTCCGATCATCCGAGGAAACCCGATGTCCTTGATCAAACAGACCTTTCTGTCGCTCGTTGCGGTCGCCGCCGCGCTGGCCCTGTGGATTGCATTCGTGCCTTCGGCCCAGCCGATGCTGGACAGGATGGGTGTTCTGGGACTGTTGGGAATCGAGCCTGCTGCCAACGGCCAGCAGGCTGCGGGTGGCGGTGGCTTCGGGCCGCGCGGGCCGGCCAAGGTTGTTCTGGATCGCGTCACCCGTGAGGCGCTGAGCCAGAGGGTCAGCGCCATCGGCGATGGGCGCGCGCTGCGTTCGGTCGATGTGCGCGCCGAACGGACCGGCAGCGTCCGCGCGGTCGAGGTGGTATCGGGCCAATATGTCGAAGAGGGCGCGGTCATGGTCCGGCTTGAGGACCGCGCCGAGGTCATCGCGCTGGAGCGTGCACGCCTGATGCAGGCCGATGCCGAGGATGAATTGCGCCGCCTCACGACCCTGGGCGATTCTGGTGCGGTGACGACGGTGCGCATTCGCGAGGCCGAGCTTGCCTTGCAGACCGCGATCCTCGCGATCCGCCAGGCCGAGGTCGATCTGGACCAGACCGTGGTGACCGCGCCAATCTCGGGCTGGCTTGGCCTTGTCGATGTGGAACACGGCGACAGGTTGACGGCACAGGATGTCATCGGAGTGCTGACCGATCGGTCGCAGATCACCATCGACTTCCGGGTGCCGGAACGCGTGATCGGCGCGCTTGAAGTCGGTATGGAGGTGCAGGTTCGCTCCATGTCGGGGGTGCCGATCCCCGTGTCGGGCCGCTTGACCGCGATCGACAACGTCGTTGATCGTTCCAGCCGCACCTTGCGGGTACAGGCCGCGCTGGACAACGAGTTGGATCGCCTGCGCGAGGGAATGGCCTTCGAGGTCACCGTTGACGTGGCCGGTCAGGCCTATCCTTCGGTCGATGCGCTGGCCGTGCAATGGTCCAGCCAGGGGTCTTTCGTCTGGCGGGTGCAGGATGGCAAGGCGCAGCGTGTGCCCGTGGTCATCCGTCAGCGCAACCCCGACCGGGTTCTGGTCGAAGGCGATCTGTCCGAAGGTGACATGGTGGTGATCGAAGGCGTGCAGACCCTGCGCCCCGGCGCCGATGTCGCCCCTGCGAACGAGGCCGCAACGGCGCGCGACGGCAAAGCGCCCGCTGCGACGCTCTGAGACGCGCAAGATGAAAAACCCCGCCAATCCAGCGCCCACGACCGCCGGAACCGCACTGTTCGTCCGCCGCCCGATCCTGGCCTTCGTGGTGAATGCCCTTATCATCATCGCGGGCCTTGCCGCCCTCTTCGGGGTCGAGGTGCGCGAGTTGCCCGATGTGGATCGCCCCGTGGTCACGATCACCACGCGTTTTTCGGGCGCCTCGCCCGAAACGGTCGACCAGGAACTGACCGGCCGCATCGAAGGGGCCGTGGGTCGTGTGTCCGGCGTGCGCACCATTTCCTCGGAATCGCGCTACGGCCGCAGCCGGGTGACGCTGGAATTCAACGACGGGGTGGATCTGGACGTTGCGGCCACCGACACGCGCGATGCCGTCGCGCGCATCGCCAATGACCTTCCCGACGATGCCGACCAGCCCGAGATCATCAAGGCCGATGCCAATGCCGATCCGGTGATGCGGATCGCGGTCACATCCGACACGCGCTCGCCCCAGGATCTGACCCAACTGGTCCGCGACCGGGTCGAGGATCGTCTGATCTCGATCCCCGGGGTGGCGGATCTGCAGATTTATGGCGACCGCGAGGCGATTTTCCGCGTCGATATCGACCAGCTCGAACTGGCCAGCAGGGGCCTGACGCTGGCCGATATGGCGCGCGCCCTGAACGATGTGGCCTTCGATGTGCCCGCAGGCGATCTGGAAGGCAGCCGCCAGTCCATCAACGTGCGCACGACAGCGACCGTGATCACCCCCGAGGCGTTCGAGGCCCTCGAGCTGAGTCCGAACGTCACCATCGGCGATGTGGCGCGCGTCACGCTTGGCCCGGCGCCGAACGAAACGGTCCTGCGCGCCAATGGCGAAACGGGCATCGGCATGGGCATCATCCGGGCCGCCACCAGCAACACGCTGGATATCTCCAACGGCGTGCATCAGGCCATCGACGAATTGCAGCAGGTTCTGCCCGATGACGTGAAGATCTTCGTCACCTCGGACGACGCGGTTTTCATCAACGGCTCCATCCGCGAAGTGGTCACCACGTTGTCCCTGGCGATCCTGATCGTGGTCGCCGTCATCTTCGTGTTCCTGCGTGACTGGCGCGCCACCCTGATCCCCACCCTGACCCTGCCGGTCGCCCTGATCGGCACGCTGGCCGCGATCTACATGGTCGGCTTCTCGGTGAATATCCTGACGCTGCTGGCGCTTGTGCTGGCCACGGGCATGGTCGTGGACGATGCCATCGTGGTGCTGGAAAACATAGTGCGCCGCCGCTCCGAGGGGATGGGGCCGCGCGCCGCCGCCGTCCTTGGCACGCAGCAGGTGTTCTTCGCCGTCGTCACCACCACCGCCACGCTGGTGGCCGTGTTCATTCCGCTGTCGTTCCTGCCCGGTCAGGCCGGCGGGTTGTTCCGCGAATTCGGCTTCACCCTGGCCATGGCGGTCATGCTGTCCTCTGTCGTGGCGTTGACGCTGGCGCCGGTTCTGGCCAGCCGGCTTCTGGCCCGCGCCGAAAGCGGCCAGCCCGAGAAAGGCCCGATGGTCTGGCTGGGCGACAGGCTGGCAGGCCTTTATGCCGCCACGCTGCGGGCCGCACTGGCCGCGCCCATGGTCGTGGTGATCGTCGCGGGCCTCTTCGCGCTGACGGCCGTTCTGGTCTCGGGCGGCATCAGGCAGGAACTGACCCCGCGCGAGGATCGCGCCATCATCCTGATGTCGGTCACCGCCCCCACGGGCGTGTCCCTGAATTACACCAGCGCCAAGCTGCAAGAGATCGAAACCGCGATGGCCCCGCTGCGCGACAGCGGCGAGATGACGAATGTCTTCTCGATCACCGGTTTCGGTGCCTCCAACCGCGGCTTCGTGGTCATGACCCTTGCCAAATGGGATGAACGCGCCCGCAGCCAGCAAGAGATCGTGGGCGACGTGAACCGCTACCTCGGTAGCGTCGTGGGCGTGCGCGCCTTCGTGATCCAGCCCAACTCTCTCAGGATCCGTGGCGCGGGCCGCGGCCTCAGCTTCGCGATCACCGGCAGCAATTACGAACAGCTCTCCCAGGTCGCGGACCAATTGGTGCAGGCCATGCAGCAGAACCCGGCCATGGGTCAGGTGCGGCTGGAATATGAAACGACCCTGCCGCAGTTGTTTGTCGAGATCGACCGCGCCCGCGCCTCGGACCTTGGCATTGACATCACCGGCCTTGGCAATGCCCTGCGCGCGGTTCTGGATGGGCGCAGCGTGGGTTCGGTCTTCATCGACGACACCTCTTATGATGTGCAGATGCTGTCCAGCAGCGATCCCGTGAACGATCCCACGGATCTGGAAAACATCTTCGTGCAGGCCTCGGACGGACAGATGATCCCGATGTCCAGTTTCGTGCGCCTTGAAGAACGCGCCATCGCCCCCGAGCTCAAACGCGAGGGCAAGGCACGATCGGTCGAAATAACCGCAGGCCTGACCCCGGACATGTCGCTGGGTGACGCCATGGACGAGGTGCGCATCCTCGCCGAAGGGATCATCGCGCCCGAGAACACGATTGTCCCGCTGGCCGAGGCGGCCGCGCTGGATCAGACCTCGTCTGGCCTGATCGTGACCTTTGCCTTTGCCATCCTCGTGGTGCTTCTGGTGCTGGCGGCGCAATTCGAAAGCTTCATCTCGGCCATCGTCGTGATGGCGACCGTGCCTTTCGGGCTGGCCTGCGCGATCTTTGCGCTTCTGCTCAGCGGCCTCAGCCTGAATGTCTACAGCCAGATCGGGTTGGTGATGCTGATCGGGATCATGGCCAAGAACGGGATCCTGATCGTCGAATTCGCCAACCAGCTGCGTGATCGTGGCGCGGATGTGAAAACGGCGATCTTCGATGCCTCGACCATCCGCCTGCGGCCGGTGATGATGACCATGACCTCGACCGTGCTGGGGGGCGTGCCGCTGATCCTATCCTCGGGTGCCGGGGCCGAGGCGCGCGAGGCGCTGGGCTGGGTGATCGTGGGCGGCCTGGGCCTTGCCACGCTGTCGACGCTCTACCTGACCCCCGTTGCCTATCTGCTGCTGGCGCGCTTCACCGCCCCCAAGGTCGAGGAAGAGCGCCGCCTTGTCCGCGAACTGGAAGAGGCGCAGCGCGTCTGATCAGGTGCGCCGCCTGTCGCCACGAGATGAAACATTGACATAACCGGTTTTTTGGTTATGAATTCCCGCATGACAACCGCAAGCCCCATTTCCCGCGCCTTGGCCGCCCTTGGCCATGATGTCCGCCTGTCGATCTATCGCCTGCTGGTCAAGGCGGGCCAGGGCGGGTTGAGCATTGGCGAGGTGATCGAGCATCTGGACATTGCACCTTCGACGCTGGCGCATCACCTGTCCACGCTGGTTGATGCCGGTCTGGTCACGCAGGAAAAGCAGGGCCGGACCGTGATCAACCGGGTCGATTACGACGTGATGCACAGCACTGTGGACTTTCTGACTGCGGAATGCTGCAGCGGCGTGACACTGTCCAAAACGTGCAAGGTGGCCTGATTTTTTTACAGTAAGAAACCAATAAATTAGGGAAATAGAGATGACTGACGCCACCGTTGATCCGCGCCACCCCGCGGCGCTTGCCCGCGTGATCTGGGCCAAGCACCGGGTCTGGCTGGCCTCGGCGCTGATCCTTGCCGTGCTGGCCATCATGGATGCGGCCCAGGCGCAGGCCTCGGCGATATTCGCAACTGCGGCCCTGCTGAACACCGCGCCTTTCCTGCTGCTGTCCATCGGGATTGCCGCATGGGCCGGGGCCACGGGGGCCGACAACCTGATCGCGCGTGCCTTCATCGGCGCGCCTGTGCTGATGATCGCGATGGCCGCACTTGCGGGTGCGCTCTCGCCCTTCTGTTCCTGCGGGGTGATCCCGTTGATCGCCGCACTTCTTGCGATGGGGGTTCCCCTGTCGGCGGTCATGGCCTTCTGGCTGGCCTCGCCCGTCATGGACCCGTCGATGTTTGCCCTGACCACGGGCGTTCTGGGGCTGGAGTTCGCCGTCGCCAAGACGCTGGCCGCCATTGGCCTTGGCCTGATGGGCGGCAGCGTGGTCCATTGGGTGACGCGGGCCGGCGGTCTGGCCATGCCCCTGCGGGACGGGATCGGCAATGGCGGCTGCGGAGGTGCCAGGGTGCGCGCGCCAAAGCCGGTGGTCTGGCGCTTCTGGCATGATCCGGCGCGGCGCATGAAGTTCGGGCGCGAGGCACTGAACACGACCCTCTTCCTGACCAAATGGCTGCTGCTGGCCTTCCTGCTGGAAAGCCTGATGCTGGCATTCATCCCCGCCGAGACCGTCACCTCGGTTCTGGGGGGCGCGGGCATTGCCCCCATCGCCATCGGCACCCTGGTCGGCGTTCCGGCCTATCTCAACGGTTACGCGGCCCTTCCGCTGGTCGGCGGTCTGGTCGCACAGGGCATGGCCCCCGGCGCAGGGTTGGCCTTCCTCGTGGCGGGCGGCGTCACGTCCCTGCCTGCGGCCATCGCGGTCTGGGCGCTGGTGCGACCGGGCGTTTTTGCACTCTATATCGCGCTTTCACTGTCCGGCGCGTTCCTCGCAGGCCTGTTGTTCCACCTCTGGACCCTGGCCTGATCCAGCGGGCGCGGCAGGATCACCCGCCGCGCCCCGATCTTTCACGCCACCAGCGTTTGCGGATCGACCGTCGCGATCCCCAGCGCCTCGCCCACGGCGGCATAGGTCAGCTGCCCCGCATGTACGTTCAGCCCGGCCAGCAGATGCGCATCCTCGGCGCAGGCGCGCTTCCAGCCCTTGTCGGCCAGTGCCAGCATGAAGGGCATCGTCGCATTCCCCAGCGCCAGGGTCGAGGTGCGCGCAACCGCGCCGGGCATGTTGGCCACGCAGTAATGCATGATCCCGTCCACCTCGTAGATCGGGTCCTGGTGGGTCGTGGCGCGCGATGTCTCGAAACAGCCGCCCTGGTCGATGGCCACATCCACCAGCACCGCGCCGGGCTTCATCATGCCTAGTTGCGCGCGGCTGATCAGCTTGGGCGCCGCCGCACCGGGGATAAGCACCGCCCCCACCACCATGTCGGCTTGCGGCAGCAACTCTGCCAGCAACCCGGCCGAGGAATAGCCCGTCTTGAACTGCCCCCCGAACACATCGTCCAGATAGCGCAGGCGTGGCAATGACCGATCCAGCACAGTGACATCCGCCCCCATGCCTGCCGCGATCTTGGCCGCATGCGTGCCCACGACACCGCCGCCGATCACCAAGACACGTGCAGGCCCCACGCCCGGCACGCCACCCATCAGCACACCGCGCCCGCCATTGGCCTTCTGCAATGTCCATGCGCCGACCTGCGGCGCCAACCGGCCCGCCACCTCGGACATCGGTGCCAGCAAGGGCAGGCCACCGGAACGATCGGTCACGGTCTCATAGGCAATCGCGGTGCAGCCCGAGGCCAGCAGGTCACGGGTCTGATCCGGGTCCGGTGCAAGGTGCAGATAGGTGAAAAGCAACTGCCCCTCGTGCAGCATCTTGCGCTCGCCGGCCTGCGGTTCCTTGACCTTCACGATCATGTCGGCCTGCGCGAACACATCCGCGGCGGTCGCAATGATCGTCGCGCCGGCCGCGACATAGTCGGCATCCGCGAAACCCGCACCCACACCCGCGCCGGTTTCGATCAGCACCGTGTGGCCGTGCGCAACAGCCTCCATCGCGGCATTGGGCGTCATGCCGACGCGGAATTCCTGCGGCTTGATCTCTTTCGGGCATCCGATTTTCATTGGTCTCTCTCCCTTGGTGTTTATTTGGCACCATCATGACGCAGAGCCTGCGCAAATCGTTTGAATTCGGGGTCGCATTTTCAGGGGCTTTGCGGATATCCTTCGATTCAAATGGCACTTCATCGAAGGAATCTTCGTTTCATGGCGCTTGACCCGACAGATCGCCGCATTCTTTCCGTTCTTCAGCGCAAGGGCCGCATTTCCAATGCCGACCTGTCGGAAGAGGTGAACCTCTCGGCATCGGCCTGTCATCGCCGTGTGCAGCGGCTCGAGGAAGACGGATACATCAGCAGCTATGTCGCCCTGCTGGATCGTCGCAAGATGGGCCTGCCTACGCTGGTCTTTGTCGAGATCACGCTGTCCGGTCAGGCGGATGATCTGCTGGATGCCTTTGAAAAGGCGGTGTCGCGCATTCCTGACGTGCTGGAATGTCACCTGATGGCGGGCACCGCCGATTACATCCTCAAGATCGTGGCCGAAGATACCGAGGATTTCGCCCGCATCCACCGACAGCACCTCTCGCGCTTGCCGGGTGTCGCCCAGATGCAAAGCAGCTTTGCCCTGCGGACCGTGTTCAAGACCACCGCGATCCCGGTCTGACACGGCATGGACCCGCGCCAGCCGTTGCCTTTGCCCCGCCCTTCGCCCAGATTGCCCCGCAACGGAGGACTTGCATGACCTGGGATTACATCATCGTTGGTGCGGGCAGCGCGGGCTGCGTTCTGGCCAAGCGGCTGACGGATGCGGGCCACCGGGTGCTTCTGCTGGAAGCGGGCGGAACCGATGCCTATCACTGGATTCATATCCCGATGGGATACCTCTATTGCATCGGCAATCCGCGTACCGACTGGATGTATCGCACAGCCGAGGAGCCGGGTCTGAACGGGCGATCCCTGATCTATCCGCGCGGCAAGGTGCTGGGGGGCTGTTCGTCGATCAACGGGATGCTCTATCTGCGTGGTCAGGCGGCGGATTACGATGGCTGGCGGCAGATGGGGCTGACCGGCTGGGGCTGGGATGATGTGCTGCCCTATTTCAGGAAATCCGAGGATTTCGTCGAAGGCGCAAGCGACATGCACGGTGCGGGCGGTGAATGGCGGGTCGAAAACCAGCGCCTGCACTGGGATGTGCTGGACGACTGGAAGGCCGCAGCCGTCGCGGCGGGCCTGCCCGAGACCACCGATTTCAACACCGGCAACAACGAAGGCGTGGGATATTTCCGGGTCAACCAGCGCAGCGGTTGGCGGATGAACACCGCGCGGGCCTTTCTGCGGACCCGTACGGGGCAGGGGTTGCAGGTGGAAACCCATGCCCAGACCCGCCGCGTCCTGATCGAGGATGGACGCGCCGTCGGGGTCGAATACCAGCAAGGTGGGCAGGTCAAGACCGCCCGCGCGCGGGCCGAGGTGATCCTGTCCGCAGGCGCCATCGGATCGGTGCAGATCCTGCAACTGTCGGGGCTTGGGCCTGCGGCGCTGCTGGCGCGCCACGGGATCGGGGTGATCCGCGATATTCCCGGCATCGGTGCGAACCTTCAGGATCATCTGCAACTGCGCTGCGCGTGGAAACTGAAAGGTGCCACGACGCTGAACACGATGGCGAACTCGCTTCTGGGCAAGGCGATGATCGGGCTGGAATACGTGATGCGCCGCACCGGCCCGATGTCCATGTCGCCAAGCCAGCTGGGCGCTTTCTCCCGCTCGCGCGACGATCTGGAAACACCGGACCTGGAATATCACGTCCAGCCCCTGACGCTGGAGGCCTTCGGCCAGCCCTTGCATGATTTCCCGGCCATGACCGCAAGCGTCTGCAACCTGCGCCCCGAAAGCCGTGGCACGGTCGAGATTACCAGCAACGATCCCCGCGATGCCCCGCGCATCGCGCCCAATTACCTCAGCACCGAAGGCGACCGCCGCGTCGCCGTGGATGCGATCCGGCAGGCGCGGCAGATCATGGCGCAAAGCCCGATGGCGAAATACGCGCCCGAAGAGATGAAGCCCGGGATCACCGCCCAGACCGACGCCGAACTGGCGCAAGCCGCAGGCGATATCGGCACGACGATCTTTCACCCCGTCGGCACGGTCCGCATGGGCACGGATGACGACGCCCCGCTCGATGGCGCTTTACGCCTGCGCGGGATCGGTGGCCTGCGTGTGGTCGATGCCAGCGTGATGCCGCGCATCACCTCCGGCAATACCAATTCACCCACGATCATGATCGCGGAAAAGGCCGCCGACATGATCCTGTCCAAGGGACGATAATCATGGCGAATGTTGCGATCCCCTATGCCTCTGGCCGTGGCCATACCAGGCGCCTGGCCGAGGTGATTGCCGCCGCGCTGGGCGAGGGGGGATGCGACGCCCGCCTGATCGATGTCGAGGCGATGGGCAAGCTCGACTGGCAGGCGCTGGATCAGGCCGATGCCATCGTGATGGGTGCGCCCACCTACATGGGCAGCGCCGCCGCCGGGTTCAAATCCTTCATGGATGAGACGGGTGAGATCTGGGCCAATCAGGGTTGGGCCGACAAGATCGCGGCAGGCTTCACCGTGGCGACCTTTCCCGGTGGCGACAAGCTCAATACCCTGATCCAGCTCAGCATCTTTGCCGCACAGCATGGCATGGTCTGGGTCGGTCAGGACCAGATCGGCGCGCCTGCCAACAAGGCCAATCCCGGCATCAACGAAAGCGGTGTCTGGCTGGGTCTTGGCGCCACCTCGTCGCGCGACAAGACGCTGATGGTCGAACCCGGCGATCTGGAAACCGCCCGCCGTTTCGGGTTGCGGATTGCGCGCGTGCTGCGCCGCTGGCGGGTCTGATCCCTCTCGCCGTCAGGGCCGGATTCAGGGTCAAAGGTTAAAATTTGGTAAACGCGAACCTGTAACGCGTTGATATTGCTTTGTCTGGAAAATGTCCCATCATGGGACGGGACGGCTGGGGCCAAAAACAAACCCCCGGGCGCGGGGCACGGGGGTCGTTTTCAATAGCGTTCAAGCTGTTGAAGAAGGATACCTTAAAGGCCGCCTTCACGCTGGGCTTTCTTGCGCGCCAGTTTACGGGCACGACGAACGGCTTCAGCTTTCTCGCGCGCTTTCTTGACGGACGGCTTCTCGAAATGTTGCTTGAGCTTCATTTCGCGGAATACGCCTTCACGCTGCAGCTTTTTCTTCAGAGCCCGAAGGGCCTGATCGACATTGTTGTCACGAACACTAACCTGCATGTGGTTTTCACCACCTTTCTAAGTTTGAGTTGCAAGAATTTGCAGGAGGTGGCCGTATAGCAAAGCGCGCCCTACTTGTCTAGGGTAAGCCCGATGCACCCTATCGGGCCTTGTGCACAGGAAGGAACCCCTGATGACAGAGACAGATGTGAAAGACCGCCTGCTGGACGCGGCCTTGATGCATGTGCCCTTCGATGGCTGGTCCGAGGCCAGTTTCGCCGCCGCCATCGCCGATACCGGGATCGACCGCGCCGCGGCGCGCGCCGCCTGTCCGCGCGGCGCCGTGGATCTTGCGCTGGCCTATCACGCGCGCGGCGACGCGCTGATGCTTGAGCGACTGCAGCAGGTTGATCTGTCGGCGATGCGGTTTCGCGACCGCGTTGCGCTGGCGGTGCGGTACAGGCTGGAAGCGGCCGATGACAAGGAAGCCGTGCGGCGTGGCACGACGCTGTTTTCGTTGCCCGTCTATGCGGCAGACGGGGCGCGCGCGATCTGGAACACCTGCGACCTGATCTGGACCACGCTGGGCGACACCTCGGACGACATCAACTGGTACACCAAGCGCGCCGCGCTGTCGGGCGTCTACGGCGCAACGGTCCTCTTCTGGCTGGGCGATGATTCGCTTGGCCATCAGGCGACCTGGGATTTCCTGGACCGCCGGATCGACGACGTGATGCGCTTTGAGAAGTTCAAGGCGACGGTGCGCGACAACAAGGCCTTGAGCTCTCTTCTGGCCGCCCCTATCGCGGTTCTGGGAAAGATACGCGCGCCCGGAAAAGGCGCGCCCGAAGGCGGCTGGCCGGGCCGCTGGAATAGCGGCACCAAGTAAAGAAGGAAAAGACATGACCCAGACGATGCGCGCCATCGAGATTTCTGAACCGGGCGGGCCGGAAGTGCTCAAGCCTTGCACAAGACCCATCCCCGAGGCCGCAGCCGGTCAGGTCGTTCTCAAGCTGGCTTATGCAGGTGTGAACCGTCCCGACGCCTTGCAGCGTGCCGGCCTTTACGCCCCCCCGCCCACCGCCAGCGATCTTCCCGGTCTGGAAGGCGCGGGCGAGGTCGTGGCGCTGGGCGAGGGCGTCAGCGGCATCGCAGTGGGCGACCATGTCTGCGCGCTGTTGCCTGGCGGCGGCTATGCCGAATATGTGGCGACACCCGCGGCCCATTGCCTGCCCGTGCCCAAGGGCATGGACCTGAAACAGGCGGCCTGCCTGCCCGAGACCTTCTTTACGGTGTGGTCGAACGTCTTTCAGCGTGGCGGTCTGCGCGCGGGTGAACGGTTCCTGATCCATGGCGGTTCCAGCGGGATCGGCACGACGGCGATCCAGCTGGCCTGCGCCTTTGGCGCGCGGGTCTTCGTAACGGTCGGTTCGGAAGAAAAGGCAAAGGCCTGTCTGGATCTTGGGGCAGAACGCGCGATCGTCTACCGCGATGAGGATTTCGTCGAGGTGATGCGCGCCGAGGGTGGTGCCGATCTGATCCTCGACATGGTGGGTGGGCTGTATATCCCCCGCAACTTCCGCGCCCTGGCCGATGATGGCCGTCTGGTGCAGATCGCCTTTCTGCAAGGGGCCAAGGTCGAGGTGAATTTCAGCGATCTGATGCGCCGCCGCCTGACGATGACGGGCAGCACGCTGCGCCCGCAAAGCGACCTGGCCAAGGCGCGCATCGCCGATGCGCTGCGGGCGGATGTCTGGCCGCTGCTGGATGCCGGGCGCGTGGCCCCGGTGATGGATAGCGAATTCCCGCTGGATCAGGCTGCGGCGGCCCATGCCCGGATGGAGGCAAGCGGGCATATCGGCAAGATCGTTTTGAAAGTGGCGTAAGCACCAGGTGAAGAAAGACAGATTTGCCGCAAATCAAGCGTGCAAAGACGAGGGAAGAGGAAACCCAATGACGACCGTTGCAAGAACCGTTGTAATCGAAGAATTCGGCGGACCCGAAAACATGAAGCTGGTGGATCGCGCGCTGGGCGAGCCCGGGCCCGGACAGGTGCGCATTCGGCACCATGCCTGCGGATTGAACTTCATCGATGTGTATCAGCGTACCGGGCTTTATCCCCTGCCGCTGCCCCATGCCTTGGGCATGGAAGGCGCGGGTGTGATCGAGGCCGTGGGCGAGGGTGTGACGCATCTCAAGGTGGGTGATCGCGCGGCCTATACCTCGCAGCCGCCGGGCGCCTATTGCGAGGCGCGCGTGATGCCGGCCGCGCAGGTCTGCCCGCTGCCCGAAGGTATTTCCTTCGAACAGGGTGCGGCCATGATGCTGAAGGGGCTGACGGTCGAATACCTGTTTCACCGCACCGTGCCGCTCAAGCGCGGGGACACCGTGCTGTTTCATGCAGCGGCAGGCGGGGTTGGTCTGATCGCCTGCCAATGGGCCCGTTCCGAGGGGATCACCCTCATCGGCACCGCTGGCACGGACGAGAAATGCCAATTGGCACTTGATCATGGCGCGACGCATTGCCTGAATTACCGCAAGGGTGATTTCGCCGCGCAGGTGCGCGAATTGACGGGCGGCAAGGGCGTCGATGTCGTCATGGATGCCGTCGGAAAGGATACTTTCGAGGGCTCTCTCAACAGTTTGCGTCCGCTTGGCATGATGATTTCCTTCGGAAATGCCTCCGGCAAGGTGCCTGCTTTTGATCTTGGCATTCTGGGCGCGAAAGGATCGCTGCAACTGACGCGGCCGACCGTATATACCCATATCGGCGATCATGCGACATGTCAGAAAATGGCAGGGCATCTTTTTGAAAAAGTGCTTTCCGGTGATGTATCGATTCGGATCGATCAGCGCTTCCCGCTTGATCAGGTCGCGGATGCGCATCGCGCGCTGGAAGGTCGGCAAACTACAGGCAGCACGATCCTGACGCTGTAGGCCAAGCTTGTTCAGTCATGACGAAAGGGGGGCAATGCCCCCCTTTTTTTGTTGTGAAACAACTGTTTGACATGATCTTCGCGCCAATGTCCTGCCAGTGGTGCGAAGCGTTTAAATTGCCGGATTCATCGCGATACACGCATTGCGATTATTTCGTCGGCTATTCCAATTCGAAAGAGTCTGCCTAAAGCACGGTGAAGATCTATTTCTGGAATTCAGTCAAATTTATTTGGCCTTTCAAAAATCTGGTTGTATGTAAAAAGCTCTGATCGATTGATTTTTCTATGGTGCCAGGTAGTAGTTTTTGAAACGATCGTACTGCCTCGACCGACAACAATGGATGTGACCGTAATGGAACAAATCGACCTGGAAGAAATGTCGCTGACAGAACTGAAAGTCCTTCAAAAGAAAATCGCGAAAGCTATCGAAGGATTTGAAGAGCGCCAGAAACTTCAGGCGCTTGCAGCGCTCGAGGCAAAAGCCCGTGAAATGGGGTTTTCGCTGTCTGAATTGACCGGTGCCACGCAGGGCAAGACCCGGCGCAAACCGGCAGCACCCAAGTACCGCCACCCCGATGATGCCAGCATCACCTGGACCGGCAAGGGCCGCCAACCGGCCTGGTTCAAGACTGCCGTCACCTCGGGCGTGTCGCCTGACGATCTGCTGGTCTGATCCGCGCTAGCGCAACGGATCGAACAAGGCGTCCTTGAGCGTGCAGTCGCGCACCACGTCGCGGCCGCACGGAACGGGGGTCAGGTCTTTCGACAGGCAGATCCTGGCCTCCTGTATCCGGCCATCGCGACAGGTGACTGTCAGCATGTCCGGCTCAAGCTGGTCATTCTCCTTCAGGAACGCCTCTTCGATCAGCCCGGCGGGCAAGCGCACGGGCTTGTCCAGTTTGCGGAGCACGGCCGGGCGAGTGATGCTGGCATAGGCGCGGCGCGACAGGTCGAAATAGGCCGTGGCAGACAACCCGCTGCACACCCCATGTTTGCGCCACTGATGCCAGGCCAATCCCGGTGTGCCCATGATGTCGGCCATCGCGGCCGTCATGGCCGGGCTGGGTTGCGGCTCGGTTGTACGGCAATAACTGGGCCATCCCCGATGATATTGCGGCCACAACCCATGCAGCACCCAGCCATGGCCGCTGTCGTCGCGGCATTGCGGGGATCTGCGGGCATCGCCTTCCAGCGCGCACCAGTTCGGTGACCAACTGAGCGACATCACGTAATAGTCGAATTCGCCCGGCCTCTCGCCATCGGCAAGACCGGGCGAGGGGGGGCTCATGCACAACGCCAGGGCAAGCGTCACGATCAATCGGGAAAGGGCGGGCATGGTGGCTCCGTTCACTGGCAAGGACGGTCAGGTGCATTCGGGCTTTTCTTGGCAAGCCTTCTCCACTATATACCGGCCAAGTTCCCCGACAACGGTAACCCGCCCCCCAAAGGGCAGCCTTTTCAGGCGGCGGGAAAGATTTGCCGACAAGGGGCGCATTCGGGTCAAGGAGATGATGACATGACCAAACCGATCATGGCCAGGGCCACCGCCGTCTGGCTGGTAGACAACACCACGCTGAGCTTCAAGCAGATCGCCGATTTCACCGGCATGCACGAACTTGAAGTGCAGGGTATTGCGGATGGCGATGTGGCGGCAGGCGTGAAAGGGTTCGACCCCATCGCGAACAACCAGCTTACGCAGGAAGAGATCGACAAGGGCCAGGCCAATCCGCTCCACAAGCTGAAGCTCAAGTTCAACCCCGCCGCGGTTGGCGAGGAAACGCGCCGCGGTCCGCGCTACACCCCGCTCAGCAAGCGTCAGGATCGTCCGGCGGCCATCTACTGGCTGGTCAAGTTCCACCCCGAGCTGAGCGATGGCCAGATCGGCAAGCTGGTCGGCACCACCAAGCCGACGATCCAGGCGATTCGCGAGCGTACCCATTGGAACATCGCCAATATCTCGCCGATCGATCCGGTTGCCCTTGGCCTGTGCAAGCAGTCCGAACTGGACGCCGCCGTGCAGAAAGCCGCCGCCAAGCGCGCCGCCGACGGTGTGGTCATGTCGGATGACGAACGCCGCAAGCTGGTCAGTACCGAACAGTCGCTGAGCATGGATGACGGCCCCCGGATGCCGACGGCCATCGAAGGCCTTGAGACATTCACGCTGCGTCAGGATGACGAGGACGAGAAGCCGGAAACCAAGTACGACGCCGACAGCTTCTTCAACCTGCCGGACCATGACGACGAGGATGACGAGGACGAGGACAGCCGCCGCTGAGCCGCCGTTTTCGGCAAGACCGAAAAGCCCGGGCGCAAGACCCGGGCTTTTTCATTTCCGCCGTCCGATCGGGCTTGGCAGGCCCGCATCGCTTCGGGCAATCTTCGGCATGACAGCCCGAAGGAGGGATCAGATGGTCATCGCCGTCATAGGCGCCGGTATGATCGGTGCGGCCGCCGCCCGCCACCTGGCCCAGGCCGGGCATGGCGTTGTGTTGATCGGGCCGCCCGAACCGCAGGACAAGGCCACGCATCCCGGCGTTTTCGCCAGCCACTATGACGAGGGTCGGATCACGCGCGCCCTGGATCCATGGCCATTCTGGAGCCGCGCCAGCCAGGCCAGCATTGCGCGCTATCACCAGATCGAAGCAGATAGTGGCCTGCGCTTCTTTCACCAGACGGGAACGGTCATGGCCGGGGCCGAAAACAGCCCCTACATCATGCGCCTGCGCGCGGTCCAGCAGCAGGGCAACCTGCCATGCGAGGTGCTGCAGGGGCCGGACCTTGCCGCGCGTTTCCCCTTCTTCCGTTTCGATCCGGGCACGCTGGCGCTGCACGAGACGCAAGGTGCGGGCCATATCAATCCACGCGTGCTGGTGCGGGCGCAGATGCGGATTGCCGAACAGGCCGGCGCGCGGATCCTGCCAGATACCGTGCTGGGTATCGAAGAGACATCGACAGGTCTGCGGATCCGGACCGATCAGGGCGATGTTCCGGCCAATCAGGCGCTGGTGGCGGCGGGTGGTTTCGCCAACATGATCCTGCCTGAACCGCTGCCGCTGACCGTCTATGCCCGTACTGTCGTGCTGCTTGAGCTTGATGCGGCAGAGGCTGCGCGCCTTGCCGCCATGCCCTCGCTGATCTGGCTGGAGCCGGATGGCAACGATCCCTATCTGCTGCCTCCGATCCTTTATCCCGATGGGCGCGTCTATCTGAAAATGGGGGGCGACACGGTGGATGTGATCCTGCGCGATACGCAGGACATCAAGGATTGGTTCCGTTCAGGGGGCAATCCCGCTGTAGGGCGGATGCTGGCAGACCAGGTAAGCGCCCGGATGCCCGGCTTGCGTGTGGCCTCAAGCCATGTCCAGCCTTGCATCACGACGTTTACCCCCCGGAATGTCCCCGCGTTGGAACGGGTAGGGCCACGCCTGTCGGTCGCTGTCGGCGGCTGCGGGCGCGGTGCGAAATGCAGCGACGAACTGGGCCGGTTGGGGGCGGAACTGGCGCTCGGGCGCAGCTTGCCCGAATGGGCGCAACAGGACGCCTTGCCCGCATGAAGCCCCTGTTTATGCAGGGCCTTCCCGCATGGTCCACTACGGGGATGAAGCGCCGAAATTTTTTTTGCGGGGCTTCGGAAAATATCTTGCGTGAATTTTTCACTGGTCCTAAATGCGCAGATATAGACGCCAACGCACGCGCCTCTGGCCGAGGGTTCGACCCTCAGTGTTTACGTAGCGACGGTAACGTCTCCTGTTGAACTGGTCGGGTCTTTGATCCGGGTCTATTGGAGATGACCATGAACGCCTACGTGAACCCCCAGCTGGGCGGCGACGCCGTCCGCGCATCCCATCGCATTGAAAATTTCATCCGCCAGTCGTCGTTTGACCGTCCCACGCTGGTGCTGGACCGGCAGATCGTCGCGGATCAATACCGCGCGCTCAAGGCGGGCCTGGGCCGCGCCGACATCCACTATGCCGTCAAGGCAAACCCCGCCCGCGAGATCCTGTCGACCCTGATCGCCGAGGGCAGCCATTTCGATGCCGCCTCGCGCGGCGAGATCGAGCTGTGCCTGAGCCTGGGCGCACGGCCCGAAACCATCTCCTATGGCAACACGGTCAAGCGCGCTTCCGATATCGCCTTCGCCCATGCGGCCGGTATCCGCGTCTTCGCCGCAGATGCCGAGGAAGAGCTTGAGAAGCTTGCCATTCATGCGCCCGGCGCCCAGGTCTACATCCGCCTTCTCGTCGGTTCGACCGAGGCGGATTGGCCGCTCAGCCGCAAGTTCGGCTGCGCGCCCGATATGGTCGTGCCGCTGATGGCACGCGCCACCGATCTGGGGCTGAAACCCGTGGGCATGTCCTTCCATGTCGGCAGCCAGACCCGCCGCGCCGAGATGTGGACAAGCACCCTCGATCACGTGGCCGCCGCCTGGGTCACGGCCCGCGCCGCCGGTTTCGATCTGGACCTGCTGAACATCGGCGGCGGTTTCCCCGCCTTTTATGGCGAGGAAATCGAGGCGCCGACCGCCTATGCCGCCCAGGTGATGAAGATGGTCGAGGCACGGTTCCAGGGAGCCGATCGCATCATGGCCGAACCCGGTCGCGGCATGGTGGCCGAGGCCGGCATGATCGCCGCCGAGGTGATGCTGGTGTCGCGCAAGTCCGAGGATGACATCTGCCGCTGGGTCTATCTGGACATCGGCAAGTTCTCGGGTCTGGCCGAAACCATGGACGAGGCGATCCGCTACCAGTTCATCACCGACCGCGACCACGAGGAAACCGGCCCCTGCATCCTGGCAGGCCCCTCCTGTGACAGCGCCGACGTGCTTTATGAAAAGCGCCCCGTGCAACTGCCGCTGGGCCTGCGGGCGGGGGACCGTTTCATCATCCGCAATTGCGGTGCCTATACCTCGACCTATTCCTCGGTCTGCTTCAACGGCTTCCCGCCGCTGGATGTCGTGGTCATCTGACAAGACCGGCGCGCGCGGGATCACTTGACGCGCGCGCCTGTTTCTTCTTGCTGCAAATATCCATTGCAACGCTTGCCCCGAAAAACACGCGATGAACGCGGTGATCAGACCTTGCGTCTTGCGTTCAGCGCCGCGGTGATCGTGCCGTCGTCGAGGTAATCCAGCTCGCCCCCGATCGGCACGCCCTGCGCAAGCGAGGTCAGCGTGACCCGTCCCTCAAGCTGATCAGCGATGTAATGGGCCGTGGTCTGCCCGTCGACCGTGGCATTCAGCGCTAGGATCACCTCGGTCACGCCTTCGCTGTCGACCCGGTCCACCAGCCGCGGAATCCGCAGCTGTTCGGGGCCGACCTGGTCCAGCGCAGACAGGGTGCCACCCAGCACGTGATAGCGCCCCTTGAAGACACCGGACCGTTCCATCGCCCAAAGATCGGCCACATCCTCGACCACGCAGATCATGCCGTTGGCCCGCTTGTCCGAGGCGCAGATCTCGCAGATGTCGCCGGTGCCGATATTGCCGCAGTTCAGGCATTCGCGGGCCGAGGCTGCGACCTGCCGCATCAGTTCGGCCAGTGGCGTCATCAGCAAGGACCGCTTGCGGATCAGGTGCAGCACGGCGCGACGGGCCGAACGCGGCCCCAGACCCGGAAGCCGGGCCATCATGTCGATCAGGGCCTCGATCTCGCGATTCGCGCTCATTGGTGGTGATCCGGCCTTGTCAGAACGGCAGGTTCATGTCCTTGGGCAGGCCCATGCCTTCGGTCAGCTTGCCCATCTCTTCCTTCGCCTTTTCCGAGGCGCGGCCCTGCGCATCCTTGATTGCTGCAAGGATCAGGTCCTCGACCACTTCCTTGTCATCGGCCGAAAAGATCGAAGGGTCGATATCAAGGCTCTTCAGCTCGCCCTTGACGGTGCAGGTGGCCTTGACCAGCCCTGCGCCGGATTCGCCCGTGACCGTCATCTGGTGCATCTCTTCCTGAAGCTGCGCCATCTTCTGCTGCATTTCCTGCGCGGCTTTCATCATCTTGGCCATGTCGCCAAGACCGCCTAGTCCCTTGAGCATCCTGTTTCTCTCCTGTTTGCATCTGCGGCCCATCCGGTGAAGCCGGCGCCGTGTTTCAATCGTCTTCGAACGGGTCCCATTCATCCTCGACCTCGGGCAGGGCCTGGGCCTCTGCCTCGGCGGCCAGCTTGTCGGGGCTGCGAATCTCGGTGATGCGGGCCTTCGGGAAGGCGCTCAGAACCGCCTTGACCATCGGATGTGCCTCGGCTTTCGCCTTCAGCTCGGCCTCGGCCGTGTCGCGGGCCTCGGCGATCGTGGCGGCGCCGCCGTCATTGACCACGCTGACGGCCCAGCGGTTCCCGGTCCACAGTTGCAGCCGCTGCCCCAGCCGCTGGGCCAGGTCATGCGCGGCACTTTCGGCCGGGACGAATTCGATCCGGCCGGGGCGGTAGGCTGCCAGGCGCACGCCGGTTTCCACCTCGACCAGCAGTTTGACATCGCGATTGGCGCGGATCAGGTCGATCACGTGATCGAATGTCGGAAAGCGGGCCAGCGCCTGTTCGGCATCCAGGGCCACGGCTTGCACGGTGTTGCCCGACCCACCACCGCCGGATGGCACGGCGCCGCCGCGTGTCATGGCAGGTGCTGCACCCTCGGCATGGCCCGCCGACATGCCGCCGCCCGATGGGCCACCACCCGGCGAAGGGGGCGGCAGGTCGGGCAGCTTGCGCACCAGTTCTTCCGGCGTCGGCAGGTCGGCCACATGGGTCAGCCGGATCACGGCCATTTCGGCTGCCATCATGGCGTTGGGGGCTTGCGCCACCTCGTCCAGCGCCTTGAGCAGCATCTGCCACATCCGCGCCAGCGCGCGCAGGGGCAGACGATCGGCCATGTCCTGACCCCGCGCGCGCTCATCCGGGCCGACCGTGGGATCTTCGGCCGCGTCCGGTGTGATCTTGACCACGGAAATCCAGTGCGTCACCTCGGCCAGATCCCGCAACACCGCCATGGGATCGGCACCATCGGCATATTGCGCACCCAGTTCGGACAGCGCGCCACCGGCATCGCCGCGCATGATCATGTCGAACAGGTCCAGCACCCGGCCCCGGTCCGCCAGCCCCAGCATGGCGCGCACCTGATCGGCGGTGGTTTCGCCCGCACCATGCGAAATCGCCTGGTCCAGCAGCGAGGTGGCATCGCGGGCCGATCCCTCGGCCGCACGGGTGATCAGCGCCAGCGCATCATCGGTGATCTGCGCACCCTCTGCTGCCGCGATCTTGCGCAGGAGGGCGATCATCACCTCGGGTTCGATCCGGCGCAGGTCGAAGCGTTGGCACCGCGACAGCACGGTGACGGGCACCTTGCGGATTTCGGTCGTGGCGAAAATGAATTTCACATGGGCGGGCGGTTCTTCCAGCGTCTTGAGCAGCGCGTTGAACGCGCTGGTCGACAGCATGTGAACCTCGTCGATGATATAGATCTTGTAGCGGGCCGAGGCCGCCCGGTAATGCACGCTTTCGATGATTTCGCGGATGTCGCCCACGCCGGTGCGGGATGCCGCGTCCATCTCCATCACATCGACATGGCGGCCTTCCATAATGGCCACACAATGTTCACAGGTTCCGCAGGGGTCGGTCGTCGGGCCACCCGTGCCATCCGCGCCGATGCAGTTCATGCCCTTGGCGATGATCCGCGCCGTCGTGGTTTTCCCCGTGCCCCGGATTCCTGTCATGATGAAGGCCTGGGCGATGCGGTCTGCCGCAAAGGCGTTGCGCAGCGTGCGCACCATGGCATCCTGCCCGACCAGATCGGCAAAGGTTTCGGGCCGGTACTTGCGGGCCAGAACGCGGTAGCCGGTTTCTGGGGTCTGGGTCATGGGGCCTCTGGCTCAGGGAACAGATGTCAACCTAGGCAATCGGCCCGCCCGCGTCCAGACATCGCCGAGGGTAATCCGGGCTTTTCGCATCTCGGCTTTGGTGTAGTCTGGCAGCAACAGGATGGGTTCCGGGGGGATCGACCATGCGGTTGAAGGACGTGCGGCGCAGCCGCAATATCGAAGACCGGCGCGGACAGCGACGGGTTGGCGGGGGCGGTGCCAGGATTGGCGGTGTCGGTTTTCTTCTGGTGCTGGCCATCGGCTATTTCGCCGGGATCGACGTGACCCCGCTGCTGCAGGATCAGGACCCGCGTGGCCAGATCACGCAATCCGCACCCACCCCCGAGGAACAGCAGGCGGCAGAGTTCGCAGGCCGGGTGCTGGCAACCACGGAACAGGTCTGGTCGCAGGTCATGCAGGACCAGGCGGGGCGCACCTATCAGCCGCCGGTTCTGGTACTTTACTCGGGTGTGACGCAAAGCCCTTGTGGCGGCGCATCCGGGGCGACGGGGCCCTTCTACTGCCCGGCGGATCGCAAGGCCTATCTGGATACCGATTTCTTTGCCACCCTGTCGCGGCAACTGGGCGCCAAGGGCGATTTCGCTGCGGCCTACGTGATCGCGCATGAGGTGGCCCACCACATCCAGAACGAGATGGGCATCTTGGGGCAGGTTCACCGTGCCCGGCAGGCCGCCAGCACCACCGAGGGCAACGCCCTGACCGTGCGGCTCGAACTGCAGGCCGATTGCCTGTCAGGCGTCTGGGCACGGGCCGTGGACGGGCTGCTGGAGCCAGGCGATCTGGAGGAGGCGCTGAACGCGGCCCGGATGATCGGCGATGACCGCCTTCAGGCCCGCGCGGGGCGGGTGCCGCAACCGCATACCTTCACCCATGGCACCAGTGCCCAGCGGGCGCGCTGGTTCGCCATCGGCTATGACAGCGGGCAGATCGGTCGCTGCTACACCTTCGCGGCGCGCGCGCTCTGAGATGTCCGGTCTGGTGATCCATGCCTTGCCGGTGTCCGGCGGTATCCTGGCCATTGCCCCCTTGCCGGGGCGGCTGGGTGATCCCGCCGGCGATCTGGATCATCTGCGCGCCTGGCGGCCCGCCATCGTGCTGAGCCTGACCACCCGGATCGAGATGATCGAGAACGGATCCGAGCATCTGGGCCAGATCATGCAGGAAAGCGGCGCCCGCTGGGTGCATCTGCCGATCGCGGATTACGGTGTGCCCGATGATGCAACGGCATCGCGCTGGCCCGCGATCAGCACGCAGATCCTTGCCGCCCTCTCGGGTGGGGGGCGTGTCCTTGTGCATTGCAAGGGGGGCTGCGGCCGGTCCGGCATGATCGCGCTACGCCTCATGATCGAGGCGGGCGAGGTGCCCGGTCATGCGCTGGACAGGCTGCGGGGCATCAGGCCATGCGCCATCGAAACCGAAGACCAGATGCGATGGGCCATGGCCGCGCGACGCAAGTCGCGCCGCTGATCAGCCTTTGCGCGGCTTCTTGGGCTGCGGGCTATTGCCCTTGGCCTTGCGCTGCGCGTCCGATTCGGCCTTGTGCGCCCGTGTCAGGGCACGCGCGCGTCGGCGGCTGACGGTCATCGAGGTCGTGTTCAGGGCGTCCTCGGATTTCAGTTTGCGCCAGCGGTCCAGCCGCGCGTGGTCAAGCTGACCCCTTGCGACGGCCGCCTGCACCGCGCATCCGGGTTCCGAGACATGCTTGCAGTCGCGGAACTTGCATTGCCCGGTCAGGGCGGTGATGTCCTCGAACAGCTCGTCGATCCCGCCCGAGACATCATGCAGGCCCAGTTCGCGCATGCCGGGCATGTCGATGACCAAACCGCCGCCCTCGATCAGGTGCAAGGACCGTGCGGTTGTCGTATGCCGGCCCTTGGCATCATCCTGCCGCATGTCTGCCGTGGCCTGCACGCTGCCGGTCAAGGCATTGATCAAGGTCGATTTCCCCACCCCGGACGATCCGACAAAAGCCACCGTGCGCCCCGGTCCGCACCATTGCGAGAAAGCAGCGATCTGAGCGCGGTCCTTGGCGTTCAGCGCGATCACGCCAGCCAGCTTGTCCGACAAGGCGCGGGCCTCGGCGACATAGCGTTGGGGATCGTCTGTCTGGTCGGTCTTGGTCAGCACGATCACGGGGGCGACCCCGGCATCCAGTGCAAGGACGAGGTAACGTTCCAGCCGGGCGGGATTGAAGTCGGCATTGCAAGAGGTGGTGATGAACAGCGTGTCCACATTGGCAGCCAAGAGTTGCGGCTTGGCCTCGACCCCGGCGGCGCGGCGGCTGAGCAGCGATTGCCTTTCGAGCACCGTCTCGATGCGCCCGGTTTCGGGGTCGACCAGCACCCAGTCTCCGACGGCCAGACCGCCCGCCCGCAATTCCGGCGGAAACCCGAGCGGTCGTTCGCCCTGCGCGTCCAGACCGGTCGCCATCGCGCGCTGCACGGAAATGATGCGCATGGGGTGCAGCGCCTCGCTGCCCTCGTTTACGCATTGATCCGCGAAATGGGCGGACCATCCCAAGGCCGCCAGCCCGTCAAGCGTGCCATTGTCGTCGTGCATGGGGCTGTCAGCGGGCATCATGGCCTTTCGTCAGGGATCGCGATCAGTCACGATCCTTGGCGGGTTTCAGTGGCCGACGCAAGGCCCGCGTCTGAACGGCGATCATCGGGGGATGAAGGTGAGAGGCTGGACAACGACCCAAGCGGGG